>NZ_JBHXTM010000006.1:48835-252539 GCF_042677325.1 Streptomyces sp. NPDC127117
CCTCCTTCCATAACTCTTTTGCTTTTTTCCCGTCGGGGCGTCCGTGCGGGGGTCCCGCCGCCACACCGCCGCCCCTCCCCGGCCCTCAGGTGTTCGAGACCGAGTCCGCCGGGCCGACGCCGAACGAGGGCGAACTGCTCACATACGTACAGCCGGTGTACCGGTACCCGGACTGGATCTTCGAGCCGTCCGCGTAACTGCTGACGACCGTGCGGGTCGCACCGCCCCGGTGCTTGTACAGGAAGTGGTACTCACCCGCGGGCAGCCGCAGCGTCACCCGCGGGTAGTTCCTTCCCCCGGCCTTGCACGCGGACAGGGAGGCGGTCGGGCCGGAGTAGGCCCGGCAGCTGCCGCACCCCTTGACGCTCGTCCTTCCCGTGACCGGCCCGGTGTACAGGATCTCCACCCCGTCCGGGGCGTCGTTGCTGATGACCAGCTCCATCCGGGCTCCGCCGGGACTGCCCGAGGGCGGCAGGCGCTTGCCGGCCGCCGGCCGGGTGCCGGCGATCTCGGCGGCGATGGCGATGTCCCGGGCCCGCGCCCCGCGCTCGTCCTTCCTGTACGACGCGGCGAACTCCGTCAGTGTCAGCCGTGCCTGGTCGAACCTCTTGGCCTTGAACTGGGCGACTCCGCAGGCGTATTCGCCGTTCCGGATACCGCCGTCGGTCTTCGGGGCCAGCGCCGAGACCGACTTGTCCGGCATCGCGAGGGCGGTCGTACGGAGCCGCCGCAGCGTGTCCCGGGCGGCGCAGGGGTCGCTTCCGCGCACGGCCCGGTTCTGCTCCGAGATCTTCCGGGAGACCGCGGGCCCCACCTTCCCGGCCTCGGCCGATCCGGGGAACGCACGCAACAGCTCGCCCAGTTCGTCGCTGTCCACGCCACCGGCCGGCACCGCGCCCAGCTTCGACACGCCGCACGCGTACAGCGAGGCGGCGAGCGGGCCGTCGGGGTAGCCGGCGAGCTCGCCCAGCAGCTCCGGGTCGATCTCCCGCGGCAGGGTCCGCAGATAGGTCAGCGGCTCGATGGCCTCGCAGAGCTTCCTCTGCCGGTACGGTGCCGAGACCGCCTTGTAGTACGCGTCGAGCCGCTGCGGCACGAGCTTCCCGGCCCTCGACCCGGAGTGCTCCTCCCAGAGGGCCCGGTAGACGGCGAGCGCCGCCCGGTAATCGCCACGCGCCTCGGCGAAGGGCCTGCCGGAAACGGCCTCGACGCCCCGGTCCCCCCGGTCCAGCCGGTCCAGCAGCGTCTGCTCCACGGCCTCGTCCTGCGCGGAGCCGTAGGCCACCACACCCCCGGCGGGCACCGCCAGCAGCACCAGACCGGCCCCCGCCGCCACCACCGGCCGCCACGACCCGCCGACCGCCCGGCGCCGCGCGACCCGCGCCCCGTCCACGGCCGCCACGACCAGCGCGACGAGATACCCGACGACCACCCCACCGGCGGCCCCCTCGGGGTCGGCGGGCAGCACGGACCACAACAGCGCACCCGTCACGGCCCAGCACAGCACCATCCGCACCCAGCACCGCATCAGCGCATAGCCGAGCCCGAACCCGCTCAGATTGAGCAACGCCACGGCCACCGACCGCAGCCCGCCCCCGGGCGGCGGCGGCCCTACCACGGGCGGCTGCGCGGGCGGCGGAGGCGGGGCGAAGCCCGGCGGTGGAGCGGAACCCGGTGGCGGTGGAGCGGAACCCGGCGGCGGTGAGGCGGAGCCGGCTCCGCCACCAGAACCCTGATCGTCCCAACTCACGTCGGCCCCCCAACGTTTGAGCAATCCGGGACTCGAACCGAACCCCGGCCGGATCACCATCCACGACGCCCCGAACAGTGTCAATCCGGGGCGTTGCGGGGCCGAAGCGCCCCCGTGCCCCGGCCCGCCCGGCCGACTGCGCGGGGTCGGGTATTCCCGTGCCGAGCACCCGGCCGGCGCAGCCCGACGGCGGCAGGAACACCGATTGATCACCACCCGCACCGCCGCGCGCCTATGCTCGCCGGATGGAGCAGAGCGAAGTGGTGAAGCGCGTGGTGGGCATCCTCACGGAGGCGGGCGAGATCCGTCGGCTGCTCGAAGAGAATGTCGACCGCGAGGACCTGGAGACCGACCCCAGCGTGGTGACCGTTCTCCTCAATGAGACGATGCCCCGGATCTCCGTCCCCGAGGACGCCTCGATCGAGGAGGTCGCGACGCTCGTCGGCCGGGAGGTCGGCGGTGCGGTCGAGCAGCTGGTCGGCGCGTTCACGCTGGCCTTCGCGATGCTGGCCCAGGTGCACGACTCCGGGCAGACGGATGTGACCTCCGCCGATGTGCTCCAGGACCTGGCGCTGCGGGCCGAACAGATCGGCTCCGACGGGCCGGACGACGCGGGGGCGTAGCCCGTACGGAACGAGCGTCCCCGGGCCGGTGGCCGCCGCGAGCCTCCCGGGCCGGTGGCCACCGGCCTACGGCCCGGTGACGCCCGGCCGGGAACCGGGGCCGGGCGTCCCCTTGTCCGCACGCCGCAGCAGGACGACCGCCGACACCGCCGCGGCGAGCGCGACCAGCGCCGCGACGGCACCGACCTCGCCGACCGCTGTCGTGTACTCCCGCCGCCCCGGAGCGGAGAGGCCGATGAACAGCCCGCCGCACACCGCGGTGCCCAGCGCGAGGCCCACCTGGCGGGCGGTGTTGGCCACGGCCGCGGCCGTGCCCGCGCGGGACGGGTCGGCGTCCCGCATCGCCGCGGACGGCAGCACCGGCGACACCATGCCCGCACCGACCCCGGTCAGCAGCAGCGACGGCACCAGCGCCACCGGCCCGTACGAGACTCCCAGCAGCGCGAAGCCCGCACACCCCGCGGCGCAGAGCGCGGTGCCGGCGCCCAGCGGTATCCACAGCGGTACGCGCTGGAGCACCGCCCCGCACGTGGCGGAGACGACGAAGAAGACCGCGGGCTGGAGGGCCAGCAGCAGCGAGGTCTCGACCGCGCCCAGACCCGCACCGTCCTGGAACCACGACGACACCACCGTCAGCGGTCCGAACGCGGCGAAGTAGTAGCCGAACGCCACCGAGACCACGGCCAGGAACCTGGGGTGGCGGAACAGCGCCGGATCGATGACGGGCTCCGGCGTACGGCGCTCGTACGCGACGAAGGCGAGCACGGCCACGGCCGCCACGACGGCGGCGAGCCCCGGACCCGCCTCAGCCCCGTGCTCACCGAAGAGGAGCGCCCCCACGACCAGGGCGGCGATGCCCGCACTCAGCAGGACCGACCCCGGTATGTCCATCCGCCCGGCCACGCGCTCCGGGTCACGGGGCAGGAACACGAAGGCGAGCACCAGCCCGGCCGCCCCCACCGGTACGGCGAGCAGAAAGATCCAGCGCCAGCCCAGGGCCTCGGCGAGCAGTCCGCCGCAGACATTGCCGACGGCGGCGGCCAGCCCGGCCACGGCGCCCCAGACGGCGAAGGCCCGCTGCTGCTCCCGGCCCCGGTACGAGGCGCTGATCAGCGGCAGTGTGGTCGCGAACATGGCGGCCCCGCCGACCCCCTGCGCCCCCCGGAACACGATGAGTTCCCGCACCCCGGGCGCGAGCCCGCAGGCCAGCGAGGACAGCGTGAAGAGAGCGAATCCGGCCAGGAAGACCCTGCGCCGTCCGATCGCGTCGCCCACCGCGCCGCAGACGATGAGGAGCGCCGCGAGCGCCAGCGTGTAGAGGTCCACGACCCACTGCAACGCCGCGAAACCGGTGTGCAGATCAGTGGCGATCGCCGGGATGGCCACGGTCACGACCGTGGCGTACGCGAGCAGCAGAAAGGTGGCCGTGCAGGCGACGGCCAGGGGAGCGAAGTGACGCAGTTTCACGGTTCAGTTCCTTCGGGACGGCCGGTCGTACGCGTCCGGGCGGCGGTTGTACTCATCGAGGTAGGCGATGGCGAGCCGGCCCGTGACCGGGTTCCGGTAGGTCTCGCACTCGACCTCGTACACCTCGTGGATGAGCTCTCGCGTGAGCACCTCGTCCGGCGGCCCGTGGGTCACGACGGCGCCTTCCTTGAGCACGTACAGCTCGTCGCAGTAGCTCGCCGCCATCGGGAGATCGTGCAGTGCGGCGAGCACCCCGATGCCGAGTTCCCTGACGATCGAGAAGATCTCCAACTGGTGCTTGATGTCCAGGTGGTTGGTTGGTTCGTCGAGGATGAGGAAGGCCGGTTCCTGGGCAAGCGCCCGCGCGAGCACCACACGCTGGCGCTCGCCGCCGGACAGGGTCCGGAAGCTCCGCCCCGCGTACTCGTCCATGTGCGTCCGGCGCAGCGCCCGCCGGACGATCTCCCGGTCCCGTTCGCCGGTCGTCTCCAGCAGCCGCTTGTGCGGGGTGCGTCCCATCGCGACCATCTCCGCCACCGTGAAGTCGAAGCTCAGGTCGTTGAACTGGGCGACCACCGCGAGCCGGGTGAAGACCGCGCCCGGGCGGCTCGTGAGCAGGTCCAGTCCGCCGAGCACCGCGGTCCCGGAGTCGGGGGTGACGACCTTGTAGATGCTCTTGAGGAACGTGGACTTACCGCACCCGTTCGGCCCGACGACACCGACGAACCGGCCGTCGGCCACCTTCAGGCTCACATCGCGTACGACCCGTGCGCCGCCGAGCGTGACCGAGATGTGCTCGGCGCTCAGCCCGCGGCGGCCCGGGGCACCGTCATGTGCCCTCGCGACTCGGTTACTTGTCACCGAACCCGTACTCCTTACGGATCAGCATGTGCAGGAAGAGAGGGGCGCCGAGAACGGACGTCACGATGCCGATCGGCAACTCGGCGTTCGGGACCGCGACGCGTGCGGCCACATCCGCCCAGATCAGGAAGAGCGCTCCGGACAGCACCGCGACGGGGATCAGCCCGCGATGGTCCGGCCCGATCACACTGCGCACCACATGCGGGACGACCAGGCCGACAAAGCCGATGATTCCGCAGGTGGCGACCAGCATTCCGGTGACCACGGCGGTCAGTACCAGATGGATCCGCCGGTGCGGCCCGGGATCGATGCCCAGGGTGACCGCGGCCTCGTCGCCCATGAGCAGCGCGTTCAGGACCCTGCTCCGGAAGAGGAAGAAGACCGTGGCGATCAGCACCACGATGCTCACGGCGGGCAGCGTGGCCCATTCCGCGGAGGCGAGGCTGCCCATGCTCCAGAACGTGACCGAGCGGACCCCCTCGGCGCTGTCGGCGAAGTACACCAGCGCACTGGAGGCCGCACCGCACAGGGCGTTGACCGCGGTACCGGCGAGGATCAGCTTGACCGGCGACGTACGCGACCCCGCGCTGCCCACACCCAGTACCAGGGCGGCGGCGGCCAGTGCCCCGACGAACGCCCAGAACGGCACGCCGAGTCCGGCGACGGCCCCCACGGCCCCGGCCGCCCCGAACCCGGTCAGGATCGCGAACGCGGCGCCGAGTGAGGCACCGGAGGAGATGCCGAGGACGAAGGGATCGGCGAGCGGGTTCTGCAGGGTCGACTGCATCACGGTGCCGCACAGCGCGAGTCCGGCACCGACGACCGCGGCCAGCAGGACCCGCGGGAGGCGGATATTCCGGATCACCTCCATGAACACGGGGTCACCGGGGCCGCCGATCCCGGTCAGCTCGTGGAGCAGGACACGCGCGGAGTCACGCACCGGGACGTCGACCTGACCGATCGAGACCGACACGACGACCGAGCCGGCCAGCAGGAGCAGGAGAACGGCCACCAGGGCGGACGGTGCCACCCGCCATGCCCTTCCGCCGCGGCCCGCCCGCGTCGCCCGCTGTTCCTGGCGCCGTTCCTCTCGCCGTTCCTTCCGTCGTTCCTTCCGTCGTTCCCTCCGTTCCGACGAGATCACGTCCTGGCTCATGAGGCCGGGAAGAGGTCGGGGTGGACGAACTCCGCGACGTCCTCGCACAGGTCCGCGAGCGCGAGCGAGCCCCGGATCGAGGTCGTGTAGTCGGCGGTCATCACGTCGCCGTTCCTGATCGCGGTGACGTTCTTCAGCCGCGGGTCGCGCAGCAGGCGGTCACGCGACTTCTCACCGTCCGACTTCTGGAACTCGGTCACGATGATCTTGTCCGGGTCGGCCGCGACGATCGATTCGAGCGAGAGCTGCGCGTAACTGTCGTCGGTCAGCTCCATGTACGTCCCGCCGGCACCGTTCACCATCTCGTCCACCAGGCCCAGGGAGGGCGCGTAGTAGTCGTACGTGTCGCGCCCGCCACTGGCGACCAGGAGAACCTTGGGGGAGTCGGTGGCCTTCTCCGCCCGCCGCCCGATCGCCGCGATCCGGCTCTTCTGTTCCCGTGTGTGGGCTTCGGTCCGCTCCGTCCTGCCGAAGACTTCGCCCACGTGCCGGACGTCCTCGTAGTAGCTGTCCAGATCGCGGCCCGCGGTGTAGTTCACGGCCGGAAGCACGTCCACTCCGCGCTCGTTCCAGAACGGGATCTCGCCGATCCTGTCCGGCTTCAGCGCGAACGACATGGTGAGGACGAGATCGGGTCGCAGGGCCAGGACCGCCTCCCTGGAGGGGAGCCGGTCGGAGATCTTCGGCAGCTTCGCGATCCGGTCCGCGTACTTCGAGTACGAGTTGTCGAGGTAGCCGACCCCCACGATCCGGTCGTCGAGCCCGAATTCGACCATCAGCTCGGCCAGGGCCTGCCCGATCACGACGATACGTTTCGGCTCGGCCCCGACGGTCTGCTTCAGCTTCCTGCCGGTGTCGTCCATGACGTCCACGGTGACCGGGTAGCGGTCCCGCCCGAAGGCTTGGTCGCCGCCGCGCACGGCAGCGGGTTGCGCGGTGTTCGCGCAGCCGGCGAGCAGGAGGGCCGAACCGGCGGCGAGAGCCGCGCGGACGCGTATCGGGATCCGGAGCGGGGAGGCGTTCACGATGTCCTTTCGGGGAGGGCGTGGCGTCGGCCACCCGGCCATCCTCGGAAGGAACGCGGCGGAACGTGTACGGAGAGCGGGACCGGGAAATGTGGAGCGGGCGCCCCTCCCGAAGCGGGCGGGCGCCCCCCCGATGAGAGAGCGGGCGCCCTCCAGGGGAGGACGCCCGCTCCACACTCCGCGGCCCGCGGGATCAGGAAACGGCTTCCCGGACACCGGCCACTGCCCGCCCCGCCCGGTACTGCCGGGGCGTCCGCCCGTAGTGCTTCTTGAACGCGTGGCAGAAGTTGCTGGGACTGGAGTAGCCGCTCCTGAGCGCGACGGCGGCGACGCTGAGATCGGTCTCCACGAGCAGCAGTGAGGCCCGGCGCAGGCAGGCGTTGCGATGGTGGTTGAAGACCGTGTCGCCGTAGAGCTGCTTGAACCCTTCGTTCAGCCGCTTGGGAGTCATCCCCAGGGCCCGCGCGAGCGACTCCCCGGTGTGCTGCTCGTGGAGGTTCTCCATCAGCAGCTCCGGAACCTTCCGGATCCGCTCGATCTCGTACTCCGCCATGGGCGGCCGGACCGGGCCGCGCGGGGACTCGGTGCCCGCGACGATCCGGGCGAGGATCTCCATGACCTTCGACTCCAGATACAGCGCGCGGAACCGGGCCGGCAGCGCACAGGTGAACAAGTCGGCGAACGCGGCCGCGAGTTCGGGCGGGGCCTGCCTGCCGAGGTAGTGCGCGTCGCGCAGCTCGGCCGGCATCCCCTCGACGCTCTCCTCCCAGGCCGACGTTCCCAGGCTCCCGAAGAAGACGCCGGTCGCCTCCCGGCGGGCCGCGATCGACACGCCCCGGTAGCGCTGCCCGGCCGGCCGGACGAGACGCCCCGCCGAGGCCCGCGAGTGCGATATCGACAGCTCGTTCGCGCCGAAGACCGTCGCTCCGGTCGCCCGCTCCTCCAGGCGCATCAGCCCGTCGATGCAGTACTCCAGCTCGAAGTAGTCCCCGGCGAGATCGAAGTCCAGGATCAGCTCGTCGTGGAACGTCAGGTCGTACAGCGTGAGCGTGACCCCGTGGAGCAGTTCATGGACGGTGATGCTCCCGATCCCGGTCTCCGGCCGCAGGTCGTACACCCGGGCCCCCGCCACGCCACCACCGCGGCAGATCCCGATCGCCGCGTAGAACTCCCGGTACTGCCGCCCGAGATCTGCGTACCCACGCGCGGACGTGAGAGAGAAGCGCCTGGTCACACCGCCTCCAGAGAAGTGAGAAACAATCCCCGCACCTCTACTTAGGGTAACCTAACCTCCTTTTGCGGGCCGGGATGGAGGGGGTGCGGCTACCACAGTCCGCACGTTCCGTGAATTGAGTTGGTCCGCCGCGCAGTGGATCTACTAGTGTCGCCTCTGCGAACAAAGGCGGTCGGGAGTGTCCTGGCATATGCGCCTAGTTCAAAAGGAGTATGCACGTGTTCAAGTTCAAGGCCGTCGTTGCATTAGCAACGTTTGCCGCTGCTGCTGCCGTCGGCATCGTCGGAACCGCCGGCACCGTCGGCTCCGGAGTCCTGACGTCGATGGCCCCCGGTGCCGTCGGATCGCCCCGCGCGACGGCTCCGGCCCCGACCGCCACCCCGGTGCGGGCGGCGGTCGTGCGTCCGGCTGTCGCGCAGCCGGTGGTCGGACGTCCGGCCGCGGTCATACCCGTGCGCAAGGGGAACGACCAGTGGATGTGGATAGTCCCGGTGGGTGCCGACAGTGAGCCGTCGGCGCCGGAAGGCGCCGCGGACATCCTCGTCGAGGTCTGATCCGGCCCGCCGTCGGCCGACTCCCGGGTGGGCCCGCTCAGGAGTCGGTCACCTCTGGATGATCCCGCAGCAGGCGCCGCAGTTCATCCGCCTCGTCCCATGCCTCAAGCCTCCGGTACAACGCCACGGCCCGGTTGGCGTGACGCCTGGCGGGCACCCGGTCGCCCGCTCCCAGCGCCGCGCGGGCCAGCCCCGCGGTCGCTCGGGCGCAGCCGAGCAGGGAGCCCGCCCTGCGGGCGACCGTGAGGGCCTCTTCGTACGTCCGCGCCGCGGCGGCGAACTGCCCCGACGCGTACTGGACGTCGGCCGCACCGAGCAGGGCGCGCCGGCACTCGTACGGACTGTCGATCCTGCGGGCCACCTCCACCGCCGCGAGGAGATGCGACAGGCCCTCGCCCGGGCGTCCCATCTCCGCGTGTGTCTTTCCCAGCTGGACGAGGGCGTTGAGCTCGCCCAGCTCGTCGCCGTGGGCGCGATGGCTCTCCAGGGAGCGCTGGAAGCAGGCCAGGGCCTGCGCGGTCTGCCCGGTCGCCCGGTAGACGGCCCCCATGTTGGTGTCGAGTATGTCCAACTCCTGCCGCCCGCCGTGAAGTTGGGCCAGTGCCAGGGAGCGTTCGTAGAATTCGAGGGCCTCCGCGTACTGTCCCTGGGATTCACACAGGTCGCCCGAGTTGTTCAGCGCGTGGATCTGCCCGAGGAAGTTCCCGGTCTCCTGGTGGATTCCGAGCATCACCCGGACCTTCTCCAGGGCCTCTGCGTACTGCCCCGCCTGGAAGAGCGCGGCCCCCTGGACGTTCAGCGCGTTCGCCTCCCCCTCGCGCATGCCGATCCGCCGGTACTCCGCCAGCGCGTCGTCGAGGACCTCCAGAGCGGTCATGGTGCGCCCCGCCGCCAGGTGTGCCCGGCCCGCCTGGAACAGAGCGTCCGCGCTGCCGTCCGGACGGTCCAGCTGCCGGAACAGGACGAGGGCCTCGTTCGCACAGTTGAGGGCCTCGTCGTGGCCGGTCTGCGCCAGTACGTCGGCCGCCTCCACCAGGGTCTGGGCCAGTGCGTACCGGTCGCCGCGGGCGCGCAGGGCCGGGACGGCCGCTCCGTACAGCTCGTTGGTGACGGTCCAGCTGCCGGTCAGCTTGAGTTCGGGGGCGATCACATGGGGGAAGAGCGCCGCGTACTCGGGAGCCTCGGTCACTGCCGCGCCCGCCACGGCGAGGAGGTTGGCCCGCTCCAGGGCGAGCCATTCACCGGCGTCGTCGGCGCCGGTGAAGTCCTGTGCGTACGGGGAGACGTGCTCGGGCGTCAGGGGCAGCCGCCTGCGCCCGGGTCGGGTGTGCCGGTCGGCGTGGTGCGCGGTGGCGAGGTAGTGGGAGAAGAGCCGGCCGAGCGCTTCCGTCCGGGCCTCCGGCGGCTCCGTCCGGGCGAGCGCCCGCAGGGCGAAGGCCCTGGTCAGCTCGTGCAGCCGGTACCTGCCGGGGGCGGGCTCCTCCAGCAGGTGGGAGTCCTGGAGCTCGTCCACGCTGCGCCGGACGACGGCGCCGTCCGGCAGCTCCCCGGCCAGCGCGGTGACGGCGGCGACGGTGATGTGGGGGCCCGGATGCAGCGCCAGGCGGCCCAGCAGCATCCGGGTGGGAGGGGCGAGTTCGGTGTAGGAGAAGCGCATCACCGAGACGAGCTCGCCTTCGTCGAACTCGTCGAGCGGGTCCGCGGCGGCGGCCAGCCGGTCGAGCAGATGACTCAGGTCCCAGGACTTCCGGTGCCGGAAGCGGCTCGCCAGCAGCTGGATCATCAGCGGATGGCAGCCGCAGGCGTCCGTCACCGCCGTGAGGGCCCCGGCGCCGGCGGGCACCCGGTCCTCGCCTGCGATACGGGTGAACAGGGCGGCGGCCTCCGGACCCGGCAGTACCTCCATCCGCAGCGCGGTGGCCCCGTCCAGTCCGGCGAGCCGTTTCCGGCTGGTCACGATCGCCCCGCAGGCGGCGGAGCCGGGGAGCAACGGGCGTACCTGGGACGAGCTCCTGGCGTTGTCCAGCACCACGAGCACCCGGTGGTGCGACGTCCACTCCCGCCACAGGGCAGCCCGCTCGTCCAGCGAATCCGGCAGCTCGCCGTCGACCCCGGCCGCGTGCAGCAGCACCGCGAGCGCCTCGGCGGGCTCGTACGGCGGCCGCCCGCTGTACCCGTGCAGATCGACGTAGAGCAGGCCCCCCGGATACACGGCGCTCAGCCGGTGCGCGGCATGGACCGCGAGCGCGGTCTTGCCGATGCCCGGCATCCCGGAGATCACGGTGAGCGGCATGGCGTACCGCGCCGAGTCGTGCGGGCGGGGGGCGGCGGCCGCGGTGTCGGCGTCGGGCTGCCAGGTGTCGCCGAGCAACAGGCGCAGTTCTTCCGCCCGCCCGGTGAAGTCCCTGCTGTCGCGCGGCAGGTTGGAGGGCGGCTCCCGGCCCGCCGACAGTTCGACGACCGCCGCCGTCTCGGTGAGCGTACGGTCCTGTTCCAGGATGCGCTGATGGAGCTGTCGCAGGTCGGGGCCGGGTTCGATGCCGAGCCCCTCGCGCAGCCGACGGCGTGTCGAGCGGAAGACCAAGAGCGCCTCGTCGGCCCGGCCGGACCGGTAGAGGGCCACCATCAGCGAGGCGATCACCTGCTGGGCCAGCGGATTCTCGCCGGCCAGTTCATGCAGCTCCCCGATGAGATCCGCGTGCCGCCCCAGCTCCAGCTCCAGCCGGATGCGCTCCTCCCGCACGCGGCGGTGGTCCTCGGTCAGCCGGCCCCGTACGGAATCCGCCCAGTCGCTCGTGGACTCCGGCAGGGGATCGCCGCGCCACCGGGTCTCCGCCGCGCGCAGCAGGCCGATGGCCAGCTCCCTCCTGCCCTGCCCGGCCGCCGTGCCGGCCTCCTCCCGCAACCGTCGGAAGTGGGTCAGATCGACCTCGGCGGAGGGATCGAGCCGGAGCTGGTACCGGCGCGGCGACGGGCGCTCCACCTGGACGAGTCCACCGGCGGCCTTGCGCAGCAGACCCCGCAGCCGCGACACATAGCTCTGCATGGTGTCCACGGCCGTCGGCGGCGGATCGTCGCCCCAGACCCGGTCGATCAGCGCCTCCATGGAGACCGGTTCGCCGCGGGCGTGCACCAGAACCGCCAGTACGCAGCGTGTTTTCACCGAACCGAGGGTGCGCTGCTGGCCCTGATGCCATAGTTCAAGAGGTCCCAGAGCAAGAAGTTCCACATCGCCCCCGCTGGGTGTGCTACTTCCTGCTGCCGACGGCAGCGCCCGCACCTCTGTGCAGGACCTCTCACTGTTACTCGCCGTGCTCGGGGAGCGGGCAGGGGCGCATGGGTGCGTGCCGGGCGCACCCCTGGAGCCCGTACGGGAACGGGAGTCGAGAGCCTTCGACCGGGCCCCGCCCGCCCGGACCGGCCCGCAACCGGAGTGCAGGATTCCTGCAAGCAACCCGTCCATTCCGCGGGGCACCCCTGTATCGAACGCCGCGAACGACGTGGCGGTCTCGGCCGGGTCCACCGGTCCGATGTCGAGGAATCGGGGGAACGATTCGATGAGTCTGACAATGGCCGAAACCCATCGGCCGCCGGTACCGATACGCCTGGACGTGGAGCGCTGGATCACCAGGCGGATCCGCAGGACCGTACTGGCCGTGGTGCACACGGTGACCTCCGGACAGCGGTTGCTGGAGGCGGTACGGCTGCTGGAGGGCGACACCCGGGTGCAGGTGTTCTTCACACCGGCGCCCGATGTGTTCAGCCACGGGGTGCACTCCTTCCTGGAAGAGCTCAACGGGCTGGTCCTGCCCTGGCAGCAAGCGTGTCAGATGCCCTTCGACCTGGCGCTGGCCGCGGCCCACGGAGGCCTCGACGACCTCCACGCCCCGGTGATCGTGCTGCCGCACGGCGCCGGGCACAACAAGCGGGTGCCCGGCGGGCAGCGCGGCCGGGCGGTCGCCGAGCGCGGCGTGTACGGCCTCAACCGGGAGTGGCTCGTCCGCGACGGCAGGCTGGTGCCCGAGTCGATCGTGCTGGCACACCACGAGGACCTGCACCGCCTGGGCCGTGAGTGCCCCGAGGCGCTGCCCGCGGCGGAGGTGATCGGCGACCCCTGCTTCGACCGCATCGCCGCGAGCCTGCCCCTGCGCGCGCTCTACCGCGAGGCACTGCGCACCGGCGCCGGGCAACGCCTGGTGCTCGCCTGTTCCACCTGGGGCACCCGCTCACTGTTCGGGCAGCACCCGGAGCTCCTGGAACGGCTGGTCACCGAACTCCCGCAGGACGAGTACCGGGTGGCGGTGCTGCTCCACCCGAACATCTGGAACGCCCATGGGGAGTGGCAGATCCGCAGCTGGCTGGCGGGTCTCGGCCGGGTGGGCCTGACGGTGATCAGCCAGTACGCCGACTGGGTCGGGGCCCTGGTCGCCGCGGACTACATCGTCGGCGACCACGGCTCCGTCTCGCTCTACGGCGCGACGACCGGCGTCCCCGTACTGATGGCGGGCGCCCCGGACCCGGACGTGGATCCCGGCTCGCCGGTGGCCGAACTGGCCGCCCTGGCACCCCGGCTGGATCCCGGCCGGCCGCTCGGCCGCCAGCTGACCCGGTCGACGGCGCTGTACCGCAGGCAGCGGTACGAGCAGGTGGCCGCCCGGATCACCTCCGAGCCGGGCAGGTTCGCCGGCCGGATGCGCGCGCTGATCTACCGCAAGCTCAGGCTGCGTGCGCCGGCCGTCCGGTCCGCGGCGGCGTACGCCCCGCTGCCGTTCACCCTGCGGTACGACGAGCCGGGCGGGGGCATCCGATGACGACGGTCACCATGGTGCTGTCCGAGAACCCCGGTGGCCCGGGGCCCCTCCACCGCACCGGAGTCGCACTGCTGCACCCGGACTCCGGCGTCCCGCTGGCGGACGAACACCTCCGGATCCAGCTGCCCGCGCCGCCGCCGCTGCCCCTGCTCGCCGATGTGCTGGTGGCCGGGGGAGAGGGGACGGGGCAGGTGGCAGCCCTGGCCGCGCGGTACCCGGCGGCGCTGGTCGTGGCCGTGCACCACGGTCCGCGCTGCTGGCTGCGGCTCGGTGGCCACGGGTGTGTGCTGCTGGAGGCGTTCCGGCCCGGACCGTCCTGGGCCGTCCGGGCCTCGCTCGCCCACGCCTGGCTGGTGGCCGGACTGCCCGCGGCGGAGTTCGCCGCGGCGGCGGTGGGCGTGATCAGGACCGTACGCGCTCAGTCCGCGGGGCTCCCGCCTTCCGGGCCGTCGCCGGCCCCGCCGTCCGGCACCAGCTCCCTGAGCCGGTCGCCCGCCTCCCGGGCCTCGGCCGACTCCGACTGGCCGGCCTCGGAGTACAGGATCAGCGCCTCCCGGTAACGCTCACCGGCGAGTTCTGGCTGCCCGCGCCGCTCGGAGACCTGTGCCAGGGTTCCCAGCGCGCGGGCGGTCTCGTGGCCGGCGGCCGTGGACCGCAGTGTGTCCAGGGCCGCCAGCAGGACTTCCTCGGCCCGGTCGAGCCGCCCGAGGCCGAGGTGCGCCCGCCCGCTCAGCGCCAGGGCGCGCGCGGTGTTGTACGTGTCTCCCGCCTCCTGCAACGCGGCACGGGCGGCATCGGCATCGGGCATGGCGGCCTCGTACCGCCCCCGCGCCACGGCGACTTCGGCGAGGTTGAACCGTGCCAGCCCCGCGGCTCTGGGGTCGCCGCAGGCCAGGAGCTCGGTGGCCGCCCGGCGGAAGAGCTCGGCGGCCCGGTCCGGCCGGCCGAGCCGCTGGTGCGCCAGACCGCGGTAGTTGAGCGTGCGCGCGTGCCCGAGGCCGTCGCCGGAACGCAGGAAGAGCACGGCGGCCCGTTCGAACATCTCCAGCGCCGGTTCATGGCAGCCCATGTCCAGCTCGCCCAGGCCACCGGAGGTGAGCATCCGGCACACCGCCGCGTCGTCGTCCGACTCCTGCGCCGCGAGCAGCCCCTCGCGGTGCGCCTCGCGCCACTCCGGGTAGAACTTGCGCCGCAGGAACAGCGGCCACATGGCGTCGGCGAGCTGCCAGGCGAGCGCCGGAATCCCGGCGGAACGGGCCAGGCGGAGTACCGCCATCAGATTGGGCAGTTCGAGCTCCAGCCAGTCCAGCGCGGCATCCGCGTCACCGATCCCCGGGCCGTCACCGAAGTCCGCGAGGACGGCCGGGCCGGGCCCGTGGTCCCGTGCCATGGTGCGGTGCTGCGGATCGATGATCTCCTCCGCGCGGGTGGCACTGGCCAGATAGTGGTAGCCGATGCCGCGCAGTGCCGCGGCCCGAGTCCCGGGGGACTCGTCCCGGCCCGCCTGTGTGATGGCGTGCAGCCGTACGAGGTCGTGGAAGCGGTACCGCTCCCCGCTGTGACCTGCGTCGATCAGCAGATTCGCGTCGTACAGCGCATCGAGCGGTTCGGAGGCGTCCTCGCCGAGTACCGCGTCGCCCACGGCCCCGCCGAACTCCCGCCCGGGGTGCAGCCCCAGCAGCCGGTAGAGGCGGGCGGCACCGGCCGGCAGCCCCTGGTACGAGAGGTCCAGCGCCGCCTGGACATCGTGATCGCCCTCGATGGCGAGCGCCTCCAACCGGTCGTGTTCCGCGGCCAGCGCCCGGACCATGGTGGTGATGCCGTGCCGGGGACGCGCCGCCAGCCGGGCACCGGCGATGCGCACCGCGAGCGGCAGCCCCGCACACAGCTCGACCAGGGCGCGCGCCTCCTCGGGCTGCGCGGCGACCCGGCCGTCGGCGAGCGTGGAGTCCAGCAGCTCGACCGCCGCCTCCGGGGCGAGGGGCTCCAGATGAATCACCTGCCCGCCGTCCACGGTCAGCCCCGGTAATCGCCGACGGCTGGTCACCGCCGTCACACACTGCCCGGCGGGCAGCAGGGGACGGACCTGGGCCGCGGTCGCCGCGTCGTCGAGCATGACCACCAGCCGCTGGTTGGCGGTCAACGACCGGTACAGCGTCAGCTGTTCGGCGAATCCGCCGGGCACCTGCGGGTCCGGTACGCCGAGCGCCCGCAGGAACCGCCCCACCACCTCGGCCGGATCGGCCGGTCCGCCCGGCGCCTGGGCCCTCAGATCGGCGTAGAGCTGGCCACCGGGAAAATGCGGGCGCAGGCCGTGCAGCCAGGAAAGCGCGACCGCGGTCTTTCCGACACCCCCCAGCCCGCTCACCACGGCGAGAGTGGGCCGGCCCTCCAGCGTCGCCCTGTTCCGGTGTCTCTCCAGCGCACCCACCTCGGCGGCCCGGTCGATGATCCGGATCGAGGGCGGCAGCTGCCAGGGCGATCTGGCCGGCCCCCTCGCCGGTGCCTCGGCGGACCGGATGTGAATGCCCCCGTGCACGGTGCCCGCCTGGATCACGGGGCCGTCCACCGTCCCGCTCAGATCGTTGTCACTGCGTTCGTGCCCCCGCATCGGTCCCCCTACGAACGGTCACCGGCAATGTCCCTTTGGAGGACATCCTTTCCGTACAGGCATGCGGTACCCGGCCCACCGGGCACCGCACTCCCTTGTGTGTCCTGATACTGCCCAAGAAGCCGGTGGACCGGGCGCATGTCACCGGCATATGCCCGGCACGGGTGAATCCGGCTCGGGTGAAAACGGAGGCGGCAGCCGGCGGGGGCGCATGAGAAAGACCCCCCGATCCGGCGTGATCGCCTGATCGAAGGGTCTGTTCCGTATCTCTTGCAGGGTGCCCTCGGCAGGATTCGAACCTGCGCACACGGCTCCGGAGGCCGATGCTCTATCCCCTGAGCTACGAGGGCGTATCGCTGTGTTGCTCGGCGACGGGTGAAACACTACCAGCTTCCGCGGGGTGTCCGTGAACAGGTATTTCCAGGCTCGCCGGAGCGGCGGCGGGGGGCCGGACGGAGGGGGTGCGGGGTCTGCTCCGGATGCATCCGGCCACCCCTCGCGCCACCCGTCCGGGGGCGGAAGTGGGTAAAACCCGGACGCAGCCACGGGGTCGCACCTACCCTCGGAGTGTGTCAGGGGCGTGTGGCCGCGTGCTTGTTGTCGACGACAACAAGGTCATCCGGCAGTTGATCAGGGTCAACCTGGAGCTTGAGGGCTTCGAGGTCGTGACCGCGGCCGATGGTGTCGAGTGTCTTGATCTGGTGCATCGGGTCCGCCCCGATGTGATCACGCTCGATGTCGTCATGCCCAGGCTGGACGGTCTGCAGACCGCCACCAGACTGCGCTCCGATCCCCGGACCAGACATCTGCCCGTGGCGATCATCAGCGCCTGTACGCCCTACGAGGTGGACAGCGGGGTCGCCGCGGGGGTCGACGCGTTCCTCGCGAAGCCCTTCGAGCCGACCGAGTTGGTGCGGCTGGTGCGGGAGTTGATGGAGCGGAAGGACCAGCCGTCCCTCGACGGCAGACGGAGCGCCGGGACGGCGGAGCGCGCCGCGGGGTGACCGTATGGCGAAACCGGGTCGCGGGGTGCCCCCCTTCCTCCCATACGCTTGTCCTGTGACCCCCGCCGA
This sequence comes from Streptomyces sp. NPDC127117, assembly GCF_042677325.1. NCBI lineage: Bacteria > Bacillati > Actinomycetota > Actinomycetes > Kitasatosporales > Streptomycetaceae > Streptomyces > Streptomyces sp. NPDC127117. Next base: position 66,001 of record NZ_JBHXTM010000006.1, read on the forward strand.
TCTCTCCAGGACCGTGCTGCACGCCGTGCGCCGCGCGGTCGACGAGAACGCCCTGCGCGCGCCCGTGCCCGCGCGGGTGCGGGTGGAGCGGACCAGGCCCGGCGGGCGCGGGGAGTACGCCTGTGCCGTCGCCCTCCAGCTGGCCGGTCCCGCCGAGCTGCCGGCCAGGGACGTGGCCGAGATCCTCCGGGCGCGCGTGCTGGAGGCACCGGGGATCGGTGACGTGGAGGTCACCGGACCCGGATTCCTGAACTTCACGCTGCGACCCGAGGCGCGCGGGCTCGACACTCTGGTGCGCGGCATCGCCGAGCACGGCACGGCGTACGGACACGGAGACGCCCTCGCCGGTACGACGGTCTCCTTCGCGCCCGCCGGGGAGCTCCGCGCCCGGATCGTCACCGAGGCCGTCGAGCGGCTGCTCCGGACCCAGGGGGCCGAGGTCGGGGAGCGCACGGCGGGCGGCGAGGCGCTGCACGTGATGCCGGTGCCGGCCGCCGATCGCGATCTCTTCGAGCGGCTCGGGAGCGACGCCGCGCGCTGGGCGCTGCTGCGGGCCGCCCCGCATGACCGGCCCCGGGGCACCGGGAGCGGCGAGCTGCTCGTGCAGCAGGAGAGCAATCCGTTGTTCCGGGTGCGGTACGCGCACGCCCGGATCCGCGCGCTGGGCCACAACGCCCGGCAGCTCGGCTTCGGCGCGGCCTACGAGGAGAGTGTGGCCGCGCCCGCGCTCGGCGCGCTGCTCGCCGACCATCCCGGGGTGCTCGCCGCCGCCGCCCGGCACCGGGAGCCCGACCGGGTCGCCCGCCGGCTGGAAGCCCTCGCGCAGGCCTTCTTCGACTTCCACGACAGCGCATCCCCGCTGCCCGTCGGTGACGAGAAACCCTCGGCCGCCCACCGTTCCCGGCTCGCTCTCGCCGAAGCCACCGGGACGGTGCTGGCAGGCGGCCTGTCCCTGCTCGGCATCAGCGCACCCGAAGTCCTCTGAGAGACCCGAGAGAGCAGAGCAACACGATGAGCCGATCCGCACACCCCGCCGGGCCCCGTCACGCCGACGTCATGACGGAGGGGCACTACACCGCCCCGCCCGCCGATCTCAACGCCCTGGACGCGAAGGTCTGGGCCCGCACCGTCACCCGTACCGAGGACGGCGCGGTCACCGTCGGCGGGATCGAAGTGACGCGGCTGGCCGAGGAGTTCGGCACCCCCGCCTACTTCCTCGACGAGAGCGACTTCCGGGCCCGCTGCCGCGCCTGGGCCGACGCCTTCGGACCCGGCGCCGACGTGTTCTACGCCGGAAAGGCCTTCCTGTCGCGTGCCGTCGTGCGCTGGCTCCAGGAGGAGGGGCTCAACCTCGACGTCTGCTCCGGCGGCGAGCTGACCACCGCGCTGGACGCCGGGATGCCGGCCGAACGCATCGCCTTCCACGGCAACAACAAGACCGTCGCGGAGATCGAGCGGGCCGTCGAGGCCGGCGTGGGCAGGATCGTGCTCGACTCCTTCCAGGAGATCGCCCGCGTCGCGCACATCGCGCAGCGGCTCGGCAAGCGCCAGCGGGTGCAGATCCGGGTGACCGTCGGCGTCGAGGCGCACACCCACGAGTTCATCGCCACCGCGCACGAGGACCAGAAGTTCGGGATCGCGCTGGCCGGGGGACAGGCGGCCGAGGCGGTGCGCCGGGCGCTCACCCTCGACGGCCTGGAGCTCATCGGCATCCATTCGCACATCGGCTCGCAGATCTTCGACATGGCCGGCTTCGAGGTCTCCGCCCGCCGCGTGGTCCAGCTGCTCGCCGAGGTGCGCGACGAGCACGGGGTGGAGCTGCCCGAGATCGACCTCGGCGGCGGGCTCGGCATCGCGTACACCTCCGAGGACGACCCGCGCGAGCCGCACGAGATCGCCAAGGCGCTCGGCGACATCGTGACCCGTGAGTGCGAGGCCGCCGGGCTCGCCACCCCCCGGATCTCCGTCGAGCCGGGGCGCGCCATCGTCGGACCGACCGCCTTCACGCTGTACGAGGTCGGCACCATCAAGCCCCTGGAGGGGCTGCGTACGTACGTCAGCGTCGACGGCGGCATGTCGGACAACATCCGCACCGCGCTGTACGACGCCGAGTACACCGTCGCGCTCGCCTCGCGCACCTCCGACGCCGAGCCGATGCTCGTCCGCGTCGTCGGCAAGCACTGCGAGAGCGGCGACATCGTGGTCAAGGACGCGTTCCTGCCGTCCGACCTCGCCCCCGGCGACCTGATCGCCGTGCCCGCCACCGGCGCGTACTGCCGTTCCATGGCGAGCAACTACAACCACGCCCTGCGTCCGCCGGTGGTCGCCGTGCGCGACGGAGAGGCGCGTGTCATCGTCAGGCGCGAGACGGAGGAAGATCTCCTGCGTCTCGATGTCGGCTGATGAAATAGATGTCTCAGGATCCGGACGGGTGGCAGAAACTCCCGTCCGGTGAGTGAGACTGGTTCACACATCGGATGTAAAGGAAACGAGGTCGGATGATGCGTACGCGTCCGCTGAAGGTGGCGCTGCTGGGCTGTGGAGTGGTCGGCTCAGAGGTGGCGCGCATCATGACGACGCACGCCGACGACCTCGCCGCGCGCATCGGCGCGCCGGTCGAGCTCGCCGGCGTCGCCGTGCGCCGGCCCTCCAAGGTGCGCGAGGGCATCGACCCCGCACTGATCACCACCGATGCGACGGCCCTGGTCAAACGGGGCGACATCGACGTCGTCATCGAGGTCATCGGGGGGATCGAGCCCGCCCGCACGCTCATCACCACCGCCTTCGAGCACGGCGCGAGCGTCGTCTCCGCCAACAAGGCGCTGCTGGCCGAGGACGGTGCCGCGCTGCACGCCGCAGCCGAGCAGCACGGCCGGGACCTCTACTACGAGGCCGCCGTGGCCGGCGCCATCCCGCTCGTCCGGCCGCTGCGCGAGTCCCTCGCCGGCGACAAGGTCAACCGGGTCCTCGGCATCGTCAACGGCACCACCAACTTCATCCTCGACAAGATGGACACCAGCGGCGCCGGATACTCCGAGGCGCTCGACGAGGCCACCGCCCTCGGTTACGCCGAGGCCGACCCGACCGCCGACGTCGAGGGCTTCGACGCCGCCGCCAAGGCCGCCATCCTGGCCGGTATCGCCTTCCACACCCGGGTGAGGATCGGCGATGTGCACCGCGAGGGCATCACCGAGGTCACCGCCGCCGACATCGCGTCCGCCCGCCGCATGGGCTGCACCGTCAAGCTCCTCGCCATCTGCGAGCGCGCCTCCGACGGCCGGTCGGTCACTGCCCGGGTCCACCCCGCGATGATCCCGCTGAGCCACCCGCTGGCCTCCGTCCGCGAGGCGTACAACGCGGTGTTCGTCGAGGCCGAGGCGGCCGGGCAGCTGATGTTCTACGGCCCCGGCGCCGGTGGCTCGCCGACCGCGTCCGCGGTCCTCGGCGACCTGGTCGCGGTCTGCCGCAACAAACTCAACGAGGCCACCGGCCCCGGTGAGTCCGCGTACACGCGTCTGCCGGTCAGCCCCATGGGCGACGTGGTCACGCGGTACCACATCAGTCTCGACGTGGCCGACAAGCCTGGCGTGCTCGCCCAGGTCGCGACGGTCTTCGCCGAAAAGGGCGTATCGATCGATACCGTCCGCCAGCAGGGCAAGGACGGCGAGGCGTCCCTCGTCGTCGTCACCCACCGCGCGTCCGACGCCGCCCTGTCGGCGACCGTCGAGGCGCTGCGCAAGCTCGACACCGTGCGCGGTGTCGCCAGCATCATGCGTGTTGAAGGGGAGTAAGGACCCATGACCAGCAAGGGCACCCACCAGTGGCGCGGCATCATCGAGGAGTACCGGGACCGCCTTCCGGTCACGAGCACGACGCCGGTCGTCACGCTCCGTGAGGGTGGTACGCCGCTCGTCCCCGCTCAGGTCCTCTCCGAGCGCACGGGCTGCGAGGTGCACCTCAAGGTCGAGGGCGCCAACCCCACCGGTTCCTTCAAGGACCGCGGCATGACGATGGCCATCACCCGGGCCAAGGAGGAGGGTGCGAAGGCGGTCATCTGCGCCTCCACCGGCAACACCTCCGCCTCGGCCGCCGCGTACGCGGTGCGGGCCGGCATGGTCTGCGCCGTCCTCGTGCCGCAGGGCAAGATCGCCCTCGGCAAGATGGGTCAGGCGCTGGTGCACGGTGCCAGGATCCTCCAGGTCGACGGCAACTTCGACGACTGTCTGACGCTGGCCCGCTCGCTCTCGGACAACTACCCGGTGGCGCTGGTCAATTCGGTCAACCCGGTCCGTATCGAGGGCCAGAAGACAGCCGCGTTCGAGATCGTCGACGCGCTCGGCGACGCCCCGGACATCCACGTCCTCCCGGTCGGCAACGCGGGCAACATCACCGCGTACTGGAAGGGTTACAAGGAGTACGCGGGCGACAGCATGTCCACGCACACCCCGCGCATGTGGGGCTTCCAGGCCTCCGGCTCCGCGCCCATCGTGCGCGGCGAGATCGTCAAGGACCCGTCGACCGTCGCCACCGCGATCCGGATCGGCAACCCGGCCTCCTGGCAGTACGCGCTGGACGCCCGGGACGAATCGGGCGGTTTCATCGATGAAGTGACGGACCGACAGATTCTGTCCGCCTACCGGCTGTTGGCCTCCCAGGAGGGCGTCTTCGTCGAGCCCGCCTCGGCCGCGTCCGTCGCCGGCCTGCTGAAGGCCGCCGAGGAGGGCAAGGTCGACCGCGGCCAGAAGATCGTCTGCACGGTCACCGGCAACGGCCTCAAGGACCCCGACTGGGCCGTCGCGGGCGCGCCGCAGCCGGTCACGGTCCCGGTCGACGCGGCCGCCGCCGCCGAGAAGCTGGGCCTGGTCTAGGGCCTGCCCGGGGCGTGCCCCGGTCCGTCGGCCGGTCCTGACGGGCCGGGAAGGAACCCAGCTCAACCGCCCCTTTTCGGGGCGGAGAGCGCATAGGAGGCGTGCGACACGCATCGTGCGCCTCCTGTGCGCCCTATGTCGCCACAGAACCTTCCTTCGATAAGCTGTACCCAACCCGCCCCGCCGCATCTGCGCGGTGCATGGGCCGTTGTGGCCGTCGGGTTCCCCGGAACACCACTCCCCGCCGCCACGACCTCCTGCCGCCAGGAAAACGCTTCACCACCCCCGCTGCCTCACAAGGAGAGTCGTCCAACCGATGGCCGGTCCTGCTTTCCGAGCCGCCGCCGTCCGGGTGCGCGTCCCCGCGACCAGCGCCAACCTGGGCCCGGGTTTCGACGCCTTCGGCCTGTCGCTGGGGCTGTACGACGACGTGGTCGTCCGCGTCGCCGACTCCGGGCTGCACATCGATATCGCGGGTGAGGGTGCGGACACGCTGCCCCGCGACGAGCGCCACCTCCTCGTGCGCTCCCTGCGCACGGCCTTCGATCTGCTCGGCGGACAGCCCCGGGGCCTGGAGATCGTCTGCGCCAACCGCATCCCGCACGGACGCGGCCTCGGCTCCTCCTCCGCCGCCATCTGCGCCGGAATCGTCGCCGCCCGCGCCGTGACGACCGGCGGCGACGCCCGGCTCGACGAGGCGGCGCTGCTGGAACTCGCGACCGAGATCGAGGGCCACCCCGACAACGTCGCGGCCTGTCTGCTCGGCGGATTCACCCTTGCGTGGATGGACGGCGGATCGGCGCGCGCGATCAGGATGGATCCCGCAGAATCCATCGTTCCGGTGGTTTTCGTACCCGGCAAGCCGGTGCTCACCGAGACCGCTCGAGGGCTGCTCCCGCGCACCGTCCCGCATGTCGACGCCGCCTTCAACGCCGGCCGTGCCGCACTCCTCGTCGAGGCCCTGACCAGGCGCCCCGAGCTGCTGCTCACCGCCACCGAGGACCGGCTGCACCAGGAGTACCGCGCCCCGGCGATGCCGGAGAGCGTGGAACTCGTCAACCGACTGCGCGCGGACGGCGTCCCCGCGGTCATCTCCGGTGCCGGGCCCACCGTGCTCGCACTGGCCGAGGACGGTGCGGCCGACAAGGTCGCACAGCTGGCGGGCGAGGGATGGGCGGCCAACCGCCTCGCTCTCGACGCCCCGGGCGCGAGTGTGCTGCCGCTCGCCCCGTAGCCGAGAAGTGATTGCCGGTGAGTGAGAGGGGGAATGTTTGTTGGAGCCGGTAGTGTTAACCTCAAGTCTGCAACCGACGTCTATGTGGCGCGTTGCTTCGTGTCCCTTTCCGGGACCACCAATTCTTCCGGGAGCCTCCCCAACTGCCTGAGCAGCCTGCCTGAGCAGTTTCGTGCACGCTCCGGAACCGGCACGACACCCCTCGCTCGTCCAGGAGTGGGCCGAGCAGGGGGATGCTCGCGCCGGGCCCATGCACACCTTCATCTCTCCGCCGTACCCGGCGGACCACCGCCCCGGCACGGTCCGCAAGAAAAAGACCGCAGTCGGACAGCACAACCGGTCGCCGAGCCAGAAGGCCGACGTCCGCTCCAGGGAAGGACCCTTCGTGAGCGACACCACCGATCTGATGGGCGTGACTGCCGACAAGAGCGTCGACAGCGCCGCGCCCGCCGAAGGTGCTGCCACTGGCACCACCGCACGGCGCCGCCGCTCCGGCACCGGCCTTGACGGCATGGTCCTGGCCGAGCTGCAGCAGGTCGCGTCCGGCCTCGGCATCAAGGGCACTGCGCGGATGCGCAAGGGCCAGCTGATCGAGGTCATCAAGGAGGCGCAGGCCGGTAGCTCCGCCGCGCCCAAGGCCGCCGCGCCCGCCGCGACGTCCGAGACCAAGCCGAAGCGCCGTGCCACCTCCAAGGCACGCACCGGGGACGAGGCGGCCGCCGAAGCTCCCGCCGACAAGGCCGCGGCCCAGCAGCAGATCGACATCCCCGGCCAGCCGGCCAGCGACGACCAGCCCGCGGGCGAGCGTCGCCGGCGCCGTGCGACCGCGCAGGCGGGCAGCCCGGAGACCAAGGCGGACAGCAAGCCCGCCGAGGCCAAGACGGACACGCAGACCGAGCCCAAGGGCGAGGACCGCGCCGACGCCAAGGCCGAAGCCGCCGCCGACACGGCCGAGGGCCGCCGGGGCGACCGCCAGGACCGCGGTCAGCGCGGCGACCGGGGCGACCGCCAGGAGCGCGGCGAGCGCGGGGAGCGCCGCGACCGTCAGCGCGACCGCCGGGGCAAGGGCGACGAGCAGGGCGGTGGCCAGGGCCAGCAGGGCGGCCAGCGTCAGCAGCGCCAGAGCCAGCAGCAGGGCGGCGGCCCGCAGGACGACGGGTACGACGACGAGGCGGGCGGCCGTCGCGGCCGTCGCGGCCGCTACCGCGACCGCCGTGGCCGCCGTGGCCGCGAGGACTTCGCCAACGAGGTCCCGGTCTCCGACGACGACGTCCTGATCCCCGTCGCGGGCATCCTGGACATCCTCGACAACTACGCGTTCATCCGGACCTCCGGCTACCTGCCGGGCCCGAACGACGTGTACGTGTCGCTCGCCCAGGTCCGCAAGAACGGCCTGCGCAAGGGTGACCACGTCACCGGCGCGGTGCGCCAGCCCAAGGACGGCGAGCGCCGGGAGAAGTTCAACGCCCTGGTCCGCCTCGACTCGGTGAACGGCATGGCGCCCGAAACCGGCCGCGGCCGCCCGGAGTTCCAGAAGCTGACCCCGCTCTACCCGCAGGACCGGCTCCGTCTGGAGACCGACTCCAACGTCCTGACGACGCGGATCATCGACCTGGTCGCCCCGATCGGCAAGGGCCAGCGAGGGCTGATCGTGGCCCCGCCGAAGACCGGCAAGACCATGATCCTGCAGGCGATCGCCAACGCGATCACCGTCAACAGCCCCGAGTGCCACCTGATGGTCGTCCTGGTCGACGAGCGTCCGGAAGAGGTCACCGACATGCAGCGGTCGGTGAAGGGCGAGGTCATCTCCTCGACCTTCGACCGCCCCGCCGAGGACCACACCACCGTCGCCGAGCTGGCCATCGAGCGCGCCAAGCGTCTCGTCGAGCTGGGTCACGACGTGGTCGTCCTGCTGGACTCCATCACCCGCCTCGGCCGCGCGTACAACCTCGCGGCCCCCGCCTCCGGCCGCATTCTGTCCGGTGGTGTCGACTCGACCGCGCTCTACCCGCCGAAGCGCTTCTTCGGTGCCGCGCGCAACATCGAGGACGGCGGTTCGCTGACCATCCTGGCCACCGCGCTCGTCGAGACCGGCTCGCGCATGGACGAGGTGATCTTCGAGGAGTTCAAGGGCACCGGCAACATGGAGCTCAAGCTCGACCGGAAGCTCTCGGACAAGCGCATCTTCCCGGCGGTGGACGTCGACGCGTCCAGCACCCGCAAGGAGGAAATCCTCCTGGGCAGCGAGGAGTTGGCGATCGTCTGGAAGCTGCGCCGGGTGCTGCACGCGCTCGACCAGCAGCAGGCGATCGAGCTCCTCCTGGACCGGATGAAGAAGACCCAGTCCAACGCGGAGTTCCTGCTCCAGATCCAGAAGACGACCCCGGCCCCGGGCAACGGCAACGACTGACGTCGCCCCGGACCGGCCGAACCACAGGGCCGCCCCCGTCACTTCGGTGACGGGGGCGGCCCTGCGTCGTGGGCCGTGCGGATGTGACGCAGCCGACTCGGCGGCCGTGGCCGATCCGAGACCTTTGCCACATGCCGGACGTGTCGCCGGGTGCCGCGGAGATGACTGCATCGGGCAAGAAACCGCAGGTGAGCGGGGTATCACCCGCTGTTCATCGGTGCCGGATGCCCGTTTCGTCCTCACGCGGACACAACGGGTGGCTGTGCAACCCTTCTTGGTGCCGCGGCGTCGTAAGCAGTACCGACAAGCCGACCGCCCAGCGCCCGAACACCGCTGCTGGGGGTAGCCGGGGAGCGCTGACGACCGAAGGAGACCCATGACCGAGCAGAACGGGAGCGGCGGCCGAATACGCCCCACCGGCAAGCGCCGGAAGAAGCCCTCCCGCCGCCGCAGGGCGACGGTCATCGCCGCCTGGACCCTGGCCGGTGCCGTGGTCGTCGGCGGAGCCGGACTGGGATACGCCTACGTCAAGCTCAACGGCAACCTCAAGGCCGTCGACATCAACGCGGCGCTCGGCAAGGACCGCCCCGACAACATCGACAACGGCTCCGAGGACATCCTCGTGCTCGGCTCGGACTCCCGGTCCGGCGCGAACTCCGAGTACGGCGCCGACGAGGGCACGGCCCGCTCGGACACCGCGATGGTGCTGCACATCAACAAGGGCCACAAGACCGCCTCCGTGGTCTCCATCCCGCGCGACACCCTCATCACCCGCCCCGACTGCACCAGCGACACGACCGGGGAGCCCGTCGCCGGCCAGCAGCGCGCGATGTTCAACACGGCGTACGAGGTCGGCGGGCCGGCCTGCGCGGTCAAGACCGTCGAGGCCATGTCCGGCATCCGCATGGACCACTACCTCGAAGTCGACTTCACCGGCTTCAAGAAGCTCATCGACGAGCTGGGCGGCGTGAAGATCACCACCACCACGGCGATCGACGACCCCAAGAGCCACCTGAAGCTCGAACCCGGCACCCACACCCTGGACGGCGAGCAGTCGCTGGGCCTGGTCCGCACCCGCAAGAGCGTCGGCGACGGCAGCGACCTCGGCCGCATCCAGCTCCAGCAGGCATTCATCAAGGCGCTGATGGAGCAGGTCAAGAGCGTCGGGGTCTTCACCAACCCGAAGACCCTGTTCGACCTCGCGGACACGGCCACCAAGACCATCACCACCGACTCCGACCTGGGCTCGGTGGAGAAGCTCACCGGCTTCGCGAACGGCCTCAAGGGGCTCGGCTCGAAGAACGTCCACATGGTCACCCTGCCCGTCGAGTACGACCCGGCCGACCCGAACCGCGTCGTGCCGCTGGAGGAGTCCGCGCGGCAGGTGTGGACCGCGCTGGCGCACGACAAGGCGATCCCCGCCTCCGCCACCGAGAAGTCGGCGGGCGACAAGGGCACCGCCGGCGACGTCGTACGGTGACCGGGCGGGCCGGGAATAGTTGCGGCCCGCCCCCGGTTTTGGGAGATACGGCCGGTCCTGGCAGACTGGTACGTCGGCCCCGGTTCACGGACACGCAATCCGCGCGTACGACCCGGCGCCCTCCCGAACCTAGGAGAAACCCTTGAAGCGCGACATCCACCCCGAGTACGTCGAGACGCAGGTCAGCTGCACCTGTGGCGCGTCGTTCACCACCCGGAGCACCATCGACGGCGGCACCATCCGCGCCGACGTCTGCTCCGAGTGCCACCCGTTCTACACGGGCAAGCAGAAGATCCTCGACACCGGTGGCCGCGTGGCCCGCTTCGAGGCCCGCTTCGGCAAGGCTGCCGGCTCCGCCAGCAAGTAGCGAGCCACTGCGCCGGTTCTCGGCGCCCTCTTGCGGGGGCGTCGGGACCGGCGTTTTTTCCGGCCGGGGGTACGCGGCCCCGTCACGTATCCCCGCCCGGCCGGCATCACGCCGTCCAGCAGGCACGCACGAGTGAAGAAACCAGGAGCCCGAAGATGTTCGAGGCGGTCGAGGAACTGATCGGCGAGCAGACCGATCTGGAGAAGAAGCTCGCGGACCCGGCGGTCCACGCCGACCAGGCGAACGCGCGCAAGCTCAACAAGCGCTACGCCGAGCTGACCCCGATCGTCGCGACGTACCGCTCCTGGAAGCAGGCCGGGGACGACATCGAGACGGCCCGCGAGTTCGCCGCCGACGACCCCGACTTCGCCGCCGAGGTCAAGGACCTGGAGAAGCAGCGCGAGGAGCTCACCGAGAAGCTCCGCCTCCTCCTGGTCCCGCGCGACCCCAGCGACGACAAGGACGTGCTCCTGGAGATCAAGGCCGGCGCGGGCGGCGACGAGTCCGCCCTGTTCGCCGGCGATCTGCTGCGCATGTACCTGCGCTACGCCGAGCGCGTCGGCTGGAAGACCGAGATCATCGACTCCACCGAGTCCGAGCTCGGCGGCTACAAGGACGTCCAGGTCGCCGTGAAGACCAAGGGCGGCAACGGCGCCACCGAGCCCGGCCAGGGCGTGTGGGCCCGGCTGAAGTACGAGGGCGGCGTGCACCGCGTGCAGCGCGTCCCGTCCACCGAGTCGCAGGGCCGCATCCACACCTCCGCCGCCGGTGTGCTCGTCACGCCCGAGGCCGAGGAGGTCGACGTGGAGATCCACGCCAACGACCTCCGGATCGACGTCTACCGCTCCTCGGGCCCCGGCGGCCAGTCCGTCAACACCACGGACTCGGCCGTCCGCATCACCCATCTGCCGACCGGTGTCGTCGCCTCCTGCCAGAACGAGAAGAGCCAGCTCCAGAACAAGGAGCAGGCCATGCGCATCCTGCGTTCGCGACTGCTCGCGGCCGCCCAGGAGGCCGCCGAGCAGGAGGCCTCGGACGTACGGCGCAGCCAGGTGCGTACGGTCGACCGTTCCGAGAAGATCCGTACGTACAACTTCCCGGAAAACCGGATCTCGGACCACCGGGTCGGCTTCAAGGCGTACAACTTGGACCAGGTGCTCGACGGCGACCTGGATTCCGTGATCCAGGCGTGTGTCGACGCCGACTCCGCCGCCAAGCTCGCCGCCGCCTGAGTAAAACCCGCCCCGCCCGTAAACCGTACGGAGAACCGCGATGAACCTGCTGCTCGCCGAGGTGGCCCAGGCCACCCAGCGGCTGGCCGACGCCGGTGTGCCCTCGCCGCGATTCGACGCGGAGGAACTCGCCGCGTTCGTCCACGGCGTCAAGCGGGGCGAGCTGCACCGGGTGCCGGACGCGGACTTCGACGCCCGCTACTGGGAGGCCATCGCCCGTCGCGAGGCCCGCGAACCGCTCCAGCACATCACCGGCCGCGCCTTCTTCCGCTACCTGGAGCTCCAGGTCGGACCCGGTGTCTTCGTCCCCCGCCCGGAGACCGAATCGGTCGTCGGCTGGGCGATAGACGCGGTGCGCGCGATGGACGTCGTCGAGCCGACCGTCGTCGACCTGTGCAGCGGATCGGGCGCCATCGCCCTGGCCATGGCCCAGGAAGTGCCGCGCTCGCGCGTGCACGCCGTCGAGCTCTCCGACGACGCCATCGAGTGGACCAGGAAGAACGCCGACGGATCCCGGGTCACCGTCCACCAGGGAGACGCGCTGACCGCCCTCCCCGAGCTGGACGGCCAGGTCGACCTGGTCATCTCCAACCCGCCGTACATCCCGCTCACCGAGTGGGAGTACGTGGCGCCCGAGGCCCGCGACCACGACCCGGAGATGGCCCTCTTCTCCGGCGAGGACGGCCTCGACACCATCCGCGGCATCGAACGCACCGCGCACCGCCTGCTGCGCCCCGGCGGCCTCGTCGTCATCGAGCACGCCGACACCCAGGGCGGCCAGGTGCCGTGGATCTTCACCGAGGAGCGGGGCTGGGCGGACGCGGCCGACCACCCCGACCTGAACAACCGGCCGCGGTTCGCCACGGCCCGCAAGGCCATGCCGTGACCGGCGGCCACCACCCGCACGACCCGTACCCGCCATACCCGTACACGCTTGAGGAGGCCGGCTGATGGCACGGCGATACGACTGCAACGACGCGACCGACCGTACGACGGGTCTGCGTGAGGCCGCGTCGGCCGTCCGCCGCGGCGAACTGGTCGTGCTGCCCACCGACACCGTGTACGGCATCGGTGCCGACGCCTTCAGTTCCGAGGGCGTCGGCGACCTGCTGGACGCCAAGGGCCGCGGCCGCAACATGCCGACCCCCGTCCTGATCGGCTCCCCGAACACCCTGCACGGCCTGGTCACCGACTTCTCCGAGCAGGCCTGGGAGCTCGTCGACGCCTTCTGGCCCGGCGCCCTCACGCTCGTCGCCAAGCACCAGCCGTCGCTCCAGTGGGACCTCGGGGACACCCACGGCACCGTCGCCATCCGGATGCCGCTGCACCCGGTCGCCATCGAGCTGCTCACGGAGGTCGGCCCGATGGCCGTCTCCAGCGCCAACCTCACCGGCCACCCGTCCCCGGAGGACTGCGACGCGGCCCAGGAGATGCTCGGCGACTCCGTCTCGGTGTACCTGGACGGCGGCCCGACGCCCGGCATCGTGCCCTCGTCGATCGTCGACGTGACCGGCAAGGTCCCGGTGCTGCTGCGGGCCGGCGCGCTCTCCGTCGAGGAACTGCGCAAGGTGGTACCCGACCTTGAGGTGGCCAATTGACCGCCCCTGAGGGGCGTGGCATAGCGGGGCAGGCCGACACTTTCCGCATCCTCCACGTCAGCACCGGCAACGTCTGCCGCTCGCCCATCACCGAGCGGCTGACCCGCCATGCCCTGGTGGACCGCCTAGGCGATCCGCTCAGCGGCGGACTGATCGTGGAGAGCGCGGGCACCTGGGGCCACGAGGGTGCCCCCATGGAGGCCAACGCCGAGACCGTCCTCGCCGACTTCGGCGCCGACACCACCGGTTTCGTCGGCCGGGAACTGCTCGACGAGCACGTGATCCGCGCCGACCTGGTGCTCACCGCCACCCGCGACCACCGCGCGCAGGTGATCTCGATGGGTCACTCGGCCGGCCTGCGCACCTTCACCCTCAAGGAATTCACCCGGCTGGTCCGGGCGATAGACCCCGCAACGCTGCCCGACCCGCGGGACGAGGGCGTCGTCGAGCGCGCCCGCGCACTGGTCCGCGCCGCGGCCGCGCTGCGCGGCTGGCTGCTGGCCCCCACCGCCGAGGCGGACGAGGTGTACGACCCGTACGGCGCCCCGATCACGTTCTTCCGCTCCATCGGCGACGAGATCAACCAGGCCCTCGACCCGGTCGTCACCGCGCTGACGGGCATCACGACCCACCGCTGACGATGCGGCCCCGACGGCCGGAGGCCGGCGCAGCGCGCCGAGGCCCGGGAGGCCCCCCCGGGCCGAGCGGTGCGAGGGGCGCATCGGGAATGGTGCTCAACCAGGCCCTCGACCCGGTCGTCACCGCGCTCGCCGGCGTACCCGTGGAGCACTGACGGGCACACCGTGCACGCCACTCCGACGGGCGTACACACCGCCCGGTGAGGAAGGGGCCCAACGGGTGCACGACGGCGCCGCACAGCGGGCAGGAGGCCCGTCGCGGGCCTACATTGGATCCGACGCCAGCGCACCCCTCCCCAGGCCCGGAGCCCATCGATGCCGGTCACCACTCCAGCCGCACCGCCCTCCGCCCCCGGGGCCGCCCTGCCGCAGGACTTCGAGGCCCTGCGCCGGGAGGACCCGGAGATCGCCGCCGTGCTGCTGGGGGAGCTGCACCGCCAGTCCAGCACCCTGCAGCTGACCGCCGCCGAGAACTTCACCTCGCCCGCGGTCCTCGCCGCCCTCGGCTCACCGCTCGCCAACAAGTACGCGGAGGGCTATCCCGGCGCCCGCCACCACGGCGGCTGCGAGCAGGCCGACGCCGCCGAACGCATCGCCTGCCGCCGGGCCACCTCGCTCTTCGGCGCCGAGCACGCCAACGTCCAGGCGCACTCCGGCTCCTCCGCGGTCCTCGCCGCCTACGCCGCCCTCCTCCGCCCCGGCGACACGGTGCTGGCGATGGGACTTCCGTACGGCGGACACCTCACCCATGGCTCGCCCGCCAACTTCTCCGGCCGGTGGTTCGAGTTCATCGGGTACGGGGTGGACCCGGAGAGCGGCCTGATCGACTACGAGCAGGTGCGCGCCCTGGCCCGAGCCCACCGCCCCAAGGCGATCGTGAGCGGCTCGATCTCGTACCCCCGCCATCCCGACCACGAGCTGTTCCGGGAGATCGCCGACGAGGTGGGCGCGTATCTCATCGCCGACTCCGCGCACCCGATGGGGCTGATCGCCGGGGGAGCGGCGCCGAGCCCGGTGCCGTACGCCGATGTGGTCTGCGCGACGACGCACAAGGTGCTGCGCGGGCCGCGCGGCGGGATGATCCTGTGCGGCGCGGAGCTGGCGGAGCGGATCGACCGGGCGGTCTTCCCCTTCACCCAGGGCGGTGCGCAGATGCACACCGTCGCCGCGAAGGCCGTCGCGTTCGGCGAGGCGGCCGCCCCGGCGTTCGCCACGTACGCACATCGGGTGGTGGCCCATGCGCGGGTGCTGGCGGCCGGTCTGGAGGCGGAGGGCTTCGAGGTCACCACGGGCGGCACGGACACCCACCTGATCGTCGCGGACCCGGCCCCGCTGGGCGTCGACGGACCGACCGCCCGCGCCCGGCTGGCGGCGGCGGGTGTGGTGCTGGACACCTGCGCGCTGCCCTACGGGGACGCCCGGGGCATCCGACTGGGCACCGCGGCCGTCACCACCCAGGGCATGGACGACGCGGACATGGCCCGGCTGGCGGTGCTCTTCGGTGCGGCGGTGCGTGAGGAGGGCGACGTCCGGGCCGAGGTCCGGGAGCTGGCGGAGCGGCATCCGCCCTATCCCGGGTAGCCGCCCGGGGGAGTGCAACCGTTCGGCCCGGGCGGTGTGTCCTCAGTCATGAGGCCGACGCAGCGCGACCGTCCCCCATGGCCGGACGGTCTAAGGTGTGGGCTGAGATGGCCGGCGAAATCTATGGGGCAGCCCGTGCGTGATTACCTGCTGACGCTCTGTGTCACGGCCGCGGTGACCTATCTGCTGACCGGTCCGGTGCGTAAGTTCGCCATCGCGATCGGGGCGATGCCCGCGATCCGTGCGCGTGACGTCCACCGAGAACCGACACCGAGGCTCGGTGGCATCGCCATGTTCGGCGGGCTGTGCGCCGGGCTGATCGTCGCGGCCCATCTCCACAACCTCGACTGGGTCTTCCAGCTCTCCACCGAGCCGCGGGCGCTGCTCTCCGGCGCCGCGCTGATCTGGCTGATCGGTGTGCTGGACGACAAGTTCGAGATCGACGCCCTGATCAAGCTCGGCGGGCAGATGATCGCCGCCGCCGTCATGGTCATCCAGGGTCTGACGATCCTGTGGCTGCCGATCCCCGGCGTCGGCACCGTCGCCCTCACCCAGTGGCAGGGCACGCTGCTCACGGTCGCCCTGGTCGTCATCACCATCAACGCGGTCAACTTCGTCGACGGTCTGGACGGTCTCGCGGCGGGCATGGTCTGCATCGCCTCCGCCGCGTTCTTCCTGTACACCTACCGGCTCTGGTACGGGCACATGATCGAGGCGGCGGCCCCCGCCACGCTCTTCACGGTGATCCTGATGGGCATGTGCCTGGGGTTCCTGCCGCACAACATGCATCCCGCGCGGATCTTCATGGGCGACTCGGGGTCGATGCTGATCGGTCTGGTGCTCGCGGCCGGGGCGATCTCGGTGACCGGCCGGGTCGACCCGGACACGATGAAGCTCTTCGCCGGCAGCGAGCGCGAGGCCACCCACGCGATGCTGCCGGTCTTCATCCCGCTGCTGCTGCCGCTGACGATCATCGCGATCCCGGCCGCGGACCTTGTGCTGGCGATCGTGCGGCGGACGTGGAACGGGCAGTCGCCGTTCGCGGCGGACCGCGGCCATCTGCACCACCGGCTGCTGGAGATCGGCCATTCGCACAGCCGGTCCGTGCTGATCATGTATTTCTGGTCGGCCCTCATCGCTTTCGGGGCGGTCGGCTACTCCGTGCACTCGGCGTCGCTGTGGATCGTGCTGGTGATCATGGGGATGAGCACGCTGGGTCTCGTACTGCTGCTGATGCCCCGTTTCACGCCGCGTGCCCCGTTCTGGGCGGAACGCTTCGTACCGCCCCGCTACCGCCACAACCGGGGCAAGGGCGGGGCACCCGAGGCGGACCCCTCGTCGGAGGCGGAGGCCCAACTGGAGCCCCGGGAAGCCTCGATGGGGCGGAAGGGGCCCGAGTCACAGGAGCGCACTCCGGTGGTCGTGGGAGTCTCCGGCGTCAACGGGGCGACCGCGATCGGCCCCCGTTCGCGTTTTTCGGACAGAGACAAGGCCGAATCCGCACGTTGAGAATTCGGGCACCAAGGGGCAATACCAGACAAGCAATTGCGTTGTCTTGCTCACATGCGCGAATTCACTCTCACGTGTGACTGTAAGCACACTTTCTTGGTAAAGACCTCATCAAATAGTTTGTGATACCGTTCACGAAGCCCGGTGACGGAGCCGAAGGATCTGAGTAGCACGGTCCATCGGCCCGAGGCATCGACTCGGACCGGGCCTACGCTCGTCCATGACGACACACTGCCCACCCCCTGCAAGCGGAGCTGCCGCCATGCCGTCCAACGACGCCCGGACTCTCCTTCAAGCCGCTGTACCCACCGCTGTCGCCGGTGCTGTTGCCGTCGCCGTCAGTGCTGGTGTTGCGGGCGGCAAGGGAGCCCTCGGCGCGGGCGTTGCGACGATCGTGGTGATCCTCTTCATGGGAATCGGCCTGCTGGTCCTGCAGCGGACCGCGCGGTCCCTGCCCCACCTGTTCCAGGCTATGGGGCTGATGCTGTATACGGCTCAGCTTCTCCTGTTGTTCATCTTCGTCGCCGCTTTCAAGAACACGACGATGTTCAACCCGAAGGCGTTTGCGATCACGCTGGTCGCGATGACCCTCGTGTGGATCGGCGCACAGACCCGTGCACACATGAAGGCCAAGATCCTTTACGTCGAACCCGAGTCCGACAAGGCGGAAAAGCCCAAGAACACGGGCTCGAAGTCGTGAAGGGTAGGGGCGGGATAAGTGCAGGTTCAAGACCCTGCTATCGTCCGGTTCCAACTGCGGCACTGCGGGCGCGGGCATGTGAGCTGACGCCTGCTCGATCGCGAGGCTCAATGCCTGACTGCCGCTCACACATCCGTAACACCAGTCCAGTGCCGAACCGCGGCTGCGCGCCGCGCCGACACAACGAGGTTGCCGTACCTATGCGCCACGCTGAAGGAGCCCGCGGTGAGTGCTGACCCGACACAGGTGCTCGCCTTCGAGACCGATTGCCACATCTTCTCCGGTTGTGGTTTCCCGGGTCCTGGCTTGCACTCTTTCCTGTTCGAGCCGATCTTCGGTGACGCGGACAGCAACATCTACTTCAACAAGACGATGCTGCTGGCGCTCCTCGGTACGGTCATCATCGTCGGCTTCTTCTGGGCCGCCTTCCGTAAGCCGAAGGTCGTTCCGGGCAAGCTGCAGATGGTCGCCGAGGCCGGCTACGACTTCGTTCGCCGGGGGATCGTCTACGAGACGCTCGGCAAGCGCGAGGGCGAGAAGTACGTCCCGCTGATGGTGTCGATCTTCTTCTTCGTGTGGATGATGAACCTCTGGTCGATCATCCCGCTCGCCCAGTTCCCGGTGACGTCGGTCATTGCCTACCCGGCCGGGCTGGCCCTGATCGTCTACGTCCTCTGGATGAGCATCACCTTCAAGCGCCACGGCTTCGTCGGCGGCTTCAAGAACCTGACGGGCTACGACAAGTCGCTCGGCCCGGTGCTCCCGATGGTCATGGTCATCGAGTTCTTCTCGAACGTCGTGGTCCGGCCCTTCACGCACGCGGTCCGACTCTTCGCGAACATGTTCGCCGGTCACACGCTGCTGCTGCTCTTCACCATCGCCAGCTGGTACCTGCTCAACGGCATCGGAATCGCCTACGCGGGCGTCTCGTTCGTGATGGTCATCGTGATGACGGCCTTCGAGCTCTTCATCCAGGCTGTTCAGGCGTACGTCTTCGTGCTCCTGGCGTGCAGCTTCATCCAGGGCGCTGTCGCCGAGCACCACTGATCGCGCCTCCCATACCCCCAGTCGTCCGGTGGCCAACCCCCACCGGTCCGTGAAAGAGAAGGAAGAACTGGCATGTCCCAGACCCTTGCCGCCGTCACCGGTTCCCTCAGCTCCGTCGGCTACGGCCTGGCCGCCATCGGCCCCGGCGTCGGCGTCGGCATCATCTTCGGTAACGGCACCCAGGCCCTCGCCCGTCAGCCCGAGGCTGCCGGCCTGATCCGCGCCAACCAGATTCTCGGCTTCGCCTTCTGTGAGGCGCTCGCCCTCATCGGTCTGGTCATGCCGTTCGTCTACAGCTGACGAACCGCGACTAGTCCGTTCCGACGAAAGGCACTGATGTGAACCCCCTGGTTCAGCTCGCGGCCGAAGAGGCGGAGAATCCGCTCATTCCGCCGATCCCTGAGCTCGTCATCGGTCTGATCGCCTTCGTCATCGTCTTCGGCTTCCTCGCCAAGAAGCTTCTTCCGAACATCAACAAGGTTCTGGAAGAGCGCCGTGAGGCCATCGAAGGCGGTATCGAAAAGGCCGATGCGGCCCAGACCGAGGCCCAGAGCGTTCTTGAGCAGTACAAGGCTCAGCTCGCCGAGGCTCGTCACGAGGCCGCGCGCCTGCGCCAGGAGGCGCAGGAGCAGGGCGCTGTGATCCTGCAGGAGATGCGGGCGGAAGGCCAGCGGCAGCGCGAGGAGATCATCGCTGCCGGCCACGCCCAGATCGAGGCCGACCGCAAGGCCGCGGCCTCCGCGCTGCGTCAGGACGTTGGCAAGCTCGCCACCGACCTGGCCGGCAAGCTCGTCGGCGAGTCCCTTGAGGACCACGCCCGGCAGAGCGGCACCGTCGACCGTTTCCTCGACGAGCTCGAGGCGAAGGCCGAGGCTGTCCGATGAACGGCGCGAGCCGCGAGGCACTGGCTGCCGCACGTGAGTCGCTCGACGCGCTGACCGACAACACGTCGGTCGACGCGGCGAAGCTCGCCGAGGAGCTGGCCGCCGTGACGGCGCTGCTCCAGCGCGAGGTCTCACTGCGGCGGGTCCTGACCGACCCGTCGCAGGCCGGCGAGGCCCGGGCGGAGCTGGCCGGACGACTGCTGCGCGGTCAGGTGGGCGGCGAGACCGTCGACCTGATCTCCGGCATGGTCCGCTCCCGCTGGTCGCAGTCGCGCGACCTGGTCGACTCGGTCGAGGAACTGGCGAACATCGCAGACCTCACCGCCGCCCAGCGCGGCGGAGACCTCGACGACGTCGAGGACGAGCTGTTCCGGTTCGGCCGGATCGTCGCCTCCGACAAGGAGCTGCGCGCCGCGCTCACCAACCGGTCCGCGTCCGCGTCCGCCAAGGCGCAGCTGCTGAGCAGCCTGCTCGGCGGCAAGGCACGGCCCGCCACCGAGCGCGTCGTCACGCGGCTTGTCACCCAGCCGCGTGGACGTAGCCTGGAAGAGGGACTGGAGTCCCTCTCCAAGCTGGCCGCGGACCGCCGGGAGCGCATGGTCGCCGTGGTCACCTCGGCGGTTCCGCTGAGCGATCGGCAGAAGCAGCGCCTCGGCGCCGCGCTGGCGAAGATCTACGGCCGCCCGATGCACCTGAACCTCGACGTGGACCCCACGGTCCTCGGCGGGATCGCGGTGCGGGTCGGTGACGAGGTCATCAACGGCACCATCTCGGAGCGCCTCGACGAGGCGACCCGACGCATGGCCGGCTGACCGGTACAGCGCAGCAACAGAACAGAGCAAGACCAGCGGCCCGGTTGGGCCGTGCAGAAATTGCAGAAGATTCCTGGGGGTCGGCCCCCAGACCCCCTTAAGAAACTTCGGGCCCAACAAGGAGAGCAGGGAACCCAGATGGCGGAGCTCACGATCCGGCCGGAGGAGATCCGGGACGCGCTGGAGAACTTTGTCCAGTCGTACAAGCCGGACGCGGCCTCGCGCGAGGAGGTCGGTACGGTCAGCGTTGCCGGCGACGGCATCGCGAAGGTCGAGGGTCTTCCCTCGGCCATGGCGAACGAGCTGCTGAAGTTCGAGGACGGCACCCTCGGTCTCGCCCTCAACCTTGAGGAGCGCGAGATCGGTGCCATCGTCCTCGGCGAGTTCAGCGGCATCGAAGAGGGCCAGCCGGTGCAGCGCACCGGTGAGGTGCTCTCCGTCGGCGTCGGCGAGGGTTACCTCGGCCGCGTCGTCGACCCGCTCGGCAACCCGATCGACGGTCTCGGCGAGATCGCGACCGACGGCCGCCGCGCCCTCGAGCTGCAGGCCCCTGGCGTCATGGTCCGTAAGTCGGTGCACGAGCCGATGCAGACCGGCTACAAGGCCGTCGACGCGATGGTGCCGATCGGCCGCGGCCAGCGTCAGCTGATCATTGGTGACCGTCAGACGGGTAAGACCGCTCTGGCCGTCGACACGATCATCAACCAGCGCGACAACTGGCGCTCGGGCGACGTGAACAAGCAGGTGCGCTGCATCTACGTCGCCATCGGTCAGAAGGGCTCCACCATCGCCTCCGTGCGCGGTGCCCTCGAAGAGGCCGGCGCGCTCGAGTACACGACCATCGTCGCCGCCCCGGCGTCCGACCCGGCCGGCTTCAAGTACCTGGCGCCGTACACCGGTTCGGCCATCGGCCAGCACTGGATGTACCAGGGCAAGCACGTCCTGATCATCTTCGACGACCTCTCGAAGCAGGCCGACGCCTACCGCGCCGTGTCGCTTCTGCTGCGCCGTCCGCCGGGCCGTGAGGCCTACCCGGGCGACGTCTTCTACCTCCACTCGCGTCTGCTGGAGCGCTGCGCGAAGCTCTCCGACGAGATGGGCGCCGGTTCGATGACGGGCCTCCCGATCGTCGAGACCAAGGCGAACGACGTGTCGGCGTTCATCCCGACCAACGTCATCTCCATCACCGACGGTCAGTGCTTCCTGGAGTCCGACCTGTTCAACGCCGGCCAGCGTCCGGCCCTGAACGTCGGTATCTCGGTCTCGCGTGTCGGTGGTTCCGCCCAGCACAAGGCGATGCGCCAGGTCTCCGGCCGTCTCCGTGTCGACCTCGCCCAGTACCGCGAGCTGGAGGCGTTCGCCGCCTTCGGTTCCGACCTGGACGCGGCCTCGAAGGCGTCGCTGGAGCGCGGTAAGCGCATGGTCGAGCTGCTGAAGCAGCCGCAGTACTCCCCGTACCCGGTCGAGGAGCAGGTCGTCTCCATCTGGGCCGGCACCACCGGCAAGATGGACGACGTCCCGGTCGAGGACATCCGTCGCTTCGAGAGCGAGCTGCTGGAGTACCTGCGCCGTGAGCGCAAGGACCTCCTGACCAGCATCGCCGAGGGCGCCAAGATGTCCGACGACACGCTGCAGTCGGTCGCCGACGCGGTCGCCGCCTTCAAGCAGCAGTTCGAGACCTCGGACGGCAAGCTCCTGGGCGAGGGCTGATCGATGGGCGCTCAGCTTCGCGTTTACAAGCGCCGCATTCGCTCCGTCACCGCCACGAAGAAGATCACCAAGGCGATGGAGATGATCGCCGCCTCGCGCATCGTCAAGGCGCAGCGCCAGGTGGCGGCGTCGACGCCGTACGCGACCGAGCTCACCCGTGCGGTGACCGCGGTGGCGACCGGCTCCACCACCAAGCACCCGCTGACCACCGAGGCCGAGACCCCGGCACGGGCCGCGATCCTGCTCATCACGAGCGACCGCGGTCTGGCCGGCGGTTACTCCTCCAACGCCATCAAGGCCGCGGAGCGACTGACCGAGCGGCTCCGGGGCGAGGGCAAGGAGGTCGTCACCTATGTGATCGGCCGCAAGGGTGTCGCCTACTACGGCTTCCGTGAGCGCAAGCTCGCGGACTCGTGGACCGGCTTCACCGACAGCCCGACGTACGCGGATGCGAAGCGGGCTGCGGCCCCGCTGATCGAGGCGGTCACCCAGGAGACCGCCGAGGGCGGCGTGGACGAGCTGCACATCGTCTTCACGGAGTTCGTGTCGATGATGACGCAGAACCCGGTCGACGACCGGATGCTGCCGCTCAGTCTCGATGCCACGAAGGACGAGGACGGCAAGGGCGAGATCCTGCCGCTGTTCGACTTCGAGCCGTCGGCGGAGGACGTCCTCGACGCCCTGCTTCCGCGGTACGTCGAGAGCCGGATCTACAACGCGCTGCTGCAGGCCGCTGCTTCCGAGCACGCTGCCCGCCGCCGTGCGATGAAGTCGGCCACCGACAACGCCGGTGAGCTCATCAAGACGCTCTCCCGGCTTGCCAACGCGGCCCGCCAGGCCGAAATCACCCAGGAAATCAGCGAGATCGTCGGTGGTGCCAGTGCGCTGGCCGACGCGACCGCGGGGAGTGACAAGTAATGACGACCACAGTTGAGACGGCCGTTGCCACGGGCCGCGTCGCCCGGGTCATCGGCCCGGTCGTCGACGTGGAGTTCCCCGTCGACGCGATGCCGGAGATCTACAACGCGCTGACCGTCGAGGTGGCCGACCCGGCCGAGGACGGCAAGCTCAAGACGCTGACCCTCGAAGTCGCCCAGCACCTCGGCGACGGCGTGGTCCGCGCGATCTCGATGCAGCCCACCGACGGTCTGGTCCGCCAGGCCGCGGTGACCGACACGGGCACCGGCATCACGGTCCCCGTCGGTGAGATCACCAAGGGCAAGGTGTTCAACACCCTCGGTGAGATCCTGAACAAGCCCGAGGCGAACGCCGAGGTCACCGAGCGCTGGCCGATCCACCGCAAGGCGCCCAACTTCGACCAGCTCGAGTCCAAGACCGAGATGTTCGAGACCGGCGTCAAGGTCATCGACCTGCTCACCCCGTACGTCAAGGGTGGAAAGATCGGTCTGTTCGGTGGTGCCGGTGTCGGCAAGACCGTTCTGATCCAGGAAATGATCTACCGCGTGGCCAACAACCACGACGGTGTGTCGGTGTTCGCCGGTGTCGGTGAGCGCACCCGTGAGGGCAACGACCTCATCGAGGAAATGGCCGACTCGGGCGTCATCGACAAGACGGCCCTCGTCTTCGGTCAGATGGACGAGCCGCCGGGCACGCGTCTCCGTGTCGCGCTGGCCGGTCTGACCATGGCGGAGTACTTCCGCGATGTGCAGAAGCAGGACGTGCTCTTCTTCATCGACAACATCTTCCGGTACACCCAGGCCGGCTCCGAGGTGTCCACCCTGCTCGGCCGTATGCCGTCCGCGGTGGGTTACCAGCCGAACCTGGCCGACGAGATGGGTCTGCTGCAGGAGCGCATCACGTCGACCCGTGGTCACTCGATCACCTCGATGCAGGCGATCTACGTCCCCGCGGACGACCTGACCGACCCGGCCCCGGCCACCACGTTCGCCCACCTCGACGCGACGACGGTTCTCTCCCGTCCGATCTCCGAGAAGGGCATCTACCCGGCCGTGGACCCGCTGGACTCCACGTCCCGCATCCTGGACCCCCGTTACATCGCGGAGGACCACTACGCGGCCGCCATGCGTGTCAAGGGGATCCTCCAGAAGTACAAGGACCTCCAGGACATCATCGCGATCCTCGGTATCGACGAGCTGGGCGAGGAGGACAAGCTCGTTGTCCACCGTGCCCGTCGTGTCGAGCGCTTCCTGTCGCAGAACACCCACGTCGCCAAGCAGTTCACCGGCGTGGACGGTTCGGACGTGCCGCTCGACGAGTCGATCGCCGCGTTCAACGCGATCTGCGACGGCGAGTACGACCACTTCCCCGAGCAGGCGTTCTTCATGTGCGGTGGCATCGAGGACCTGAAGGCCAACGCCAAGGAGCTCGGCGTCTCCTGAGCCCCTGGCTCACCGAGGGGGGTGGGTGTGTCCCGCCCCCCTCACCACGCCCCGTAGAATTGACCCAACACCCGGCTCGAACGGCCGGGTGGTGACCCGAGGAGCCACCCTTGGCTGCTGAGCTGCACGTCGAGCTGGTCGCCGCGGACCGCAGTGTCTGGTCCGGCGAGGCCACCCTGGTCGTCGCGCGCACCACGTCCGGCGACATCGGCGTCATGCCCGGTCACCAGCCGCTTCTGGGTGTGCTGGAATCGGGCCCGGTGACGATCCGTACGAGCGACGGCCGGACCGTGGTCGCCGCTGTGCACGGCGGTTTCATCTCGTTCGCGGACGACAAGCTCTCGCTGCTCGCCGAGATCGCGGAGCTGGCGGACGAGATCGATGTCCAGCGCGCCGAGCGTGCGCTGGAGCGCGCGAAGTCGGACACGGACGCTGCCTCCGAGCGGCGCGCCGAAGTGCGACTGCGTGCGGTGGCGGTGCGCTAGCGCCCCGCGACCACGTAGCTTTACCCTCAGCCGCGGCCCGAGCTGGAGACCACTCCAGACCGTGTCGCGGCTGAGGCGATGCAGGTGCGGTTGTAGTTCTGGCGGTATCCGTTACTCGACGACGCGAGGAGGTCGGTGGAGATGTTCCTCGCGCTGTGGGTGGGCGGGCTGGTCGTCGCACTGGTTCTGATTGGACTCTTCGTCTTCGGTCTGCGCCGGCGGCTGATTCAGCGCTCCGGCGGGACCTTCGACTGCAGCCTGCGATGGAACGTGTCCGAGGAGCCCGATCTCTCGGGCAAGGGCTGGGTGTACGGGGTCGCCCGGTACAGCGAGGACCGGATCAACTGGTTCCGGGTCTTCTCCTACGCTCCTCGACCCCGCCGGGTCCTGGAGCGTTCCGCTATCGAGGTGGTCGCCCGGCGGCTCCCCGAGGGCGAGGAGGAGCTTGCGCTGCTCTCCGACGCCGTGGTGCTCGGCTGTCTCCACCGGGAGACCCGCCTGGAGCTGGCGATGAGCGAGGACGCGCTTACCGGATTCCTCGCCTGGCTGGAGGCTGCTCCGCCCGGCCAGCGGGTCAACGTGGCTTAGACATGGGAAAACCGGGGAGGCGGGGGGCGGACCCGTCTCCCCGGTTGCTTTCCGGGGTGCCGCACGGTGCCGGTGGGGGGCTTCGGACCGTGCGGCTTGTTCAGACCGTGGGGGTTACTTCAGACCGCTGTTGATGGCGCCGACGAGTTCACCGTTGGCGGTGTCGCCGCTGAACTCCCAGAAGAACGCGCCTCCCAGGCCCTGGCCCTTGGCCCAGGTCATCTTGGACGCGATGGTGGCGGGGGTGTCGTAGCTCCACCAGTTGGTGCCGCAGTGGGCGTACGCGGTGCCGGCGACGGTGCCGGTGGCCGGGCAGCTGTTCTTGAGGACCTTGTAGTCCTCGATGCCGGCCTCGTAGGTGCCGGGGGCGGCTCCGGTGGCGGTGCCGCCGGGGGCGTCCTGGGTGACACCGGTCCAGCCGCGGCCGTAGAAGCCGATGCCGAGCAGCATCTTGGCGGCGGGGACACCCTGGGCCTTCAGCTTGGCGATGGCGTCGGCGGAGTTGAAGCCGGCCTTCGGGATGCCGTTGTACGAGGTGAGCGGGGAGTGCGGGGCGGTCGGGCCCTTGGCGTCCCAGGCGCCGAAGAAGTCGTATGTCATCACGTTGTACCAGTCCAGGGACTGGGCGGCGCCGGCGTAGTCGGCGGCGTCGATCTTGCCGCCGTCGGAGCCGTCGGCGGTGATGGCGGCCGTCACCAGGTTGTTGCTGCCGAACTTCGAGCGCAGCGCCGAGGTGAGGCCCTTCAGCGCGGCCGGACCGCTGGTGTCACAGGTCAGACCACAGGCGTTGGGGTACTCCCAGTCGATGTCGATGCCGTCGAAGACATCGGCCCAACGCGGGTCCTCCACCAGCTTGTAGCAGGAGTCGGCGAACGCGGCCGGGTTCTTCGCGGCCTCACCGAAGCCGCCGGACCAGGTCCAGCCGCCGAAGGACCACAGCACCTTGATGTGCGGGTACTTCGCCTTGAGCTTGCGCAGCTGGTTGAAGCTGCCGCGCAGCGGCTGGTCCCAGGTGTCGGCGACGCCGTCGACGGACTTGTCGGCGGTGTACGCCATGTCGTAGTCGGCGTAGGAGTCACCGATGGTGCACTTGCCGCCCTGGACGTTACCGAAGGCGTAGTTGATGTGCGTGATCTTCGCGGCGGAACCCGAGGTGTCCAGGTTCTTGACGTGGTAGTTCCGGCCGTAGACGCCCCAGTCGGTGAAGTAACCGAGGTTGACCTTGCCGCCGGTGCCAGGGTCGGGATTGCCGCCCCCGCCGGTGGTGTGGACCTTGACCGCGCCGCTGACCGGGCCGGTCTGGCCCGCGGTGTCACGGGCCTGCACGGTGTACGAGTAGTCGGTTCCGGCCTTGAGACCGGAGTCCGTGTACGTCGTGCCGGTGACGGTCGAGACGACCGTTCCGTCCCGCAGCACGTCGTAGTTCTTGATGCCGTTGTCGTCGGTCGCGGCGGTCCAGCTCAGCTTGGCCGAGGTGTCGGTGACGGCGCTCGCGGTGGGAGTGCCCGGTGCCGAGGGGGCGTTGTCACCGGGGACGCTGCCGCCGTCGCAGGAGGCGCCGTTCAGCTTGCAGCCGGTGGGGGCGCCGGGGCCGGTGCCGTTGAAGCCGAAGCTGACGGAGGCGCCGGGGGCGACCGAACCGTTCCAGCCGAGGTTCTTGGCGGTCCAGTGGGTTCCGGAGCTGGTGACGGTGGCGTCCCAGGCGGAGCCGACCGCGGTGCCGGAGGGGAAGTCCCACTCGATGGTCCAGGAGGACAGGGCGGTGGTGCCGGTGTTCTTCACCGTCCACTGGCCCTCGAAGCCGCTGCCCCAGTCGGACTTCTTGACGAAGGAGGCGGTCGCCGAGGTGGCGGCCTCGGCGGGGGAGGCCAGGCCGACCATCGCGGCGAGCGGTAGCAGCAGCGCGGTGAGGCCGGCTACCGCTCTGGATCTGGTGGCTCTGCCGGTCCCGAGTCTGAATCGGGTCCGGCGTAGGGGGGTTTCAGTGCTCAACGGTGCTCCTCGGGTGAGGTCCGGACAAACGGGGGTGGTCCGTCGACTGCAAACCCTGCGCCGCCCTGAGCACGCCTTGTCATGGCGTGCTCACCGCAGTGTGCTCGGTGAGATTAGGAAGGTCTGGACCAATCGTCAAGAGGTCCAGACCATGGAACATGCCCTACTGGCGGGTTCTCAGATTCCCAACTCCTGTGCCAGCACCGCCGCCTGGACCCGGCTGCGCAGCTCCAGCTTGCCCAGCAGCCTGCTCACATGCGTCTTCACCGTCGCCTCCGCCACCGAGAGCCGGACCGCGATCTCGGCATTCGACAGACCCTCGCCGAGACAGCCCAGAACCTCCCGCTCCCGCCGGGTGAGTGCGTCGAGCACCGAGGCGTCGGGCGCGTTCACCGGCCGTACGGCACAGGCCCCGGCGAACTCCGCGATCAGCCGGCGCGTCACGGCCGGGGCGATCAGCCCCTCGCCGCGCGCCACCGTCCGTACGGCGTCCAGCAGATCGCGCGCGTCGGTGTTCTTCAGCAGGAAGCCGGCGGCCCCCGCCCGCAGCGCCCCGAAGACGTACTCGTCCAGGTCGAACGTGGTCAGCACCAGTACGTCCGCGAGCCGTTCGGCCACCACCTGTCTGGTCGCCGACACCCCGTCCAGCCGCGGCATCTGAACGTCCATCAGCACCAGGTCAGGCCGGAGCGCGCGGGCCAGCCGCACCGCCTCCTCGCCGTCCCCGGCCTCGCCCACGACCTCGATGTCGGGGGCGCTTCGCAGAATGAGCACCAGCCCCGCCCGTACGGCCGACTGGTCCTCGGCGACCACAACCCGGATCGTCATGTCCTCGACGCCCCTTCCTCCACGGGCAGTTCGGCCCGTACCCGCCAGATCTTCGTACCGCCGCCGTCGGTCGACGGTCCGGCCTCGATCGTGCCGCCCAGCAGCGCCACCCGCTCCCGCATCCCCACCAGACCGGCCCCGGAGCCGGGCGCGCGCGGCCCGGGGCGGTCCCCGAACACACTGCCGACCTCCACCGTGAGCAGCTGCCCGGACTGCCCGATCCGCACCGTGACCGGGCCGGGCGCGGCATGCTTGAGCGCGTTCGTCAGGGACTCCTGGACGATCCGGTACGCGGCCAGCTCGACCGGTGTGGGCAGTGCGCCGCCCTCGTCCCGGGTGTCCTCGAACGTGCAGGTCAGCCCGCTCGACGCGGCGTTCGTACGGGTCTGCTCGATCAGTGCGTCCAGCGAGGCGAGGGTGGGGGAGGCGGCCGGTTCCCGCGCCCCGCCGCCGGTGCGCAGCAGGCCGATCAGCCGGCGCATCTCGGCGAGCCCGTCGACGCTGTTCTCCCGGATCACGCCCAGGGCGTCGCGGGAGGTGGCCGGGTCGTCGATGGAGAGCGCGGCGGTGGAGTGGATGGCGATCGCGGAGAGGTGGTTGGCCACCATGTCGTGGAGCTCGCGGGCCATCCGGGTGCGCTCGGCGGTCACCGCCTGGGCCCGGTCCATCTCGGCGAGCAGCGCGGTCTGTTCGGCGTGCAGCCGGGCCGTCTCGGCGGCGTCGCGGTGGTTGCGGACGCTGACCCCGGTGATGGCCGGCAGGAACGACACCATTGCGGTGACGACACCGATGAGCAGTGCCTGGGCGTTGCGGAACCAGGCCAGGAACCCGATGGTGATCGCGATGGTGAGCAGGAACGTGGTCACCGGGATGCGGCGGGCGGCGGACGGCGTCCCGTACAGCACGGCCGCGTACATGAGGTCCGTGAACATCAGGACCGTCGCCAGGTTCCCGACCGTGAACTGGTCCGCGACCAGTGCGAGCGTGCCGATGACCAGGGCCGTCTGCGGGGCGGTCCGGCGGACCAGTTCGAGCGCCGAGACGACGGCGAGCGGCAGCAGGGAGACCCACGGGGCGACGAAGGTCCGGTTGCCCTGGAGGCTCAGGCCGAGCGCCCACAGGACGAGGCCGCCGAAGAGACCGATGACCGCCAGGAGCACGTCGTGGCGGTGCGGCCGGGGAAGGGGGAGCACTCTCCCATCCAACACGGCGGGCCGCGCCCGGACCTCCGTACCAGGGGTGAGGCGCGCGTACATCGAAGGATGCAGTCACGGTTCCTCACAGCAGACGACGAATCCGGGCGGTGCGGCCGGAAGGCTGGAGGGAACGGGAAGGAGAAGTGCCGTGATCGTCACGCTGATCGTGCTCTGCGAAGTCGCCTTCTGGGTGCTGCTGGCCGCGGGGCTCGCGCTGCGCTACTGGGCGAAGAAGCCGAGGCTGGGCGCGGCCGTGCTGCTGTGCGAGCCGCTGCTGGAGGTCGTCCTGCTGGTGGTGACCGCCATCGACCTGAAGAACGGGGCACAGCCCGACTGGAAGCACGGGCTCGCCGCGGTCTACATCGGCTTCACGGTGGGGCTCGGCCACTCCACGATCCGCTGGGTCGACGCCCGGGTCGCGCACCGCTTCGCGGGCGGCCCGCCGCCGGTGAAACCGCCGAAGTACGGCATGGCGCGCGCGGTGCACGAGTGGAAGGTCGCGGCGCGCTGGACGGTCGCGGCGGTGACGGCCCTGGCGCTGCTCCAGGCGGCCGTCTGGTACGTGGGCGGGGACGGCGACGTGTCGTCGTTGCAGGCGTGGCAGCAGAAGATGCTGTTCGTGATCGGGATCAACGTGGTCATCGCGGGGAGCTACACGCTGTTCCCGAAGACGGCGCCGGGGCCGGGGCCGTCGAGCTGACCCCGGCCCGTCCCGGTCGGCGGGCCGGGACGGCTACCGCTCGCCGCCCGGCACCCACAGCACGTCCCCGACCTCCTTGTTCGCGGTCCGCGCGAGGATGAACAGCAGGTCGGAGAGCCGGTTGAGATACGTCGCGGTCAGCGCGTTCATCACCTCGCCGTGCACCTCCAGCGCCGCCCAGGTGGACCGCTCCGCGCGCCGGACCACCGTGCACGCCTGGTGCAGCAGCGCCGCACCGGGCGTGCCGCCCGGAAGGATGAAGCTGCGCAGCTTCTCCAACTGCTCCAGGAAGTGGTCGCAGTCCGCCTCCAGCTTGTCGACGTAGCTCTGCTCCACCCGCAGCGGCGGGTACTTCGGATCCTCGACGACCGGGGTCGACAGGTCCGCGCCCACGTCGAACAGGTCGTTCTGCACGCGGACGAGCACCTTCACGACATCCTCGGGGAGCTGTCCGAGCGCGATCGCGGTACCGATGACGGCATTGGCCTCATTGGTGTCGGCGTACGCGGAGATCCGCAGATCGGTCTTGGCGGTCCGGCTCATGTCGCCGAGGGCGGTGGTGCCCTGGTCGCCGGTGCGGGTGTAGATACGTGTCAGATTGACCATGCGGTCAGCCTAGTCAGGCACCTGCCCTCCGGAAGACGCGTGTGCCCACTGCCACGGCGACCGCCGCGAATCCGAGCGAGACCAGCACCCCGTAGAGCATGTGCGCGGTGGCGTACGAGCCCACGTACGCGTCCCGCACCGCGTCCACGAGGTACCGGAACGGTGTGAGGTGCGACAGCACGTCCAGCCAGCCGGGGCCCAGCGTCATCGGCAGCATCAGGCCGGACAGCAGCATGGACGGCATGGTGAGCGAGTTGATCACCGGGCCGAATTCCTGCGGGGTGCCGACCTTCATGGCCAGGGCGTACGAGAGCGAGGCCAGCGAGACCGTCAGCAGCCCGACGAACGCGAAGCCGATCAGCACCCCGGGCAGGGGCGCGCGCAGCCCCATGACCACGGCGGCGAGCACCAGCAGCACCGCCTGGAACGTGAACAGCAGCGCATCGCGCAGGACCCGGCCCAGGAGCAGCGCCAGCCGGCTGACCGGGGTGACCCGCATCCGCTCCACGACCCCGGTCGACTTGTCGATGATGATGGCGAACCCGGCGAACGAGGCCCCGAACAGCCCCAGCTGGAGCAGCAGACCGGGGACCAGGACCTGCCAGGAGTCACCGGCCGAGCCGAGCGGCAGTCCGGTGAGCAGCGGGCCGAAGAAGAGCAGGTAGAGCAGCGGCATGAGGATGCCGAAGAGGATCTGGAACTTCGAGCGCAGGGTCTGCCGGGCGTACCGCCCGAAGACGAGCGCGGTGTCGTGGAGAAGCATCGGATTCCTTCGGCGATTCGGCGATTCGGCGATTCGGTGACGAGGTGACGGATTGACGGATTGACGGAGCGATGCGGCGCTGACCGCCCGCTCTAGACGGCGACGGGGGCGGCGTCGGCGGGTGCGGAGGCGCGCCCGGTGATCGCCAGGAACGCTTCCTGGAGCGAGGAGCCGGGCGAGCCCGCGTACCGGGTCTTCAGCGCGGCCGGTGCGCCCTCGGCCACGACCAGGCCGCCGTCGACCACGACGAGCCGGTCCGCGAGCGCGTCGGCCTCGTCGAGGTAGTGGGTGGTGAGCACGACGGTCGTGCCGTAGGTGTCGCGCAGCCGGCGCACCAGGTCCCACAGATCGGTGCGGCTGCCCGGGTCGAGCCCGGTGGTCGGCTCGTCGAGGAAGAGCACGGAGGGGCGGTGGGTGAGCCCCATCGCGATGTCCAGCCGCCGCCGCTGGCCCCCGGAGAGCGTCGCCGTCTTCCGGTCGAGCAGCTCCGAGAGGCCCAGTTCCGCGGCGAGTTCCGCGGCCCGGGACGCTGCCGCCGCCTTGCCGAGCCGGTAGAGCCGGCCCTGGGTGACCAGCTCCTCCCGGACGCTGATGTGGGGGTCGACGCCGCCCGACTGGGCCACGTACCCGCACTTCTTCCGTACGCCCGCCGGGTCCGCGAGCAGATCGCAGCCGGCCACGGTGGCGGCGCCGCCGGTGGGGGCGAGCAGCGTGGTGAGCATGCGCAGGGTGGTGGTCTTCCCCGCCCCGTTGGGGCCGAGGAGGCCGACGATCTCGCCGGCCGCGACCGTCATGTCGATGGAACGTACGGCCTCCACCGGGCCGGCCTTGGTGACGAAGGTCCGGGCGAGCCCGGCCGTGCTGATGATTGGCATAGTGACTACAAAAACAGAGTCACTGAAAAATTGCAATGACACCAAATATTGAGGAACCCCAGGGGAGCCATACGATGGGGTCATGGCTGAGGGACTCAGGGAGCGCAAGAAGCGCCAGACCAGACAGCACCTCTCGGACGTGGCCACCGGTCTCTTCCTGGAGCGGGGCTTCGACGCGGTCACGATCGCGGAGATCGCCCGCGCCGCCGACCTCTCGGTGAACACGGTCTACAACTACTTCCCGACCAAGGAGGACCTCTTCCTCGACCGCGGCCGAGACGTCGTCGACCGTCTCTCGCGGTACGTCCGGGGCCGGGACAGGGGCGAGTCCGCGGCCGACGCCGTACTGCGCGAACTGCGCATCCAGGTGGAGGGCGTCTCGCCCACCGTCGGCCTGATGGAGGGTTACGAACGCTTCATGCGGGTCATCGAGGGCGCGGACGGCCTCAAGGCCCGCCTCTGGCACATACAGCAGGAGGCCGTTCAGCATCTGGAGTCGACGCTCCAGGAGGAGTCCGGGGCGGAGCCCGGGGATCCGACGCCGGTCCTGGTGGCCGGTCAGCTCTCCTGGGTGCACAGCACACTCATGGCGTACATCGGCCGCGAGATGGTGGCCGGCCGTAGGGCGGGCGAGGTGTCCAGGGACGCGCTCGTGCTGCTCGACGACATCGAGGACCTGCTCGGCGAAAAGGTCCTCAACTACGCCCGGCGCGCCGCCGAATGAGGAGTGCCGGTGTGATGTCCGTCATGTGAGACGTGACGCGCATCTCTTCACGGCCCCAGCGCCCCTCACGGGTACTAATCTCCGCCGGAGAGCATGTGAAAAACCGTTGAGGGCCGTGCAGGGACCAGCTGCAGAGGCGAACAGAAACCAAGGGGTGCAGACGTGGCCAGGAAGCTCGCCGTCATCGGAGCCGGACTCATGGGGTCCGGCATCGCGCAGGTCTCCGCCCAGGCGGGCTGGGACGTGGTGCTGCGCGACGTCACCGACGAGGCCCTGGCCCGTGGCCGTGACGGCATCGAGGCGTCGTACGGCAAGTTCGTCTCCAAGGGCAAGCTGGACGCGGCCGACGCCGAGGCCGCGCTCGGCCGCATCACGACCACCACCGACCTCGACGCGGTCGCCGACGCGGATGTCGTGGTCGAGGCCGTCTTCGAGAAGCTGGAGGTCAAGCACGAGATCTTCCGGGCGCTCGACAAGATCGTCCGGGACGACACGGTGCTCGCCTCCAACACCTCCGCCATCCCGATCACCAAGATCGCGGCCGTGACGGAGCGCCCCGAGCGCGTCGTCGGTGTGCACTTCTTCTCGCCGGTCCCGATGATGCAGCTCTGCGAGCTCGTCCGCGGCTACAAGACCAGCGACGAAACCCTCGCCACCGCGCGGGAGTTCGCCGAGTCCGTCGGCAAGACCTGCATCGTCGTCAACCGCGACGTCGCCGGCTTCGTCACCACCCGGCTGATCTCGGCGCTCGTCGTCGAGGCCGCCAAGCTGTACGAGTCGGGCGTCGCCTCGGCCGAGGACATCGACATCGCCTGCAAGCTGGGCTTCGGCCACGCCATGGGCCCGCTCGCCACGGCGGACCTGACCGGCGTCGACATCCTGCTGCACGCCACCGGCAACATCTACACCGAGTCGCAGGATGAGAAGTTCGCCGCGCCGGAGCTGATGCGCCGGATGGTGGACGCAGGTGACATCGGCCGCAAGAGCGGGCAGGGCTTCTATACGTACTGATCGTTCTCGGTCCTCCGGTTGCCTGATCTGCCGTCGGTCAGGCCCGGAGGCACGGGGGAGTCTCCCGGAATCAAATGGATCCGAGCGGGCCCCCGCCGCACCGCGGTCACTCCACGGAGTGAATTCGGTATCGGTTCGCTTACAGACGGCAACTTCCCTGTCCCTGTCGCAGTCAGTTGTGGCAGAGACAGAACAGACAGACGAACCTTGCTACGGAGCATTCCAGGGGAGCGCATATGCACATCAGGGGCGACCACGCCGAGCTGGTCGTCGGGGGCCGCCTCGACGTCCGAAGCGCGGCGGACGCCCGTACGGCCCTGCACTCGGCCCTCGACGACGGCGTCGGCGATCTGGTGCTCGACCTGACCGAGCTGGATTCCTGGGACGCCACCGGACTCGGCGTCATCATGGGCGCACACCGCCGGGCCGGCCGGGCCGGGCGGCGGCTGGTGCTTCGCGGCGTGCCGCCGCAGATGCAGCGCCTGCTGGTGGCGACCCGACTGCACCGCATCCTGGCCATCGAGGGCGGAATCGCCGCGGACTCGCTGCCGCGCGTCTAGGGCCTTCCGTTCGGATCGGGCCGGGCTCGCGTGCCCCGGCGCCGCACCTCGCCGCGTTGTCGCCGGTCGTCGGCGCTCCTTCCCCGAGCTCCCTTGCGATGCACGACACGGACTCCGCTTTCCGATCCGGCCTGATCCGGACGAAAGACCCTGGGCCGCTCCCCAGCCGTGCGCCCCGGCCGCACGCCGTGGGCGAAAGTACGCAATCCGTACGAGAACGTGCGCTTCGGGCGGCGTGACCCCCCGACTGTGACGGGACACCGTGCGACCGTCTAGGGTTCGGCCGTCCGCCGATTGTCGAACCCACCGGGCGGACACCGGACCGGAAGCGACAGCGGGGCGTGCGAGGCCGGAGGGGCAATCGTGCGCGACGCGTCTGGGGGCTTTGGCGATGGACCCGACACACCGGGGACCGGAAGAGTACGGCCGGGACAACGGCGGCTTCGGCGAGGGGCCCGGACGCAGACGGCCGGCCCGCGACCAGCTGACCCCGGAGCCCGGCCAGCCGACACCGCAGGCCCGCGTCGTCCGCCTCATATCGGGCGACTACCTCCTCACCGTCAACCCGATCGACGGCAGCGAGGTCGAGCTGTGCCCGCCGGGGGAGCGGCCCGGCCCGCCCGCCCGGCGCACCACCACCGGCCGCGCCGACCGCGAACGCGCCACCGCACCGCCCGTACCACCGGGGCCGCCCGCCCCCCAACTGCCGCTCCTGGAGCGTGGGCAGGAGCGCGAACGGCTGGCGCGCCTGCTGGCCCAGGGTCGCTCGGTGCGGCTCACCGGACCGGCCGGCTCCGGCCGTACGGCACTGCTCGACGCCGTCGCGGCCGACTGCGCGGACCTCGCACCGGACGGAGTCGTACGGCTCAGCGGCTACAAGCGGAACGCCACCGAGCTGCTGTACGGGCTCTTCGAGGCCGTCCACGACGCACCGCTGCACCGCCCCGACCGCACCCAGCTGCTCGACCGGGTCCGGAGCATCGGCGCCGTCGTGCTGCTCGACGACCTGGAGTTCGGCGGGGCCGCGCTGGAGGAACTGCTCGACGCGACCCCGGAGTGCGCCTTCCTGTTCGCGACGGTTCCGGATGTCGCCGCGCCCACCACCGACTCGCACCTCGAAGAGGTCTTCCTCGCGGGCCTCGGCCGCGGTGCGGCGGTCGAGCTGCTGGAGCGGGCCGTCGAGCGCCCGCTCACCGACGAGGAGGCGAACTGGGCGGGAGACCTCTGGTTCGAGTCCGAGGGGCTGCCGCTGCGCTTCGTCCAGGCCGCCGCACTGCTGCGCCAGCGCGACCGGCTGCGCACCGACCCCGAGGCGTACGGCGAGTACGGCACCCTGTCCGAGGACGCCCCCTTCGGCCACGACCAGGCCGTCGACGGTGTCCACATACCGCTGCCCAGCCTCGGGGAGGGCGCGGCCCCGGCCGCACTGCTCGCCTCCCGGCTGAGCGGGGCCGCCCGGGACACCCTGCGCTTCGCGGTGGCCCTCGGCGGCGAGGTGCCGCACCAGGCGCACCTGCCGGCGCTCATCGGGGACACCCACGCGGACGCCGCGCTCGGTGAACTGGCCGGCTGCGGCCTGCTCTCCCCGGCCGGTCCCCGCTACCGGCTCGCCGCCGGGGTCGTCACCCAGCTGGAGGCCGCCGGATACGGCGAGGACGCCACCGAGCGGGCCCGCACCGCCGCCCAGCACTACGCCTGGTGGGCCGGGCACCCCTCGGTGACCCCCGAGCGGGTGACGGCCGAGGGCGACGCCGTCGTCGCGGCGATGGCACAGCTGGTGCCCGGCGACGGGGCGGGACAGACCAGCGTGGCCGTGCTGCTGGCCCGCAGCGCCACCCCGGCCTTCGCGGCCGGCCTGCACTGGGGAGCCTGGGAGAAGGCGCTGCGGATCGGCCAGGAGGCGGCCAGGATCGCCGGGGAGGTCGCCGAAGAGGCCTACTTCCACCACGAGTTGGGAGTGCTCGCGCTCCTGGCCGGAAATCCGGACCGGGCCAGGGCCGAGCTGGAGACCTCGATCGGCATGCGCGGGGCGCTCGCCGACAAGTCCGGGGCAGTGGCCGGGCGGCGCGCGCTCGCCCTGGTCGCGGACCGTTCCGGCGGCCCGCTGCCCATCGTCCTCACCCCGCCCGGGGACGAGCTGCCCCTGCCGCGGACCGAGGAGACGACGGCGCCGACCGTCGGTGCGAAACCGTCCGTGACGCAGACCCTTTCGGGGCCGTACGGGGACGTCACCGCGGTGATCTCGCGGCAGAACTCCCCGGCGGCCGGCCGGAACGCCAGGTCGGGGCGCTTCTCGGTGCTCGCCGGGGCCCGGCGCAACCCGGTCGCGACAGCCGCGGGCGTACTCCTGACCGGTGTGCTCGGCACGGTGGTCGCGCTGGGGCTGACCTCCGGCGGCGACGACGTCCAGGGGAACCAGGACGTCACCACCGGGCAGTCGCAGAGCCCGGGCGGCGGCGAGGACGAGGTCCCGGCCGACAGCCCGGCCGACGGCTCGACGCCGGCCGGCCCGCAATCCGGCAGCGGCACGGCGACGCCCGGCCCGTCGGGCAGCGAGATCACGCCGAGCGGCAGCGGCACACCGTCCACGGACCCGACAGGACCGAGCGGCACCCCGTCGTCGGACACCTCGTCCAGCAGCAGGCCGCCGTCGCACAAGCCGACCAAGTCGCCCACCCCGACGAAGTCGACCACACCGACGAAGTCCCCGTCCCCGACCGGGAGTCCGACGGAGAGCGACTCCCCGAGCCCTACGGACACGGCCACCGAGCCCGATCCGTCCTCACCCGACACCTCCGACTCGGCGAACGGGCCCTCCTCGTCCTCGTCCACGGCGGACGCGGACAGCGGCCCGACCGTCACCTGAGCCGCCCCGGAACGAACGAACGCCGGACGTGACACGCACGTCCGGCGTCGGGGACCGGTGAGGAGCTGGGGGAGCGGGCGGGTCAGAACAGCCGGAGCTTGTCGTCCTCGATGCCACGCATCGCGTCGTAGTCGAGAACGACACAGCCGATCCCGCGGTCCGTCGCCAGCACCCGTGCCTGCGGCTTGATCTCCTGGGCCGCGAAGATCCCCTTCACCGGGGCGAGGTGCGGATCGCGGTTGAGCAGCTCCAGGTAGCGGGTCAGCTGCTCCACACCGTCGATGTCGCCGCGCCGCTTCAGCTCCACCGCGACGGTCCGGCCGTCGGCGTCCCGGCACAGGATGTCGACCGGGCCGATGGCGGTGAAGTACTCACGGCGGATCAGGGTGTAGCCCTCGCCGAGGATTTCGATGCGGTCGGCGAGCAGCTCCTGGAGGTGCGCCTCGACGCCGTCCTTGATCAGGCCCGGGTCGACCCCGAGCTCATGGGACGAGTCGTGGAGGATTTCCTCCATCGTGATGATCAGTTTCTCGCCCGCTTTGTTCACCACGGTCCAGACGCCCGCGGTGTCGCCGGCGCCCTCCTTCAGAGTGCAGGGCGGTGACATCCAGTTGAGGGGTTTGTACGCCCTGTCGTCGGCGTGGATCGACACACTCCCGTCCGCCTTCACCAGGATCAGACGGGGAGCGGAGGGCAGGTGGGCCGTGAGCCGGCCGGCGTAGTCCACGGAGCAGCGGGCGATGACGAGACGCATGGTCGGCAACGCTACTCGACGAGGGGTGTTCCACGCGATTCTCCCCCTGCCACTCCCGTCACCCTGCTGGTGCACGAAGGGCGCGGTCGGGGCTTGCCCCTCTTTGCGCCCCTTCGTTATTGGCCGGTTGTGTTCCCAATCTCCTGGTGCGGCCCGGACCGCACCCTTACCGTGTAAGCAGGAGGTCGCCGTCCGTGTACGCTGCGTCGCCGTCCTCCTTCCCTGCCCGTAAGGCCCCGGCCCGGCGTCGGGGTCGCGAGAGGAGAACCCATGTCGCTCGACGTCTCACCGGCGCTGTTGGAACAGGCCGAGCGAGGCGAGGTCGACGAAGCCGACTTCGTCGACTGCGTCCGGACCTCCCTGCCCTACGCATGGGAGATGATCAGCTCTCTGGTGGCTCAGCTGAAGGTCGACGGCGGAGAGTTCGCCGACAACCAGACGCCCCCGCCGGACGAGCAGGCACGTGGTCAGCTGCTGCGCGCGCTCGCGAGTGATGCGATCCGCGGCGCGCTCCAGCGGCACTTCGGGGTGCGTCTGGCATTTCAGAACTGCCACCGCGTCGCGGTGTTCCCGCTGGACCCGTCGGTCGACGAGCGTCTGGCCCGCTTCACCTCGGTGAGGGGCCAGCTGCTCAACCAGTCGCCCGAACTACGGGACTGCTAAACGCTTGCTGCCGTTCCGGACCGCGATCGGTGCAACTGGTTCCGGAGCGGCAGCCCCCGTACCTCCCACGATCTGTCAGGTGAGCAGCGGGAGCACCTCGGTGCCGAGCCGCACCACGTTCTCCTCCGTGGCCGCCAGATCTCCCGAACCCTCCACCAGGAGGGCGAAGCGGGTGATGCCCGTCCGCTCGGCGGTGGCGGCGAGCCGGTCGGCGGCGAGCCGGGGCGGGCCCACCGGATGGATACCGCACAGCAGCTCCGTGTACGCGACCGGATCCCGCATCACCCGGTGCCGGCCGTCGACCGTCACATGGGCGTCCAGCCCCTGTCGCAGCCAGCCCGGCATCGTCTTCACGAGCGTCTCCGCCGCCTCCTCGGGGCGGTCGGCGATCTGGGCCACCCCGGCGGACACATGCCCGGCCTCGCGGACGCTCTCGGGCGAGCGGCCCGCGGCGAGCGCGGTGGAGCGCCACAGGGCGACCATGTCGGTCTTCTCCTGGTCCCCGCAGTGCATGCCGAGCAGCATCGGCAGGCCGTTCTCCGCGGCGAGCTTCACCGTCTTCGGAGAGGTGCACGCGACGACCACCTCGGGGCCGCCGGGGCTCTCGCCGCCGTCCTGCGCGAGCAGCTCGTCGGCCCGGGGGACCACGGCGACCTCGCGGAAGCCGTACCGCTCGCCGCGCCCGGCCACCCGCGGCTCGGCCAGCCAGTCGAGCAGCAGCTCCAGCGATTCCGGGAAGCCCTTCTCGTACGCCTCCAGGCCCCCGCCGAACACCTCCAGATCCACCCAGGGGCCGCCCCGGCCGACGCCGAGCGTGAACCGGCCGCCGCTGGTGAGATGGAGCAGCGCGGCCTGTTCGCCGAGCGCCACCGGATGCTGGGTCGACAGCACGCTCACCGCCGTGCCGACCCGGATTCTGCGGGTGCGGCCGAGCAGCAGCGCGGCCAGCGTGACGGCGGACGGGCAGACCCCGTACGGCACGAAATGATGCTCTGCCAGCCAGGCCGAGTCGAGGCCGGATTCCTCCGCGACCTCGGTGGACCGGATCGCGCGGTGCAGCGCCTCCCCCGGCCCCTGCCCCGGAAACTGGGCTGCCAGTACGAACGTTCCCACACGCATCGCCAATTGCCTCCTTGCGGCCGACGCGGCTCTCCCCTATTGAGCAACAACGTCTGACACGTGCCAAAGGCACGGTCCACCGGCAGGTTGTTGCGATTTTCCGGTAACTCACCCCTCCCGGGACACCGTCCCGCGAGGCGCCGGACGCCCGCGTCGGCCAAATGGCCCTACGCTGGACGGGAACTGCCCAGCCTGCCCCGTGAGGTGTCACGTGTCCCCGCGCCGCAACCGCCCCCGAGGCGGCGAGAGTCCCCACGACAGCACAGCGGAGCCGGGGGCCCGTTACGGCGGCGGGGGACGGGCCGAGGAGTGGCAGGGCGAGCAGTGGTCCGTCCGCCCGGTCAGCGGCGCGAGCGCGGCGGGCAAGCGCTACCGCTGCCCCGGCTGCGACCAGGAGATCCCCTCCGGTGTCCCGCACCTGGTGGCCTGGTCCGAGTACGGCGGCATCGACGACCGCAGGCACTGGCACAAGGCGTGCTGGAACGCGAAGGACCGCCGCACCACACAGGTGCAGCGGTCCAGGAACGCGCCTCGCTACTGAGCCCCCGCCGCGCGGGGGCGGGCCGGACGGGTCAGACGTCCCGCCGGTCCAGGGCGGCGTACGCGCCGAGCAGTGCCACGGCCGAGACGCCGAGCATGATCCACAGCGGATCCCAGCCGGACGGTCCCGAATCGGCGACCGCGGTGGAGTAGAGCGCGCTGAGCTGGTTGGGGATCGAGTAGTCGAAGAGCGCCATCCGCAGGTCGTTGAGCGACTCCGTGAACATGAACATGGCCAGGACCAGCGGCAGCAGCACCACACCGATCATGATCGTGATCGCACCGGCGGAGTGCCGGATGAGAGCGCCGACCGCGAGCGAGAGCAGCCCCAGCGCCGCGGTGTAGAGGCCGACGCCGACCGTCGCGCGCAGCCAGTCGCCCCCGGAAGGCGCGGCGCTGTCGATGAGCGCCGTCTGCAACACCCCGACCAGCGCGGTCATCAAGGTCGTGATCACGAAGGTGAGCAGGAAGAAGACGATCGCCTTCGCGCTCAGCACCCGGGCCCGGCTGGGGCAGGCGGTCAGCGTCGTACGGATCATGCCCGTGCCGTACTCCGACGCGATGGTCATCACACCGAGTGTGATCACACAGATCGAGCCCAGCAGCACCCCGAAGAAGCCGAGGCTGAGCACCGGCGTCGAGCCCAGATCGTTGCCGGCGCTGTCGACCGCGACCGCGGCCAGCAGCCCGATCCCGAGCAGCAGCACGATCATCACGCCGAGCGTCCACATCGTGGAGCGCACCGAGCGGATCTTGGTCCACTCGGAGGCGATCGCATCGCCCAGGGTGGCCCGGCGCACCGGGATCGGCGAGGTGTAGAAACCGGCCGGCGCGATCTGCGCGGCCGGGGCGGGCTGCTCCTGCGGGGCCGACGGCGTCGGCGGCGTGGTCGGCGTTGTCATCGGGGGTCCTCGCTGGTTTCGCGCTTGGTCGGGTCCGGGGCGGCCGCGACGGGCCCGGCCGGGGCTCCCGGGTGCGGGCTCCCCCCGGGCGGCGGCGGGGCGTACCAGTTCTGCTGCGGCATCTCCGGCGGCTGCGGAACCTCGTACCCCGGCTGCGCGTACCCGTGCGGCGCCGGCGGCTGCAGCCCCGCCTTCTGGTCCGCCGTCGAGCGGTAGTCCACGACGCCCTGGGTCATCCGCATGTACGCCTCCTCCAGAGAGGCCTGGTGCGGCGAGAGCTCCCACAGCCGGACATCCGCCTCGTGCGCCACATCGCTGATCCGCGGCAGCGGCAGCCCGGTGACCCGCAGCGCCCCGCCCGGCTCGGACATGACCTGTCCGCCGGCCTCGGTGAGCGAGGCGGTCAGCTTCTCGCGCCGCTCCGCGGGGCCGTCCGCCACCCGCACCCGGGCGAAGTCGGCCGAATTGGCCGAGATGAAGTCCTTGACGCTCATGTCGGAGAGCAGCTGGCCCCGGCCGATCACGATCAGATGGTCGGCGGTGAGCGCCATCTCGCTCATCAGGTGGCTGGAGACGAAGACCGTACGCCCCTCGGACGCCAGCATCTTCATCAGATTGCGGACCCAGAGGATGCCCTCGGGGTCCAGGCCGTTGACCGGTTCGTCGAAGAGGAGCACCTGCGGGTCGCCGAGGAGCGCCGCCGCGATGCCGAGCCGCTGGCCCATGCCGAGCGAGAAGCCCTTGGACCGCTTGCGCGCGACGTCCTGGAGGCCGACGACTCCGAGCACCTCGTCGACCCGCGCGGCCGGGATGCCGGCGAGCTGGGCCAGCGAGAGGAGGTGGTTACGGGCGCTGCGCCCGCCGTGCACCGCCTTCGCGTCCAGCAGCGCGCCCACCTGACGCGGTGCGTTCGGCAGACTGCGGAAGGGGTGGCCGCCGATCGTCACATGGCCGGAGGTCGGCTGATCCAGGCCCAGGATCATGCGCATGGTGGTGGACTTGCCCGACCCGTTGGGACCGAGGAATCCGGTGACGGCGCCCGGCCGCACCTGGAAGGAAAGGTTGTGCACGGCCGTCTTCGCGCCGTAGCGCTTGGTCAGGCCGACTGCCTCGATCATGCTCCAGCCCCATCGACTCACATCTGTCGTCGGGGCCCAGGCCGAGTGGCCGCACACCCCCGTAAGAGTTAGGAGGATATCCAGGCCTTGACGGTTCCGGCCAAGCCCTTGTGCCGTGCGCCGCTCCGGGGCGGAGCGGAAGAGAGGATTCCGGGCCGGTCGGGCGCTGCCCGGCGAGCGGTCAGGCGTCGCGCTTCTTCAGCACGAGATAGCCGCCGATCAGCGCGGCCGCCACCCAGGCGACCAGAATCCCGAGCCCGCCCCACGGTCCGTACGGAGCCGGGTTGCTGTTCATCGCGTCGGGTACCACCTGCATGATCTTGGATCCGGCCTGGTCGGGGAAGTAGCGGGCGACCTTCTTCGCCCCCGGCACCGCCGACAGGATCTGGGAGACCAGGAAGAAGAACGGCATCAGGATGCCGAGCGACAGCATGGAGCTGCGCAGCATCGTCGCCACGCCCATGGAGAAGATCCCGATCAGCCCCATGTAGATGCCGCCGCCGACCACCGCGCGCAGCACGTTGTCCGCACCGATGTCCGTGTGGTGTTCGCCG
The DNA here is from genome assembly GCF_042677325.1 of Streptomyces sp. NPDC127117. Lineage (NCBI taxonomy): Bacteria > Bacillati > Actinomycetota > Actinomycetes > Kitasatosporales > Streptomycetaceae > Streptomyces > Streptomyces sp. NPDC127117. The sequence goes on from NZ_JBHXTM010000006.1 coordinate 109,275, forward strand.
AGCAGGGCCTGCCCGAGGAAGAACGAGACGAAGCTGGTCGCGATGCCGACCACGAGGGCCAGCACCCCGGCCACCGCGATCTTGCTGAACAGGAACGAACCGCGCTGGGGCACCGCCGCCAGTGAGGTGCGGATCATGCCGGAGCTGTACTCCGTACCCACCACCAGCACCCCGAAGACGACCATGGCCAGCTGGCCGAGGACCATGCCGGAGAAGCTGATCAAAGTCGGGTCGAAGGTGGCCCGCTCCATCGCCGGGAGGTCGTCGAACTGGGCGTTCATCAGGGCGCAGAGCGCCGCGCTCATCGCGACGGTGACGACGAACGCGGAGATCAGCGTCCAGACGGTCGAGGAGACCGTACGGATCTTGGTCCACTCGGAGGTCAGGACCGCGGGTACCGATGCCATCGTCGTCACACCTCCCTGCCGTTGCCGGCGGCGGGGCCACCGGTCTGCCGGTTCCACTGTTCGCCCCACTGCGGGCCCGTCGGAGGTGGCGGCGGGGCATGGTCCGAGTGCGCGTGGTACTCCACGGAGTCCGCCGTCATCTGCATGAACGCTTCCTCCAGGGAGGCCCGCTGGGCACTCAGCTCGTGCAGCACGATCTGGTGCTGCGCGGCGAGCTCACCCAGCGCCTCGGTCGTCGCGCCGTCGATCTCCAGCGTGCCGCCCCCGGTCTCGACCACGATCAGTCCCGCCTCGTGCAGTACGTCGCGCAGCCGCTCCTGCTGCGGCGAGCGCAGCCGTACGTAGCTGCGGGAGTTCTGGTGGATGAAGTCGGCCATCGACGTGTCGGCGAGCAGCCGGCCCTGGCCGATCACGATCAAGTGGTCGGCGGTGAGGGCCATTTCGCTCATCAGGTGCGAGGAGACGAAGATCGTCCGGCCTTCCGCGGCGAGCGTCTTCATCAGATTGCGGATCCAGTGAATGCCCTCGGGGTCCAGGCCGTTGACCGGTTCGTCGAAGAGGAGCACCTGCGGGTCGCCGAGGAGCGCCGCCGCGATGCCGAGCCGCTGGCCCATGCCGAGCGAGAAGCCCTTCGACTTCTTCTTCGCCACCGCGGTCAGCCCGACGGTGTCCAGCACCTCGGCGACCCGGCTCTCCGGGATGCGGTTGCTCTGAGCGAGACAGAGCAGATTGTTGTACGCGCTGCGTCCGCCGTGCATCGACTTGGCGTCCAGCAGCGCCCCGATGTACTTCAGCGGTTCTTCCAGCTCGCGGTAGTGCTTTCCGTCGATGCGCACCGAACCGCTGGTCGGGTTGTCGAGATCGAGCATCATCCGCATCGTCGTGGACTTGCCCGCCCCGTTGGGCCCCAGAAAACCCGTCACCATTCCGGGTCTGACACGACAGGAGAGCCGGTCGACGGCAACCTTGTTGCCGAAGCGCTTGGTGAGACCATCGAGCTCGATCATGCGTTCACGCTAGAACGGCCGCGCGCCCGGCGCCACCACAAGGGCGGAACCGGGCGCGCAAGGGGTACAGCTGACGTACTCGGGGTCAGCGGCCCTGCTGAGCCGGGACACCACGGGTGACCGGCTCGTCGTCGGCGGGGGTGCCGGCGGCGGCGACCGCGGCGCCGGTCAGCGTGGCCAGCATCTCGCGGACGTTGGTCAGCTGGGCGTTGATCGAGTCGCGGCGGTTGGTGAGCGCCGCCAGCTCGCGCTCCGATTCGCTGCGGATCCGGTCGGCCTTGGCGTTCGCGTCGGCCACGATGTCCTCGGACTGGCGCTGCGCGGTCTCCACCGTCTGACGGGCCCGGCGCTCGGCGTCCGTACGGAGCTTCTCGGCCTCCAGGCGGAGCTGCTCGGCGCGGTGCTCGATCTCGGCGAGACGCTTCTCGGCCTTGGCCTGACGGGACGCGAGGTCGCGCTCCGACTGGTCGCGGCGCTTGGCCAGGTTGGTCTCGAAGTCCGCGGCGGCCTGGGCGGCCTTGGCCCGGGTCTCCTCGAAGAGGGCATCCGCCTCCTCGCGCTTCTGCGCGGCGTCCTTCTGGGCCTCCGTACGCAGCGAGCCGGCCTCACCCTTGGCCTTCTCGACGATCCGGACGCCCTCGTCCTCGGCCTTCGCCTTGCGCTCGGCGGCGAACGTCTCGGCGTCGTTGCGCACCTGCTGGGCGGCCGACTCGGCGAGCTCGCGGTGCTGCTCGGCGGCGCGGCGGGCCTCCTCGCGCAGGTCCTTCGCCTCCTCCTCGGCCAGCCGCAGGATCTTCTCCACGCGGGCGCCGAGTCCGGCGTACGACGGCTCCGCGTCGTTCACCTGGGCCTGGGCGTTCTGCGTTTCGAGGTGGAGCTCCTCGATGCGCTTTTCCAGAGACGTGATGCGGGTGAGAGCACTATCACGGTCGGCGACGAGCTTGGTAATGCGGTCATCCACCTGACCGCGGTCGTATCCACGTCGCACGAGCTCGAAGCCGAAGGGGGAGGAAGGGTCGCTCATGGGGTTCCTGTCGAATGAGACCGGTGAGGTGTTAGGGGGAATCCTAGGGGCCGGAACGGCGTGTCATCGAGCGGATGCCCGTTTGATCTGGAGAATGACACCCCTTTTGAGTGGCTGACCCCCGCAACCCTTGCCACTCGGAGGGTTGAACGTTCCTGACAGAGCATGGGAGATGACAAGACGACTACCCCTCGGACGACTTGCCACTCGATCGAGTGCCCGCCGAGGCCCCGGCCTTGACGCCGCCGGTGGAACCGCCCGCGCTCTTGCCGCCGCCGCCCGGCGTCTCGAAGGACTCCAACGCCTCCAACACGTCCTGGACACGGGAGATCTCGGTGTTGATGTCCTCGCGCCGGCGCACCAGCAGATCGAGCTCGCGCTTGCCCTCGTCGACCGTGCGCTTCGCCTCGACCTCGGCATCGGCCCGCAGCTTCTCGGCCTCGCGGACCAGCGTGGCCTTCTTCTGCTCGGCCTCCTTCAGCAGCGACTCGGCCCGCTTCACCGCGGCGATCCGGACCTTGCTCGCCTCCGAATTGGCGTCCGCCAGCAGCTCCTTGGCCTTGGCCGCCGCCTCGTCGCGCTGCTCCGTCGCCGCCTTCATCAGGTTGTCGACGCGTTCGCCCGCCGTCTTCATCTGCTCGGACGTCTCCCGCCGGGCGCGGTCGTGCAGCTCCTCGATCTCGCCCTCGATCCGGGCCCGCAGCTCCTCGGCCCGCTCCCGGATCGCCGTGGCGTCCCGGCGCGCGCCGACCAGCAGCTCGTCCGCGTCCGTACGGGCGCGCTCCACCAGGGAGTTGCCCTCGACCGTCGCCTCCGAGGTGATCCGCACGGCTTCCTTGCGGGCCGCGCCGACCATCGTGTCGGCCTGCTTCTCGGCCTCGGTGGCGGCGCGCAGTGCCTCCTCCTGGGCCTTGTTGACGAGCTGATCGGCCTGCTCCGCCGCATCGGCCCGGCGCTTCGCCGCGGCCTCCCGGGCCTCGTCGAGCAGCCGGTCCGCCTCCTGGCGGGCCTCCGCGCGCATCTGCTCGGCCGCCGACTCCGCCTCGGCGCGCAGCCGCTCCGACTCCTCGCGGGTGCGGGCCGCGTGCTCCTGTGCCGAGCCGACGGTGGCCGCCGCCTCCGCCCGCAGCCGCTCGGCCTCGTCCGCGGCCTCGTCGGCCAGCCGGGCCGCCTGCTGCTTCGCGTCGTCGACCAGCGCGGTGGCCTGCTGGGTCGCCTCCTCGACGAGCCCGGTGGCCCGCTGCGTCGACTCCGTACCGATCCGCTCGGCCTCGCTCGTCGCCTCGCCCACCAGCCGGTCGGCCTGGGCGGCGGCGTCCGAACGCATCCGGTTGGCGTCCTCGCGGGCCTCGGCGCGGCTGCGCGAGGCGTCCTGCTCGGCCGAGGCCAGCGCGTCGGAGGCCTCGGTGCGCATCCGCTGGCTGTACTCGGCGGTGTCCGCCCGCAGCCGCTCCGACTCGGCGATCGCGTCCGCGACGGTCCGTTCGGCCATCGCCTTCGCGGCCTCGGACTCCTCCTGCGCCTCCCGGCGGATCCGGGACGCGTCCTCACCGGCCCGCTCCCGCTCGGCGTGCGCGTCGGTGCGGACGCGGTCCGCCTCCTCCTGCGCCTCGGACTTCGTCCGCTCCGCGACGTGCTCGGCGGTCGAGCGCAGCCCGGCGATCTCCTCCTCGGCCTGCTCCTGCAGCCCGCTGACCGAATCCCGTACCTGCTGGGCGGTCTGCTCGGCCGCGGAGACCAGCTCGGTCGCCCGGCTGTCCGCCTCCTCGACCAGCCGCTGGGCCTCGGCCTGCGCCTGCTCGACCCGCTTGCGGGCGGAGGCGAGCAGCTCCTCGCTCTGCTCGCGGGCCCGCTCCCGCTCCTGGTTCGCCTCGGTGCGCGCCGCGTCGAGGGTCTCCTCGGCCTCCCGGCGGCGCCGGTTGGCCTCCTCCTGGGCGGCGGCCAGCGCCTCGGCGGCCTCCGTACCCACCCGCTCCGCGGCGGCGGCGGCCTCGGACCGCACCCGGTCGGCGCTCTCCTGAGCCTCGGACTTGAGCCGCTCCGCCTCGGCGGCCGCCTCGGACCGCAGCCGTACGGCGACCGACTCGCCCTCCGCACGGGCCTGCGAGGCATCCGCCGCGGCCTCGTCGCGCAGCCGCTCCGCCTCGGTCTCCGCCTGCTCCCGCAGCGTCCGGATCCGCTCGGCGGCCTCCGCGCGCAGCCGCTCGGACTCCTCGTTCGTCTCGCGCCTCAGGCTCTCCGCCTCGGCGCGCGCGTCCGTGAGCGCCTGCTCGGCGGTGGCGACCCGGGTCTCGGCCTCGGTGTGCAGCCGGGTCAGCTCCTCGGCCGCCTCCGCCTGCCGGGCCGCGACCGCTCGCTCGGTCTCCTCGCGCAGCTCCGCCGCCGCCTGCTCGGCCGCGGTGGTGGTCGAGGATGCCTGCTCCTCGGACTCGGTACGCAGCTCCTCGGCCTCGACGCGGGCGCGCTCCAGGGCTTCCTCGGCCTGCTTGCGCAGTGCGCCGGCCCGCTCGGCCGCCTCGCTGCGGACCCGCTCGCTCTCGGTGCCCGCGGTGGACCGCAGCTCCTCCGCGTCCGCCTTCGCCTTGGCCAGCAGCTCCTCGGCGGTCTTCGCGCCCTCCTCGATCTGCTGGACCGCCTCGCGGCGGGCCTCGCCGCGGATCCGCTCGCCCTCGGCGACCGCCTCGGAGCGCAGCTGCTCGGCCTCGCCGCGCAGCCTGCGGGCCTCCTCCTGGAGCTCGACCGTCTTGGCCCGGTACTCCTTGGTGTCGTCCTTGGCCGCGCCCTTGAGCTGATCGGCCTGCTCGGCGGCCTCGCCGCGCAGCCGGTCCGCCTCGGCCTCCGCCTCGCGGCGGATCCGGTCGGCCTCCTCGCTCGCCGCCCTGGTGGTGGACCTGGCGTCCTCGGACGCCTTGGTCAGCACCTCCTCGGCGCTCCTGGCGGCCTTGGCGAGCTGGGCCGCGGTGTCCTCGGCGGCGGCCGTGCGGGCCTTCTCGGACGCCTCGGACTTCAGCCGGTCCGCCTCGGCGCGGGCATCGGCGAGCGCCTGCTCGGCCTCCGCCTTGAGCGTCTCGGCGTCCTTGGTGGCCTCGCCGACCAGCCGGGCGATCTCCGACTTGGCGGTCCGGGTGCGCTGCTCGTTCTGCGACTCGGCGGCGGCCAGCCGCTTGACCGCGGCCTCCTTCGCCTCGGCGGTGACCTTCTCGGCCTCCAGCCGGGCCTCGCGCAGCTGGGTCTCGGCCTCCTGCATGCGCTGCTCGGCGGCCCGGTTCAGCTCGGTGGTCTGCTGCCGGGTCTGCTCGGCCTCGGCCGACGTCGACGTACGCAGCTGCTCGGCGTGGCTGGTGGCCTCCTGCGCCTGGCCGGCTGCGGCGTCCAGCAGCCGCTCGGCGTCCTTGCGGGCGCGCAGCAGGATCGCCTCGGCCTCGGTCCGGGCCGACTCCGCCTCGGAACCGAGCCGCTGCCGGGTCTCCTCCGCCAGCCGGCCCGCCTCGGCGCGCGCGGCCGCCAGGGACTGCTCGGCCTCGGCCCGGGACTCGTCCAGCAGCCGGCGGGCCTGGGACTCCGTCCGGGCCCGGAGCTGCTCGGCCCAGGCGACGTTCTCGTTGACGTGGGACTCGACGGTCTGGCGGCGCTCCGCCAGCTCCTGGTCGAGCCGCTGGCGACGCTGCACCGCCTCGTTGTGCAGCTCGGCCTGGAGCCTCGCCTGGTGCTCGGCGTGCTCCTGGAGGATCCGCTGCGTCTGCGCACGGGCCTCGCGGAGCTCCCGCTCGGCGTCGGTCCGCAGCTGATCCGCCTGGATCTGGGCGTTACGGAGCAACTGGTCGGCCTGATAGCCGATGTCCGCGCTGTCGTACGCGGGACGGGTCGCGAGATTGCGCCGAGCCTCGTGCAGCTTGGCGCGCAAGACCTCGACCTGGTAACCGAGGTCCTCGGCGTGCTGGACGGCCTTCTCCCGGTCGGTCTTCAGCCGGTCCATCTCGGCTTCGAACCGCGAGAGATGGTCGTCGTCAGCTCGGTGGCTCTCCTGGCGTTCGTAGCCCCGCACTGCGCGGTCCCATCCGTCCCCTGGTCGCAACTCTCCAACGAGTACCGTTCACCGGTGAACGGTCCCCCGGGGAATGGTGACAGATCAACGGCTGGGGACGCGGCGCGGCCCCGACCCGGCCCCGGCCCGGAACAGCCCACTCTACCGGGCCAGGTATCCGGAGGTCAGTGCTCCGCTGCGGACGTGACCAGTTCGGTGAGGACTCCGTGGCAGTCCTTGGGGTGCAGGAAGGTGATCCGGGATCCCATCGAACCCGTCCTGGGCTCCTCGTACAGCACCCGGACCCCCTTCTCCCGGATGTCCGCGGAATCCGCGTCGACGTCCGCGGTGCCGAAGGCGATGTGGTGGACGCCCTCCCCGTTCTTCGCCAGCCACTTGCCCACCGCCGAGTCCTCCCGGGTCGGTTCCAGGAGCTGGAGGTAGGAAGCGCCGCCGTCGGACGTATCGTTGATCTTGAGCATGGCCTCCCGTACGCCCTGCTCCTCGTTGATCTCGGAGTGGTACACCTCGAACCCGTAGGTCGAGCGGTAGAACTCGACTGTCCTGTCGAGGTCGAAACAGGCGATCCCGATGTGATCGATTCGCGTCAGCATGGAACCAGTGCAGCGCCACACGGATGGTTACGCAACGTGCGCGCCGTCACACCCGCTGCCGGATGACGGGCGAGGTACCGCTCAGTACATTCAAGTAAACCCTCGTTCACTCCTCATCCCAAGGGGCGCCCCTCATGTCTGGAACGACCGGTACCACCTCAGTGATCGTCGCGGGCGCGCGTACGCCCATGGGCCGCCTCCTCGGCTCGCTGAAGAGCTTCTCCGGGGCCGACCTCGGCGGTTTCGCCATCAAGGCCGCGCTGGACCGGGCCGGCATCGGCGGCGACCAGGTCGAGTACGTGATCATGGGCCAGGTGCTGCAGGCCGGTGCGGGCCAGATCCCGGCCCGCCAGGCCGCGGTCAAGGCGGGCATCCCGATGAACGTTCCCGCGCTCACCGTGAACAAGGTGTGCCTGTCCGGGCTCGACGCGATCGCGCTGGCCGACCAGCTGATCCGCGCCGGTGAGTTCGACATCGTCGTGGCCGGCGGCCAGGAGTCCATGACGAACGCCCCGCACCTGCTCCCGAAGTCCCGCGAGGGCCACAAGTACGGCGCGATCGAGATGCTCGACTCCATGGCGTACGACGGTCTGACCGACGCCTACGAGAACATCCCGATGGGCGAGTCCACCGAGAAGCACAACACCCGCCTCGGCCTGAGCCGCGCCGACCAGGACGAGATCGGCGCCCTCTCGCACCAGCGCGCCGCCGCCGCTCAGAAGAACGGCCTCTTCGAGGCCGAGATCACCCCGGTCGAGATCCCGCAGCGCAAGGGCGACCCGGTCCTCTTCGCCAAGGACGAGGGCATCCGCCCGGAGACCACCGTGGAGTCGCTCGGCAAGCTGCGCCCCGCGTTCGCCAAGGACGGCACGATCACCGCGGGCACCTCCTCGCAGATCTCCGACGGTGCCGCCGCGGTCGTCGTGATGAGCAGGGCCAAGGCCGAGGAGCTGGGCCTGGACTGGATCGCGGAGATCGGCGCCCACGGCAACGTGGCCGGCCCGGACAACTCGCTCCAGTCGCAGCCGTCCAACGCCATCAAGCACGCCCTCAAGAAGGAGGGCCTGGAGGCCGGCGACCTCGACCTGATCGAGATCAACGAGGCGTTCGCCGCCGTCGCCGTCCAGTCGATGAAGGACCTCGGCGTCACCCCGGACAAGGTCAACGTCAACGGCGGCGCCATCGCGCTCGGCCACCCGATCGGCATGTCCGGCGCCCGTGTGGTGCTGCACCTGGCGCTGGAGCTGAAGCGGCGCGGCGGCGGCACCGGCGCGGCGGCGCTGTGCGGCGGCGGCGGTCAGGGCGACGCGCTGATCATTCGAGTCCCGGGCAAGTAGTACGCGGTACAGGTAGAGCACGCAGCGAGTGAACGGAGCGGTGATGGTGGACGTCCCCACCCTGGTCGAGCAGGCACGTGCGGGCCGGCCGCGGGCCGTGGCCCGGCTGATCTCCCTGGTGGAGGGGGCGTCACCGCAGCTGCGCGAGGTGATGGCGGCCCTGGCGCCGCTGACCGGCAACGCGTACGTCGTCGGCCTGACCGGTTCGCCCGGTGTCGGCAAGTCGACATCGACGTCGGCGCTCGTCTCGGCGTACCGGCGGGCCGGCAAGCGGGTCGGCGTGCTGGCCGTCGACCCGTCCTCGCCGTTCTCCGGCGGGGCGCTCCTCGGCGACCGGGTCCGGATGTCGGAGCACGCCTCCGACCCGGGTGTCTACATCCGCTCCATGGCCACCCGCGGGCATCTGGGCGGCCTCGCCTGGTCGGCACCGCAGGCGATCCGGGTGCTGGACGCGGCGGGCTGCGACGTGATCCTGGTGGAGACGGTCGGCGTCGGCCAGTCGGAGGTGGAGATCGCCTCCCAGGCCGACACGTCCGTCGTACTGCTGGCCCCCGGCATGGGCGACGGCATCCAGGCGGCGAAGGCCGGAATCCTGGAGATCGGCGATGTGTACGTCGTCAACAAGGCCGACCGGGACGGCGCGGACGCCACCGCGCGCGAGCTCAACCACATGCTGGGCCTCGGCGAGTCACGGGGCCCCGGCGACTGGCGGCCACCGATCGTGAAGACGGTCGCCGCCCGGGGAGAGGGCATCGACGAGGTCGTCGAGGCGCTGGAGAAGCACCGGGCCTGGATGGAGGAGCACGGCGTGCTCGCCGAGCGCCGCGCGGCCCGCGCGGCGCGCGAGGTCGAGACCATCGCCGTCACCCGGCTGCGCGAGCGCATCGGTGATCTGCACGGCGACCGCCACCTCGGCGCGCTCGCCGAACGCATCGTGGCGGGCAGCCTCGACCCGTACGCGGCGGCCGACGAACTGGTGGCGGGGCTCACCGGCGAGGGGTGAGCCGACGGTTCGGCCGGGCGGGACCGGGGCGGCGTGCGGGCCGCTCCCGGTCCCGCCCCGTCATGTCCGGCCGACGCTGCCGGAGATGACGTGTCCGTGGCAGGATTACCGCCGGATACGTGCACGTGGTGTCCGCCGATTCATGCGTACCGACGGGGGGAGTGGCGCATGCTGGGTCCGCTGCGGGAGGACTCGCCCGGACGGATCGGGCCGTACGCGATACGGGCCCGGCTCGGCGCGGGCGGAATGGGAGAGGTCTTCCTCGGCGTCCACGACGGCGGCGGCGACCCGGTCGCCGTCAAGACCGTCCGCCGGGACGTCGCCCGTGACCCCGGCTTCCGCAACCGCTTCCGCCGCGAGATCACCGTCGCCCGGTCCGTCTCAGGACCCCATCTCGCCCTGCTGCTCGACGGGGACGCCGACGCCGAGGTGCCCTGGCTCGCCACCGGATACGTGGCCGGGCCGACGCTCTCCGCCGCGGTCCGCCGGGCGGGCGCGATGGACGAGGCCGAGGTACGGATGCTCGGCGCCGGACTCGCCCGCGCCCTGGCGGCCGTCCACGCGGCCGGGATCGTCCACCGCGACGTGAAGCCCGGCAACGTGATGCTCGCGGCGGACGGCCCCCGCCTCATCGACTTCGGGATCGCCCGCGACTCCGGCGCGACCCCGCTCACCACCACCAGCCGCATGGTCGGCAGCCCCGCCTTCATGTCCCCGGAACACGTGGCGGGCAGCGGACGCGTCGTGCCCGCCTCGGACGTCTTCTGCCTCGCCTCCCTGCTCTGCTACGCCGTCACCGGACGCGACCCCTTCGGCGACGGCCCGGTCGCCGCGGTGCTCTACCGGGTCAAGTACGTCGAGGCCGATCTCGACGACGTACCGGACGCGCTGCGGGCCGTACTGGAACGCTGCCTGGTGGCGGACCCGGCCGCCCGCCCGGCCGCCGCCGGACTCGCGGAGCTGCTGGACCCCGGCGCGGCCGGGCGGTGGCCGGAACCGGTGGCGCAGCACATCGCCGAGCACGGGCGCGAACTGACCCGGGTCATGGCCCTGGGCCGCCCGCTGCTGCCGGGGTACACGCCGACGGAGGTGGCCGCCGACAGCCGCCCGGGTCTCCATCAACTGCCCACCCAGGGAACCGACTTCACCCCGGGTCTGCATATCGCCCCCACCCAGGGGCCCGGCCTCGCGTCACCCCCGCGCCGCTCCCGGCGCGCCCTGGCCGTCTCGCTGGCCGCGCTGATCGTGCTGGGCGCGGCGACGGGCGGGATCCTGGCCTGGCGCAACAAGGGCGGCACGCCCGGAGGGACCGCGCGAGGTGGCGGTCCGCCCGCCGTCCGCATCGTGGCGGGCGTGGACGAGAACGGCGGCCCGGACGCCTCGGGCACGGTTCCGTACGGTCGGGATGTCCGTCCGGCGGGGTGGAAGAAGTCCTGGAAGGCGAAGTTCTCCGGGGCACCGGTCGGCTGTGCCGCGGGCCGGGACGTCATCGTCTGCCGGAAGGTGGACGGCACGTACGAGGCGTTGTCGGCGGCGGACGGGCACCGGATGTGGACGCTGGACGCGGGGGAGACCACCCGCTCGGCGGGGTGGGGGCCCCGCGGGCAGTTCTTCATGCCGGCCGGTGCCACCCGTCCCATCGTGTACGACGACACCGTCCTGCTCGCGGCAGGTGACCGGCTGCAGTCGCTGGATGCCCGGACCGGCAAGGCCCGCTGGGGGGCCCGGTCCGGCGGCGCGCACAACTTGGAGAGTGCGCCGCTCGTGGCCGACGGCCTGGTCTTCGCCTCCACCGCACCGACGTTCGACAACGCGTCCCTCGCTGCCTACGACCTGAAGACCGGTGTCGAGAAGTGGCGAAAGCCGCTGTCCCCGCAGGGTGTCTCCAACGCCCAGGGCGGCAACTTCTGGCCGGTCGCCACCGCCGGCGGCGTGGTGTACGCCATGGGTGAGGAGGCGCCGAAGGCTTTCCGGCCGAAGGACGGCACCTTGCTCGGCACAGCCGGTGGCGAGGCCGTTCAGGGGGCCGGCGAGCCGACCAACTCAGGGTGCGGGAACCTCCGGGTGCGTGGTGGTTCCGCCTTCTGTACGGCCTACTTCACCAACGAAGACCCTTCGGGCTTCGGTAGTGACATGCACCTACTGCGCTTTTCGGCGGGGACGCTCAAGTCGCGGGGGCAGGTGCCGGTGAACCCCGCGCTCGTTGCCGAGGCGACGCTCACCGCGTTGGACGACCGGGTGATCACGCTTCGCAGGAGCGGCGAAGGCGTGCACGACGAGCTCGTGGTCGTGAGTGGCGACGGCAGTCGGATCCTCGGCAGGTTCCCGCTCGGCGGGAAGCCGGCACAAGGCATGAGCAACCCGGTGTCCGCCCCGCTGATCGTTGCCGACACATTGGTCTGGGCGGACAGCACAACGCTCTACACGGTCCCGATCCGCGCAGACGGATCCCTGGGGCCACAGTCCAGGACCCCGGTTCCGGGCGCTCCCGGCCCGACCAGGACACCGACCTACGACAGCGTTACCAACGGCATCGACCTGGAGCAGGAACTGCTCGACCCGCAGGTGCTGCCGGTCGGCGGCGTCGTGCATGTCGTGTACGACGACGGCACCACGGTCTCCGTACCGCTGCCCGGATGAACGACGAACGCTTGAGGGGACCGCACAGTGATCGAGCCGCTTCCGCCCGGCCGCGCCCGGCTGATCGGCCCCTACCAGCTGCTCGGACTGCTCGGCGCGGGCGGCATGGGCGAGGTGTATCTGGCCCGGCCCGCAGGTTCGGCAGACCCTCTTGCCGGGCTGGTCGCGCTGAAGACCGTACGGGCCGAACTCGACCTCGACGACGGCTTCCGGATCCGCTTCCGTCGCGAGATCGACGCGGCGGGAGCCGTGCGCAGCCCGCACACCGCGGCCCTCGTCGGCGGTGACGCGGGCGGCCGGCTGCCCTGGCTGGCGACCGAGTACGTCCCCGGCCCCTCGCTCGCCGAGGCGGTGATCCGCGGCGGGCCGATGCCCGAGCCGGTGGTGCGCGAGATGGGCGCCGGTCTGGCCCGCGCGCTCGCCGACATGCACGCCGTGCGCGTACTCCACCGCGACCTCAAGCCCGGCAACGTGCTGCTCGGCGCCGACGGCCCGAAGGTGATCGACTTCGGGATCGCCCAGGCCTTCGACGCCACCCAGCTCACCCGCACCGGAGTAGTGGTGGGCAGCCCCGGCTACATCTCGCCCGAACACGTCAATGGCTCACGGGCGCTCGTACCGGCGTCGGACGTCTTCTGTCTCGGTGCGGTGCTCGCCTTCGCGGCGAGTGGGCGGGGTCCGTTCGACGACTCCGACATGGCTGCCGTGATCTTCCGCATCGCCCGGGGTGAGGCCGAACTCTCCGGCGTACCACCGCAGTTGCGCGCCGTGATCGAGGAGTGCCTGCGCAGTGACGCCGGGGCGAGGCCGACGCCTCAGCAGCTGGCCGACATGCTGGTGTCGCAAGGCCGGGCGGCCGGGGAGCCCTTTCCCTGGACCGACGCGATCCGGGGGCAGCTCGCGGCGCACGCGGCGGGGGCGCGCGCCGTCGTCGAGGCGGCCGTGCTGTCGGCCGCCGCGCCTCCGGTCCCGTCCGGTGTCCCGCACCCCGGCGGGCCCGCCCTCGCCCCGACGCCGGTCGTGCCGGTGGCCGTACAGGGTGAGCGGCAGGGCAACAAGGGTCTGTGGATCGCGTTGGCGGCAGCGGCCACCGCGGTGTGCGTGGTGCTGGGGGCGGTGCTGCTGCCGGGGCTCTTCGAGGGGGACGGCGGAGGCGACGACAAGGCGGGCGGGGCCGGTGGTGGCGGCGCGCAGCCGACCGCTTCGGCCTCCGACGCGGTGCGGACGAAGGCCGGGCCGGCCGTCATTCCGGGTGCGGACGCGGGTCGTACCGGCGATTTCGGGACGGCTGCCGCGGATGACTCCGGGAAGCCCGCGGACTGGCAGCCGTGGCACGTCAGGATCGCGAACGGCCGCGTCGAGTGCGTAATCGCGGAAACGTCCCTGGTCTGTGGCGGACCGGAGCGGATCACCGTGCTGGACGCGGCGAACGGCAAGCAGCGGTGGCAGACCGGGCCGGGCAGGGCGGGCACCGGACCGGCCTCGGTGGCCGCGGTGATCGGCACCACCGTCTACGCCTTCGACGACGGTGCCCTGGTGGCGCTCGGCCTCGCCGACGGCGCCGAGAAGTGGCGCGAGCCGCTGGCGGGCGGTGCACGGGTGACCGACTCCGTCCAGTCGGCCGGTGTCCTGTACTACGCCACCAGGACCACCGGCACGGGTGCGGGCCGGATCTTCGCCCACCAGCTCACCGGCACGCACACCCGCAAGTGGGACAAGCCGTGGGACGACGCGGCCGACGAAGGGGAACTGCTCCTCGCCGACGGTCGGCTCGTCGCTGTCGGCGATGCCGTCACCGTCCTGAAGAGCACGGACGGGGCGCGGTCGGGGAGCACCGGGCCCGGGGACGTCACCTGCCGCACGCCGGTCCTGAAGGGAAGGGCACTGCTCTGCACGGGGCCGAGCGGTCTGACGGTCGTGGATGCGGCCGCCCCGCAGAATCGGCGGACTGTCGCCGACGGAGTGGACATCGCCTATCGGCCCGCTGTCACCCGGGACGGCACAGTCGTGCTGAGCACCGAGGAACGGGTGTACGCGTTCGGTCTGGCAGACGGGCGCCAGAGCTGGGCGACGCCCGAGTCGGTGGACTACTCGGGCGCACCGGTCATCGTCGGCGACCACGCCTACCTCGTCACGGAGAACTTCCTGGAGTCCTACGAGTTCACGCCCGGAGGGCAGGACATCCCGGTCGCGACCAAGCGGTACAACGGCTGGCCGGAAGAACACATCGGTGGGGTTTCCCCGGCAAGCGTCTCCCTGCTCGCTATGGGAGACGTGCTCTTCCTGAGCTTCGAGGATGGAAGAGTTCTCTCCGGGTACGCGCCCTGACGGCCCGCCGGGGCGGCGCCCTCAGTCGTCGTCCCCGTCACGGTCGTCGTCCCCGTGGCCGTCGTCCGACCGGTCCACCGTCACCTTGCCCGTGTTCGCGTCGACGTTCAGCTCGTGCTGCCCGCCGTCCTTGCCCCGGACGTCGACCTCCCAGTGCAGCGCCCCGCCGCTCCGGCCGTCGTTGTCGTCCAGGTCGACCGAGGTCACGGTCCCGGACTGCGTCTTCAGCGCGGCGTCGACGGCCGCGTTCAGCGACACGGGGGCGGACCGGGGCGCGTGCCGGTCGCGGTCGTCGTCACCGTCGTCGTCGGAGGTGTGCTTGCCGAGCACCTTGCCGTTGCCCGCGTCCACCGTGACGTCGTGCCAGACCTTGTCGGAGCCGTACACGTCCAGCTCCCAGACGAGCCCGCCGTCCTCGTCGTCCAGCTCGGCCTCGGTGACCGTGCCGGGGACGGCCTCGACGGCGGACGTGACCGCTTCCGCCACGCCGGTCCGGGCGGTGTCACCGCTCTTCACGCTGGACCGGGCCTCGCGGTCGTGGCCGTCGTCGTCCGAGAAGGCGACCGCCGTGGCGGCCGTGCCGCCGACGAGCACGGCGGCGGTGACTGCGGCGATGACGAACTTGCGCTTCATGAGGGTTCCTCCCCGATCGGGTGGCCGGTTTCGACGAGGACCACACTGCCGGGGTGATGCTGAACGCAGCCTGAAGCCACCTGAAGCCGTCTTCAGGTTCGGTTTGCGACCCTGTGCGTATGCGCCTGTTGATCGTGGAGGACGAGAAGCGGCTCGCGATGTCCCTGGCCGCGGGGCTCACCGCCGAGGGCTTCGCCGTGGACGTCGTGCACGACGGCCTCGAAGGGCTGCACCGTGCCGCCGGGGGGACGTACGACCTCGTCGTCCTCGACATCATGCTGCCCGGGATGAACGGCTACCGGGTCTGTGCCGCCCTGCGCGCCGCCGGGCACGAGACGCCGATCCTGATGCTGACGGCGAAGGACGGCGAGTACGACGAGGCGGAGGGTCTGGACACCGGGGCCGACGACTACCTGACCAAGCCCTTCTCGTACGTCGTGCTGGTGGCCAGGATCCGGGCGCTGCTGCGGCGCCGGGGAGGCGGCTCCGCCTCGCCGGTGGTCACCGTCGGCGCCCTGCGCATGGACACCGCGGCCCGCCGCGTCCACCTCGGCGAGGCCGAGATCACCCTGACCGCGAAGGAGTTCGCGGTGCTGGAACAGCTCGCGCTGCGGTCCGGGCAGGTGGTGAGCAAGGCGGACATCCTCGAACACGTCTGGGACTTCGCCTACGACGGCGACCCGAACATCGTCGAGGTGTACGTGAGCACGCTGCGGCGCAAGCTCGGCGCGGCCGCCATCCGCACGGTGCGCGGCGCCGGGTACCGGCTGGAGGCGCTGTGAGGTCGGTACGGGCCAGGGCCGCGCTCGGCGCCACCGTGGTGGTCGCCCTCGCCCTGATCGGCGCCGGGCTCTCCGTGCTCCTGGTCCTGCGCGCCAACCTGACCGGCCAGGCGGGGCTCCAGGCCGAGGTGGTGGCCCGGGAAGTGGCCGGGCAGCTCGCCCTCGACGTGCCGTACGACCGGCTGGAGATGCGCGACGAGGAGGACCATCCGGTCCAGGTGACCGACGAGGACGGGCGGGTGGTCGCCGTCTCCAAGGACCTCCGGGCCATCTCCGGCACCGGCACGGACCGGGTCACGCCGGACCCGTCACCGGCCGCCGGGCAGTCCGGCGGCGGGAGCGACGACGACGGGAGCGACGACGACGCGGACGACGACCACGGCACCCCGGGCCGCGGCGAAGTCGACTCCGACGAACCGGACTTCACCAACGGCACCGCCACCGTGGACGGCGAGACGGCCGACTACCGTTTCGCGTCCGTGCAGGCGACGACCTCCGCCGGGGTGACCCTGACCGTCCACGCGGGCGCCCCGCTGGCCGCCGAGCAGGAGGCCGTGGGCACGGTGCGCGGCGCGATGCTGATCGGGCTGCCGTTGCTGCTGCTGGTCGTCGCCGGGGTGACCTGGCTGGTGACCCGGCGGGCGCTGCGCCCGGTCGAGGGGATCCGGCGCGAGATGGCCGCGATCACCGCGTCCGAGGACCTGAGCCGGCGGGTGCCGGAGCCCGGCTCGCGCGACGAGGTCGCCCGGCTGGCCCGGACCACCAACGAGACGCTGACCGCCCTGGAGGCGTCGGTGGAGCGGCAGCGGCGGTTCGTCGCGGACGCCTCGCACGAACTGCGCAGCCCGATCGCCTCGCTGCGCACCCAGCTTGAGGTGGGGGCGGCCCATCCGGAGCTGCTGGACGTGCCGGGCGCGGTCGCCGACACCGTACGGCTCCAGGCGCTGGCCGCCGATCTGCTGCTGCTGGCCAGGCTGGACGCGGGGGAGCGGCCGGGGCGTACGGTGCTGGACCTGGGCGCGCTGGTCCGCGAGGAGATCTCGCAGCGCAGCGGCGACCGGATTCCGGTGACGGTGTCCGTGCCGGACTCCGGGGAGTTCGAAGTGGCCGGATCGCGCGGGCAGTTGGTGCGGGTGATCGGCAATCTGCTGGACAACGCGGAGCGGCACGCGCGGAGCGCGGTGACCGTCTCGGTGCGTGCGGAGAGCGGCGACGTGATCGTCGTCGTCACCGACGACGGGGCGGGGGTGCCCCCCGAGGAGCGCGAGCGGATCTTCGAACGTTTCGTACGGCTCGACGACGCCCGCACCCGGGACGACGGCGGCGCGGGTCTCGGCCTGGCCATCGCCCGGGACGTCGCCGCCCGGCACGGGGGCCGGCTCACGGTCGACGGTGCGCGGGAGGGCGGCGCCCGCTTCGAACTCCGGCTGCCCGGAGCCGGCTGAACGCCGCCCGGTTCCGCTCAGACCTTGCCGCGTCGTCCCCGCAGGTGTTCCGCGACCGGGGTCAGTGCCGCGTGCAGGTCCGCCAGGGCCTCCGGCGTCAGCAGGTCCATGAAGTGCTTGCGGACCGACGCCACGTGGTGCGGCGCCACCTTGCGCATCGTCTCCGCACCGTCCTCGGTGAGGACCGCGTACAGACCGCGCCGGTCGGACTCGCAGTTCTCCCTGCGGACCAGGCCGGCGGTCTCCATGCGGGTGATCTGGTGCGAGAGCCTGCTCTTGGACTGCAGCGTCGCGGCGGCGAGGTCGCTCATCCGCATGCGCTGGTCGTCCGACTCCGAGAGGTTGACCAGGATCTCGTAGTCGTTGTTGGTCAGTCCGAACGGCTGGAGGTCCTTCTCCAGCTGATGCATCAGCAGCCTGCTGACGTCCAGGTGGGTGCGCCAGGCGCACTGCTCCGCGTCGTTCAGCCAGCGCGTGGCCGTCTCGGTCTCCATATATGGATTCTACCTAAGAAGTTGAAAGCCGGACGAAGTGGGGAAGTGTGACGGTCCGCACCCGTCCGGAGACGGATCCGGGTGCGGGGCGCAGACGTTCGACGTCACACTCCGCAGACTACCGTTCACAACCCGAAGCGACGCTGGAGGTCCCCGAGCTGACCGGGCATACGGGGGGTGGCGCCAGGTTGACCCGCGCCCGGGGGCACCCCGGGCTGCCCCGGCACCGTACCCGTCGGCTGTTCGGCCATCAGGACCTCGGTCGACTGGAGCAGCACCGTGCCCGCACCGACGAACTCGAACTGGTGCTCCTCGCCCGAGGTGCCCCCGATGCCCGTCAGCGACCGCAGCCCGCCCAGCACGCCCGTCATGTAGCCGTGGTCGTAGTGGTGGCAGGGCGAGGGGCAGTCCGCCCAGCCCACCAGGGCCTGCGGGTCGACCCGCAGCGGCGGCTCCATGAAGACCACCGGGCCGTTGGAGGCGGCCACGAACTTCCCCGTGCCGATCAGAGTCAGAAAGCCGGGCACGATCGACTGCTTGAGTGCCAGGGTGGGCTGGTAGGCGAGGAGATTGCCCGACCGGATCGTCAGGTTCCCCTCGTCCAGGTCGTAGGAGTTCACATCGAAGGCCCGGTCCGCGAGCAGCATCTTGCCGCTGCCCTCGGCCACCACCCAGTCGCTCGCGTGCAGCGGCGAGTGGAAGCTCGTACGGATCAGCCGCTCGAAGCGGCCGTGGCCGATGCCGTTGAAGTCGATCCGCCCGTAATAGGCGATCATCTTGCCCTTCTGCAGGAACCACTGGCTCCCCTTGAGCTCCACGCAGAAGGTGTACGAGTTGACGTTGTCGTCCGACGGCAGCGTCATCGGGTCGAAGACCACGGGCGTGCTCACAGCTTCTCCTCCGAGGCCTGTACGTACACCGCGCCACTGCCGCTCAGCTCCAGCTGGAACGCCTCGCCGGAGCCGCGCCCCACCATGTCGCGCCAGCCGAGCGCGGTCGAGAGCTTGTTCCGTACGTCGCCGTGGTGCGCGACGTACGCCTGCGGATCCACATGCACATCGCGGCCGGGAACGATCGGCAGCTCGATCACCCCGCCGTGCGCCATCACCGCGACCGCGCCGTGCCCCTGGAGCGTGGTGGTGAACAGGCCCTGCCCGGTCACCTGGCCGCGCACCATGCCCATCACGCCGCCCTGCGAGCCCATGAACATGGTGCCCTGCTGGAGTGTCCCGTCGAAGGCGAGCAGCCGGTCGGCCTCCACATAGAGGGTGTCGCCGGCCAGATCGATCACCTGGATGTGATGGCCGCCGTGGCCGAACATCACCGTTCCGCTGCCCTCGACCGTCATCAGCGGGGTCGCCTCGTTGGCCACCCGCCGGCCGATCATGGACATCAGCCCGCCCTGGCCGCCCTGGATGTTGGGGGTGAACGACACCTCGCCGCGGTAGGCGAGCATCGCGCCCCGCTGGCTGTACATCTTCTGGCCGGGAACCACTGTCGCCTCGACCATCTTCGAGTTGATCTCGCGGAACGGCATCAGACATCGCCCCCGATGGTGTTCCGCTCGCTGGGCTGGACGTAGACCACGCCCTCGCCCTCGAACCGGATCTGGAAGGACTCCCCGGAACCCTCGCCGATCAGCGTCCGGAAATTCACCCCCGCCTGGAAGTGCTGCTGGAGGTTGCCCTGATGGGCGATGTAGGCGCCCGGGTCGACGAACAGCGGGTACTGGGCCGAGACCCGCAGCGCCACCGCCGAGCCGTCCGACATGATCGCCACCTGGCCGGTGCCCTCGACGGTGGTGGTGAACAGGCCGTTGCCGCTCGCCCCGCCGCGCAGGCCGGTGAAGGTGGTGCCGGTGCGCAGCCCGGAGTCGGTGCACAGCAGATTGCTCGCCTCGACGTGCAGCTTGTCGCCGCGCAGCGAGACGAGGCTGATCTCGCTCGCGCGGTCCGCGAAGTAACAGGTGCCCTGGCCGGTCACCTCCATCACGGACATCTGCTCGCCGGTCAGCCGCCGGGTCACCATGCCGCGCAGCCCGTCACCGCCGCCGGTCATCTTCTTGAACGTCATCCGGCCGTCGTAGGCGACCATCGAGCCGTTCTTCGCCTTGACGGCGTCACCGGCCAGGTCGACGGCGAGCGTTCTGCTGCCTTGGAGTCGGAACATTGCCACGGAGCGACGTTAACGGCAGGCCCCCCGGCCCGGACAGGGTCCGAAGGAGGATCCCTCGCCCCGAAAGGCCCCTGATACGCATCCGGTACCTGATGCGTACGCAACCGGGACGTATGACCCGTTGCGTACGGTCCCCGCTATCCGGCCCCCGGCGCCGGAGGCCGCCCGCGCCGATGTCACAATGGGGGCGCTTGTGCCTGTATTCACAAGCTGTCACCGTCCTCCCACCGAAGGTGCCCCCGTGGACATCAAGACCGCTACCGCCCTGCACCGGCTGCGCCTCATCTCGATTCCCGAGGCGCTCTCCTTCCCGGCACTGATCATCTTCGGCTCGGTCCTGAGCCGGGTCTCCGACATCGACTTCCTGATGATGCCGCTCGGCATCCTGCACGGCGTGCTCTTCGTGATCTACGCCGTGCTGCTGCTCGATGTCTGGGCGAAGACCAAGTGGCCGCTGAAGCGCGTCGCGCTCTTCTTCCTGCTCGCGCTGCTGCCGTTCGGCGGGCTGTACGGCGACAAGCTGCTCAAGCGCTACGAGGCCGACGGCGTCATCGCCGCCCGTGCCCGCCGCGAGGGCGTGGTCAGCGCATGATCGTCGCGTTCTCGGTCAGCCCGCTGGGTGTCGGCGAGGACGTCGGCGAGTACGTCGCCGACGCCGTCCGGGTCGTCCGTGAGTCCGGGCTGCCCAACCGCACGGACGCCATGTTCACCTCCGTCGAGGGCGAGTGGGACGAGGTCATGGACGTCGTCAAGCGGGCCGTGGCCGCCGTCGAGGCGCGGGCCGGACGCGTCTCCCTCGTGCTCAAGGCCGACATCCGCCCGGGTGTCACCGACGGTCTGACCTCCAAGGTCGAGACGGTGGAGCGGTATCTGGCCGGCTGACGCCGGTCCTGCTTCCGGAGCCCCTGCCCCTCTGCCGGATCCGCCGGAGGGGCGGGGGCTTCCTCATGCCGGACCGGGGCCGCCGGGCGGACTCCCGGGCCGGGCGGCGATTCCGCCGCACTGGACCGCCCCGCGCCCGCTGCGGGTGCGGCGCGCCCTCCAGGAGATGCTGCTCCACCTCGACGCCACCTCGATGCCCGACGATCTCCGGCTGCGGACCCGGCGCGTCGTCATCGAGCTGCTGGAGGAGGACCCGCATCCCGCCGTCGAGGTCCCCGTCCCCGCGGACGGACGGATCCGTGCGCCGGCCGACGATGTCATGCGCGATCCGGAGAGCGAGTTCTCCTGGACCCGGCGCTACGAAGCGCTGCCCGCCGCCGTACGGTCCGAACTGGACACCATGTGGGACAACCCGGCCGACGAGCCCGAGGACCTCGCCACCCGGTACGAGGACCGCCTCGGCAAGCTCGGCCCGTGACCTCCGGAGTCGGCGGAAGCGCGAGGTCCGGTGGCCGCGTCGGGTCCGCCCCGCTCCGCCCCGGCCTCCGGGAGAACCACCCCGGCCACCGTGTTCGGACCGAAGTTCGAGACGGGGCTGACCACCATATGACCAGTGGGTAAGGTCGGTGCCGTGCCGAAGCCGCTCAGTCTCCCCTTCGATCCCATCGCCCGCGCCGACGAACTCTGGCAGCAGCGCTGGGGCCCCGTGCCCTCGATGGGGGCGATCACCTCGATCATGCGCGCCCAGCAGATCCTGCTCGCCGAGGTCGACGCGGTCGTCAAGCCGTACGGACTGACCTTCGCCCGGTACGAGGCGCTGGTGCTGCTCACCTTCTCCAAGGCCGGCGAGCTGCCGATGTCCAAGATCGGCGAGCGGCTCATGGTCCACCCCACCTCCGTCACCAACACCGTGGACCGGCTGGTGCGCTCCGGCCTGGTCGCCAAGCGCCCCAACCCCAACGACGGCCGCGGCACCCTCGCCTCCATCACCGAGAAGGGCCGCGAGGTCGTCGAGGCGGCCACCGAGGAACTGGTCGCCATGGAGTTCGGGCTCGGTGTGTACGACGCCGAGGAGTGCGCGGAGATCTTCGCGATGCTGCGCCCGCTGCGGATCGCCGCCCAGGACTTCGACGAGGCGTAGAACGGCGTTTCGAGAGCCCGGCCCGCTGCAAGATCGCCCCGGCCGTCCGGTTACGCTCGATGCCATGAAACGCAGTGTGCTGACCCGGTACCGGGTGATGGCCTACGTCACCGCCGTCATGTTGCTGGTGCTCTGCACCTGCATGGTCTTCAAGTACGGCTTCGAGACGGGCGAGGGTCTGACGCTCGTCGTCTCCCAGATCCACGGTGTGCTCTACATCATCTATCTGATCTTCGCCTTCGACCTCGGTTCCAAGGCGAAGTGGCCGATGGGCAAGCTGCTCTGGGTGCTGATCTCCGGCACCATCCCGACGGCCGCGTTCTTCGTCGAGCGCAAGGTCGTCCGCGAGGTCGAGCCGCTGATCGTCGACGGTTCCCCCGCCACCGCCAAGGCCTGACCGGCCGGACCGCGGCCTCCGGTCCGCGCCCCCCGAACCGCCCCGTGCGAAGCACCGGGCGGTTTGCCATCGACATTTACTAGGACGTCCTAGTAAATTCGATGGTATGAACGCTGACGCGATCGAGGAAGGCCGCCGCCGCTGGCAGGCCCGTTACGACAAGGCCCGCAAGCGTGACGCGGACTTCACCACGCTCTCCGGGGATCCGGTGGAGCCCGCGTACGGCCCCCGCCCCGGGGACACGTACGAGGGGTTCGAACGGATCGGCTGGCCCGGTGAGTACCCCTTCACCCGGGGGCTCTACCCGACCGGCTACCGCGGCCGGACCTGGACCATCCGCCAGTTCGCCGGCTTCGGCAACGCCGAGCAGACCAACGAGCGCTACAAGATGATCCTGGCCGCGGGCGGCGGCGGGCTCAGCGTCGCCTTCGACATGCCGACGCTGATGGGCCGCGACTCCGACGACCCCCGCTCGCTCGGCGAGGTCGGGCACTGCGGCGTGGCCATCGACTCCGCCGCCGACATGGAGGTCCTCTTCAAGGACATCCCGCTCGGCGACGTCACGACGTCCATGACGATCAGTGGTCCCGCAGTCCCGGTCTTCTGCATGTACCTGGTCGCCGCCGAGCGCCAGGGCGTAGACCCGGGCGTGCTCAACGGTACGCTCCAGACCGACATCTTCAAGGAGTACATCGCGCAGAAGGAGTGGCTCTTCCAGCCCGAGCCCCATCTGCGCCTCATCGGCGACCTGATGGAGCACTGCGCCCGCGACATCCCCGCCTACAAGCCGCTCTCGGTCTCCGGCTACCACATCCGCGAGGCCGGGGCGACGGCCGCGCAGGAGCTGGCGTACACCCTCGCCGACGGCTTCGGCTACGTGGAGCTCGGCCTCTCCCGAGGCCTGGACGTCGACACCTTCGCGCCCGGCCTCTCCTTCTTCTTCGACGCGCACCTCGACTTCTTCGAGGAGATCGCCAAGTTCCGTGCCGCCCGCCGGATCTGGGCCCGCTGGATGAAGGAGACGTACGGCGCGAAGACCGACAAGGCGCAGTGGCTCCGCTTCCACACCCAGACCGCCGGCGTCTCGCTCACCGCCCAGCAGCCGTACAACAATGTCGTGCGCACCGCGGTCGAGGCGCTCTCCGCGGTCCTCGGCGGCACCAACTCGCTGCACACCAACGCCCTCGACGAGACCCTGGCGCTCCCCTCCGAGCAGGCCGCCGAGATCGCCCTGCGCACCCAGCAGGTGCTGATGGAGGAGACCGGCGTCGCCAACGTGGCCGACCCGCTGGGCGGTTCCTGGTACGTCGAGCAGCTCACCGACCGGATCGAGGCCGACGCCGAGAAGATCTTCGAGCAGATCAAGGAGCGCGGCACCCGGGCCCACCCGGACGGGCAGCACCCCATCGGCCCGATCACCTCCGGCATCCTGCGCGGCATCGAGGACGGCTGGTTCACCGGCGAGATCGCCGAGTCCGCCTTCCGCTACCAGCAGTCGCTGGAGAAGGGCGACAAGCGGGTCGTCGGCGTCAACGTCCACCACGGCTCGGTCACCGGCGACCTGGAGATCCTGCGGGTCAGCCACGAGGTCGAGCGCGAGCAGGTCCGGGTGCTCGGCGGCCGCAAGGACGCCCGTGACGACGCCCGGGTCAAGTCGGCGCTGGACGCGATGCTGGCCGCCGCCCGCGACGGCTCCAACATGATCGCCCCGATGCTGGACGCGGTGCGGGCCGAGGCGACGCTCGGCGAGATCTGCGGCGTCCTGCGTGACGAGTGGGGCAGCTACACGGAGCCGCCCGGCTTCTGACGGGGCCGGTCCGGCCGGGGGCGGGGCGGCGCGGCCGTTCCGCCCCTTCCGCATGCCCTACGCGGAGGCCGCCGCCCCCAGCCCCGCGAGCAGCAGCACGGTGAAGCGCCGGGCCCAGTCCGCGTCCACGGGCTCGGCGCTCACCAGGGCCCGGTGCACGACCGCGCCGGCGATCACATCGAAGATCAGGTCGGCGGTGGTCGCCGCCGCCTCCTCGTCCTGCTCGGCGGGCAACTCCCCGCGCTCCTGCGCCCGTTGACGGCCCTGGAGCACCAGCCGCTTCTGCCGGTCCACGATCGAGTCGCGGATCCTGGTCCGCAGCGCCTCGTCGCGCGTCGACTCCGCGACCACCGCCATCAGCGCCGTCTGGGTCTCCGGCCGTTCCAGCAGCGCCGCGAACTGCAGCACCACCGCCTGCACATCGGCCGACAGGCTGCCCAGATCGGGCAGTTCCAGCTCGTCGAAGAGGACCGCGACGGCGTCCACGACCAGCTCGTTCTTGCCCGCCCACCGCCGGTACAGGGTCGTCTTGGCCACCCCGGCCCGCGTCGCCACATCGCTCATCGTCAGCTTCGACCAGCCGAGGTCGACCAGCGAGGCCCTGGTCGCCTCCAGGATCGCTTCATCGGCCGCGGCACTGCGCGGACGTCCCGTTCGAGGGGGTTTGGGGTGGCTGCGGCTCAGCATGCCGTGACCATACCGGTCAGTAAGTAGAACCGACCGGCCCCGATCGCCGTGAGACAGATCACCGATCGCACCTGTGCGCGAGGGGTGGTCGACAGTTACGCTACGGGTCGTAGCGTAAGGGCGACGGTCATCCCGTCGTGACGCCGCAACCGAATGACAGCCACAGGCACCGGGTGGGGACCCGGCGCCGAAACGGGTCTTTCAGGGGCCCTCGGACCGTGTCCGTCCGTGTACCCCGCACACCGGTGGGGGCGGCGGACGGGCGCGGTTCCCGTATCGCTTTCCGGATCGGCGCTCCGAGGGGGGAGGATGTACGCATGCAGCCTAGGAACATGTCCATGAGCGGCGTCGTCGACCTCGCCGCGGTGAAGGCGGCCGGCGAGGCCAAGGTGAAGGCGGAGCAGGCCCGTGCCGAGGCCTCCCGGCAGGGCGGTGGCGGTGCCGTACCGCCGTCCGCCCTGGTGATCGATGTCGATGAGGCGGGCTTCGAGAACGATGTCCTGCAGCGCTCCGCCGAGGTCCCGGTCGTCATCGACTTCTGGGCCGAGTGGTGCGAGCCGTGCAAGCAGCTGGGCCCGCTCCTGGAGCGCCTGGCCCATGAGTACAACGGCCGCTTCGTGCTGGCCAAGGTCGATGTCGACGCCAACCAGATGCTGATGCAGCAGTTCGGCATCCAGGGCATCCCGGCGGTCTTCGCCGTCGTCGCCGGGCAGGCCCTCCCGCTCTTCCAGGGCGCGGCCCCCGAGGCCCAGATCCGCCAGACGCTGGACCAGCTGATCCAGGTCGGCGAGGAGCGGTTCGGGCTCACCGGGATCGTGGTCGACCAGGACCCCGCCGGCGAGAGCGCCGACCGGGCTCCGGCCGAGGTGCCCGCCGGGCCGTACGACGCCCTGCTCGAATCGGCCGTGCGGGCCCTGGACGCCGACGACTTCGCCGGTGCCGTCCAGGCGTACCGGAACGTCCTGTCCGACGACCCGGCCAACACCGAGGCCAAGCTCGGCCTCGCCCAGGCCGAACTCCTCTCCCGGGTCAAGGACATGGACGCCCAGCGGGTCCGTGAGGAGGCCGCCGCGAACCCGGCCGATGTCCCGGCGCAGCTCGCCGCCGCCGATCTGGATCTGGTCGGCGGTCATGTCGAGGATGCCTTCGGCCGGCTCGTCGAGACGGTGCGGCGCAATTTCGGTGACGACCGGGACGCCGCACGGGTGCGTCTGCTGGAGCTCTTCGAGGTGATCGGCCCCGACGATCCGCGGGTCGGCGCCGCGCGTACCGCGCTGGCGCGGGTCTTGTTCTGATGTGACAAGAGGCCGCGGTACCCCGCCGGGGGACCGCGGCCGTTTTCGCGATCAGGCGATAAGAGACGCCTCTGCTTTACCAAATCTTGATAAAGCGAGGGCCTGTTACTCGCAGTAAATCAAGCACTGGGATCTGTCCGTATTGGCGCACCGATCCCCCCTTTCGTCCTTCACCTCGGTGCCACCCTGTGTGGCCGGGCGGTGCCAGCCGGTCGCGCATCGGTTATCGGGCCGTTACTAGCGAGTAACGAACCCCCTTGTGTCACGGGCGGGAATGCACCACGATCGGCCACGCTCGGTCCAATAACGCCAGCCCGGCTGCCAGTCGGTGCGGCGGCCCTTGTTGGGTCCCCACCGAGTGGGCCGGCGGCAGTGACGCGGGCTCCGGACAGGGGGGTTCCTGTCGTCCGGCAGGGCCTGTCCGATACAGGTTGCGCGAATGCGTGGCCAGTGGTTGTCGCTCGGGGGTGATCGCCGGTGATTCGGACGCGGTTCATGCCTCCGTCCGCGGGCGCTCTCCTTGCCGAGGACGTAGCACTTCTCCCATCCCAGGACGGGCCCAGGCCCGGACCGGAGATGTACGTCCGAGAAGGAGGAAAATTATGAGTTCCCAGGTTCGTGGCGGCACCAGATGGAAGCGTTTCGCTCTGGTCATGGTGCCGAGCGTCGTCGCGACCGCGGCGGTGGGTGTCGGTCTCGCGCAGGGTGCCCTCGCGGCGTCCTTCAGCGTGTCCGGCCAGAGCTTCAAGGTGCGTGCGGACAAGCTCGTCGGCCATGACTTCGTGCAGTACGGCTCCGTCGCCACCGGTATGGACCCCGAGGGCAAGAACGGGGCTCACGCCGTTGCCGTGTCCGGCTTCAGCGATGCCACGATCACCAACATGTGCCAGTCGGTGGTCACTCCGAACCTTCCGTTCGGTCTGGGCAACGTCACGCTGCAGCTGAAGGCGGGCACCGACCCGGAGAAGCCGGTCGAGGCGACCAACCTGTACCTCGATGTCGCCGAGCTCGACGCCGACGCGTACTTCGAGCACATCGACATCGGTGTCGCCGCAGGAGACATGGGCAAGCCCGGCATCCAGGCCGGTACCGAGAAGGCCGTCAACCCCAACGGCTTCGCGCAGCGCGCCAAGACGGCGACGCTGACCAACGTGAAGCAGACGGCATGGGCGACCACCGCCGGCACCTTCAAGCTCAGCAACCTGAGCCTGCGGCTGCACAGTGGCGTCAAGGAGTGCTACTAAGCACCCGCCGGGTGGCCGGAGCGCTCCCGAGGGGACTCCGGCCGCCCACCCCTTCTCTTCTCACAGCAGTACCGGTTCCAGGGAGCTGTTTTCCATGAGCCCCGAGTCCACAGGGCAGAACGAGCACTACCTCCGCGTCCTCCGGCGGAGATTCCGCACCTGGCGGGGTAACCGGCCGTTCTGGGCGGGCCTGTTCACCATGGTGGGTGGTCTACCCATCGCTTATTTTCCGTACGCCAACATGCACCTCGGCAACGTCACACTGGCGATGTCCACCACTGCCGGTGCCGGTTCCCTGATCATCGGGATCCTGCTCGTCACGCTGGGCCTCACCATGTGGTTCCACCACATCGTGAGAGTGTTCGCCGGAGTCGCCGCGATCCTGCTGGCGCTGATCTCCATACCGGTCGCCAACATCGGCGGATTCCTGGTCGGCTTCCTGTTCGCCCTGCTGGGCGGAGCGCTCTCCGTCTCCTGGGCCCCGGGTGAGTCCGGCCCGGACCTCGCGCCGGCCGGCGCGGCGGGGGAGAAGTCCGCGGCCGGCCTCGGTACGCAGGAGTCCGGACCCGAGTTCCACAGCACGGCAGCGGTGCCCCAGCAGCAGCCGGAGCAGTACGACACGACAGTTGAGGTCGACGGCGGGAGGCATCGTGCGGGGTGACGAGAGGCAGCTGAACTCGACCGGGGACGATTCCGGGACGAGAGTCGGACCGCGCCACGCGGCCCCCAGGAAGTCCTTGCTGACGAAGCTGCACATTCCCGCGGGCAAGGCGTTCGCGCTCGCCGCGATGCCGACGGCCGTCTTCGTGGGCATGGGGCTCACCCCCAAGCTCGCGCTGGCCGACGACAGCTCCGACATTCCCTTCGCGCCCGGCCCCTGCGTGACCCGCTCCGACGAGCCGAGCGAAGAGCCCTCGCCGGCCGCGTCGAAGTCGGCGTCCCCGTCGCCGTCCGCCACCGACTCCGGTGACAAGGGCGGTTCGGCGACCCCGAAGCCCTCGACGAGCCCGTCCGCGGGCGAATCGGCGAAGCCGGAGGCGAAGACAGCCGAGGCCGACGCACCGGCCGCCACGCCGAGTGCCTCGCCCACCCCCACGAAGTCGAGGAACCCGCTCGACCCGCTGGGCGTCGGCGACGCGCTCAGGGACCTCTTCGACGGACCGGACAAGGAGACGGCGAGCCCGTCCCCGAGCGCGAGCACCGCGTCCCCGAAGCCTTCGGCGACCGACACCGCCGAGAAGCCCGCGAAGAAGCCCGTCGAGAAGACCACCGACGCCGCGAAGGAGACGGCCGACAAGACGGCCGCCGCCATCCGCGAGGCGGCCGGCAGGGCCGGCAAGTCGGTCAAGGAACTCGACGAGAGCGTCAAGGGTCTCGACGCCAAGAAGGACGAGGACATCCCGGACGGCGCCAAGGAGCGCTTCCCGTGCCCGACCGCCGACCCGAAGGCGCTGGCCGCGGCCGATCTGGAGACGGGCATCCCGCTCCTCCCGACCGACCCGTGGATCCTGGAGAGCTCGATGCTCACCCTCAACGGGCTCGACTACAAGGGCATCGTCGAGGTGAAGACGTACGACGGCACGGTCAAGAAGGCGCTGAAGTTCACCGCCAGCTCGATCGACATCGACAACCTTCACCAGAAGACCGTCGGTCCGGCCGGCACGACGACCCATGTCGAGGCGCGGAAGGGCTCCAAGTCCACCATCCGCAACGGCACGGTGACGATGTACACGGAGGAGCTGAAGGGCAACCTCTTCGGCCTCATCCCGGTGACGTTCAGCCCGGAGACACCGCCTCCGCTGAACGTGCCGTTCGCCTTCTTCACCAAGGTCAAGGTGACCCAGGCCGGCCAGTTCGGCGGCTCGCTCAAGGTTCCCGGGCTGCACAACTACTTCACCGGCGGCAACAGCTAGGGCCTCTCGTCCGGATCATGCCGGGCTCGCGTGCCCCGCTCCCTGATCCGGCCCGATCCAGACGAAAGACCCGGGCCGGCACGGTCCCGTTCGGGAGCCGCACAGGGCCGTGGGCCGCACTCCTCAGGAGTGCGGCCCACGGTCGTTTCCCGGGTGACGGGGGTGACGGGTGCGTCAGTCGCGGCTGCCGCCGCCGACGTGGTGCACCCGGACCATGTTGGTGGTGCCGGGGATGCCGGGGGGCGAGCCGGCCGTGATGACCATGGTGTCGCCCTCGTTGTAGCGGCCGAGCTTCAGCAGCTCGCCGTCGACCAGGTCGACCATCGCGTCGGTGTTGTCCACGTGCGGCACGACGTGGGCCTCGACGCCCCAGCTCAGGGCGAGCTGGTTGCGGGTGGACTCGTCCGTGGTGAAGGCCAGGATGGGCTGGGCCGCGCGGTAGCGGGAGAGCCGGCGGGCCGTGTCACCGGACTTGGTGAAGGCGACCAGCGCCTTGCCGTTCAGGAAGTCCGCGATCTCGCAGGCCGCACGGGCCACCGAACCGCCCTGGGTGCGGGGCTTCTTGCCCGGCACCAGCGGCTGCAGGCCCTTGGAGAGCAGCTCCTCCTCGGCGGCCACGACGATCTTCGACATCGTCTTGACCGTCTCGATCGGGTACGCGCCCACGCTGGACTCGGCCGACAGCATGACCGCGTCCGCGCCGTCCAGGATCGCGTTGGCGACGTCGGACGCCTCGGCGCGGGTCGGCCGCGAGTTGGTGATCATCGACTCCATCATCTGGGTCGCGACGATCACCGGCTTGGCGTTCCGCCGGCAGAGCTCCACCAGGCGCTTCTGCACCATCGGGACCTTCTCCAGGGGGTACTCGACGGCCAGGTCGCCGCGGGCGACCATCACACCGTCGAACGCCATGACGACGCCCTCCATGTGCTCGACGGCCTGCGGCTTCTCGACCTTGGCGATGACGGGAACCCGGCGGCCCTCCTCGTCCATCACCTTGTGGACGTCCTTGACGTCGTTCGCGTCCCGCACGAAGGACAGCGCCACCAGGTCGCAGCCCATCCGCAGGGCGAACCGCAGGTCGTCGACGTCCTTCTCGGACAGGGCCGGGACGTTGACCGCCGCGCCGGGCAGGTTGATGCCCTTGTGGTCGGAGATGACACCGCCCTCGATGACGATGGTCTTCACACGGGGGCCCTCGACCGCGACGACCTTCAGCTCGACGTTGCCGTCGTTGATCAGGATCGGGTCGCCCTTGGCGACGTCGCCGGGCAGACCCTTGTAGGTCGTGCCGCAGATCGACTTGTCGCCGGGGACGTCCTCGGCGGTGATGGTGAACTCGTCCCCGCGGACCAGCTCGACGGGGCCCTCGGCGAACTTCGCCAGACGGATCTTGGGGCCCTGGAGGTCGGCGAGCACACCGATCGCCCGGCCGGTCTCGGCGGCGGCCCTGCGGACCCGGTCGTAACGACCCTGGTGCTCCTCGTGGCTGCCGTGACTGAAGTTGAAGCGGGCCACGCTCATGCCGGCCTCGATCAGAGCGACGAGCTGCTCATGGGAGTCGACGGCGGGACCGAGTGTGCAGACGATTTTGGAACGGCGCATGAGACGGATCCTATCGGTTTGTTTCGCTACGGAATATTCCGTCTGGCGGAAGGTACAAAGGGGCGCGGGGGTGCTCAGTTGTGGGCCTGTCCGACGGGGTCGTGGGCCCGTCCGACGAGCGCGAAGGTCTGCACGGCGATCTCCAGCTCCTCGTCGGTCGGCACCACGGCCACCGCGACCCGCGCGTAGTCCGGCGAGATCAGCCGGGGCTCGCCGGACCGTACGGCGTTCAGATCCGCGTCCACCGCCAGGCCGAGCTCCTCCAGACCGGCGATGGCAGCCTCCCGCACCGGTGCCGAGTTCTCCCCGACCCCCGCCGTGAACGCCACGGCGTCCACCCGGCCGAGGACCGCCGAATAGGCGCCGATGTACTTCTTCAGCCGGTGCACATAGATGTCGAACGCCAGCGCCGCACGCTCGTCGCCCTCGTCGATCCGGCGCCGGATCTCCCGCATGTCGTTGTCGCCGCAGAGCCCGGCCAGGCCGCTCTTCTTGTTGAGCAGTTCGTCGACCTCGTCCGCCGACATCCCCGCGACGCGCATCAGATGGAAGGTGACGGCCGGATCGATGTCCCCGGAGCGGGTGCCCATCACCAGCCCCTCCAGAGGGGTCAGCCCCATCGAGGTCTCCACGCACCGGCCGCCGGCCACCGCCGACGCCGAGGCGCCGTTGCCCAGGTGCAGCACGATGACATTGACCTCCTCGGGGGTGCGTCCCAGCAGCTCGGCGGTCTTGCGGGAGACGTACGCGTGCGAGGTGCCGTGGAATCCGTAGCGCCGGATGCGGTGCGCGTCGGCGGTCTCGGTGTCGATCGCGTACCGCGCCGCGTACTCCGGCATCGTCGTGTGGAAGGCCGTGTCGAAGACCGCCACCTGCGGAAGGTCCGGCCGCAGGGCCCGTGCCGTGAGGATGCCGGTGACGTTCGCCGGATTGTGCAGCGGGGCCACCGGGACCAGGCGCTCGATCTCCTTCAGCACCTCGTCGTCGATCACCACGGGCTCGGTGAACCGCAGCCCGCCGTGCACCACCCGGTGGCCGATCGCCGCCAGCTGCGGGGAGTCCAGGCCCAGCCCGTCGGCCGCCAGCTCCGCCGCCGCGGCCTTCAGGGCCGCCTCGTGGTCGGCGATCGGGCCGATGCGCTCGCGCTGCTCGGCGCCGCCGCCGACCAGCGGGGTGTGCACCAGACGGGAGGTCTCCTCGCCGATCCGCTCGACCAGCCCCACCGCGAGCCGGGTGCGGTCGCTCATGTCCAGCAGCTGGTACTTCACCGACGAGGAGCCGGAGTTGAGGATCAGCACGCGGTACGCGTCCGGCCTGCTGGAACCCGCTGTGGTCGGGGTGGTCATCCGGTTCACTCCTTGCCCTGCGCCTGGATCGCCGTGATGGCCACGGTATTGACGATGTCCTGGACGAGCGCGCCGCGGGACAGGTCGTTGACGGGCTTCCGCAGCCCCTGGAGCACCGGTCCGACGGCCACCGCGCCGGCCGAGCGCTGCACGGCCTTGTAGGTGTTGTTGCCGGTGTTCAGGTCCGGGAAGATCAGCACCGTCGCCTGGCCCGCCACCTCGGAGCCGGGCAGCTTCGTCGCGGCGACGCTCGGCTCCACCGCGGCGTCGTACTGGATCGGGCCCTCGATCCTGAGGTCCGGCCTGCTCCCGCGGACCCGGTCGGTCGCCGCGCGCACCTTGTCGACATCGGCGCCCGAGCCCGAGGTCCCCGTCGAGTACGACAGCATCGCGATCCTCGGCTCCACCCCGAACCGGGCGGCGGTGGCCGCCGACTGGACGGCGATGTCGGCGAGCTGCTCCGCGTCCGGGTCCGGGTTGACCGCGCAGTCGCCGTACACCAGCACCTTGTCGGCGAGGCACATGAAGAAGACGGAGGAGACGATCGAGGCGTCCGGCTTCGTCTTGATGATCTCGAAAGCCGGGCGGATCGTCGCCGCGGTGGAGTGCACGGCCCCGGAGACCATGCCGTCCGCGAACCCCTCCTGGACCATCAGGGTGCCGAAGTAGTTGACGTCCGCGACCACGTCGTACGCCAGCTCCACCGTGATCCCGCGGTGGGCCCGCAGTTGCGCGTACCGCTCGGCGAAGGTCTGGCGCAGCTCGGAGGTCTGCGGGTCGATGAGCTGCGTGGTGGCGAGATCGATGCCGAGGTCGGCGGCCTTCTTGCGGATGACGTCGGGGTCGCCGAGCAGGGTGAGCTCGCAGACGCCGCGGCGCATCAGTACGTCGGCGGCGCGCAGCACCCGCTCCTCGGTGCCCTCCGGCAGGACCACCCGGCGACGGTCGGCACGGGCCTGCTCCAGCAGTTCGTGCTCGAACATCATCGGGGTGACGCGGCCGCTGCGGGCCACCGAGATCCGGTCCAGCAGGGCACCGGTGTCCACATGGCGCTCGAAGAGGCCCAGCGCGGTCTCCGCCTTGCGGGGTGTCGCGGCGTTCAGCTTGCCCTCCAGGGCGAAGAGCCGGGCCGCGGTGGGGAAGGAGCCGTCGGCCACCGACACGACCGGGGTGCCCGGTGCGAGTCGCGCGGCCAGCCTGAGTATCTCCTCGCCGGGTCGCTCGTCCAGGGTCAGCAGCACACCCGCGATGGGCGGCGTCCCGGCGCTGTGCGCGGCCAGCGAGCCGACCACCAGGTCCGCCCGGTCCCCGGGCGTGACCACCAGGCAGCCCGGCGTCAGCGCGTTCAGCATGTTCGGCAGCATCGCGCCGCCGAAGACGAAGTCCAGCGCGTCCCTCGCCAGCCCGGAGTCGTCGCCGAGCAGCACCGTGCCGCCGAGCGCCGCGGTGATCTGGGCGACGGTCGGCGCGGAGAGCGCCGCGTCGTCCGGCAGGACCGAACAGATGACGGGCAGCGTGGCCGTCAGCCGCTCCGCGATGGCGTCGCGGTCCTCGGCCGCCACCCGGTTCACGATCATCGCGACCACGTCGCAGCCCAGCCCGGCGTACGCGCGGTAGGCATTGCGGGTCTCGGCCCGCACCGACTCCGAGGTCTCCCCCTTGCCGCCGACCACCGCGATCACCGAGGCGCCGAACTCATTGGCCAGTCGCGCGTTGAGCGCCAGCTCGTCGGGGAGCTGGGTGGCGGCGAAGTCGGTGCCGAGCACCAGCACCACCTCGTACTTCCGGGCCACCTGGTGGAACCGGTCGACCAGCCGGGAGACCAGCTCGTCCGTGCCCTGTTCCGCCTGGAGCGCGGACGCCTCGTGGTAGTCCAGCCCGTACGCCGACGCGGGGTCCTGGGAGAGCCGGTAGCGGGCCCGCAGCAGTTCGAACAGCCGATCGGGTCCGTCGTGGACGAGCGGCCGGAACACTCCGACCCGGTCCACCTGACGCGTCAGGAGCTCCATGACTCCCAGATCGACGACCTGCCGGCCGTCTCCCCGGTCGATCCCGGTCACGTACACGCTGCGCGTCACGCGTGTTCTCCCGTTCGATTTCGGTTTGGGATGGTATTGCCATGTTGACGATACCCGCGGGGGCCGAGGCGTCGCCCGCCGGGCGGAGCCCCCTACCGGGACGACGGGGGAGCACCAGGTCCGGACCTGGCATGGGACAATCGTCGTGGCTCACGGTACGGGGGATTCTGTGGACGTCCCCCGAAATGCACGGCACTAGCGAGCAGGAGACAAGGCACGATGCGCATCGGAATTCTCACCGCAGGCGGCGACTGCCCAGGTCTGAACGCAGTGATCCGGTCGGTCGTGCACCGCGCCGTGGTGGGCCACGGCGATGAAGTCATCGGCTTCGAGGACGGGTTCAAGGGCCTCCTCGACGGCCACTTCCGCCCCCTCGACCTCAACGCGGTCAGCGGCATCCTCGCCCGCGGCGGCACCATTCTCGGCTCCGCCCGGCTGGAGCGCGACCGGCTGCGCGAGGCCGCCGAGAACTGCGCCGAGCTGAGCCGCCGTTACGGCATGGACGCCCTCATCCCGATCGGCGGCGAGGGCACCCTCACCGCCGCCCGGATGCTGGCGGACGCCGGAATGCCCGTCGTCGGCGTCCCCAAGACCATCGACAACGACATCTCCGCCACCGACCGGACCTTCGGCTTCGACACCGCGGTGGGTGTCGCCACCGACGCCATAGACCGTCTCAAGACCACCGCCGAATCGCACCAGCGGGTCATGGTCGTCGAGGTGATGGGCCGGCACGCGGGCTGGATCGCGCTGGAGTCCGGAATGGCGGGCGGCGCGCACGGCATCTGCCTCCCCGAGCGCCGCTTCCAGGTCGAGGACCTGGTGAAGATGGTCGAGGAGCGCTTCGCACGCGGCAAGAAGTTCGCGGTCATCTGCGTGGCCGAGGGCGCGCACCCGGCGGAGGGCTCCATGCCGTACGCCAAGGGCGAGATCGACCAGTTCGGCCACGAGCGCTTCCAGGGCATCGGCAACCGGCTGGCCATCGAGCTGGAGACCCGGCTCGGCAAGGAGGCCCGGCCGGTCATTCTCGGCCATGTGCAGCGGGGCGGCACGCCGACCGCGTACGACCGGGTGCTCGCCACCCGCTTCGGCTGGCACGCGGTGGAGGCGGCGCACCGGGGCGACTTCGGCAGGATGACGGCGCTGCGCGGCACCGACATCGAGATGGTTCCGCTTGCCGACGCGATCACACAGCTCAAGACGGTGCCCAAGAACCGGATGGACGAGGCCGAGTCGGTCTTCTGACCCCGGCCGGCCCTGGCCGCGCGGCGGCGGCGCAGGGGTGGCGACCCGGCGGCCCTGACTGTCCCCCCGTGGACGGTCAGGGCCGCTTGCCGTTCCCCCGGCGCCCGGGAACCGTTCCGGATGGTCGGATCCGGACGGGCCGCGGTGCCGGAAACAACTCTTGAGCCCGCGGACCGGATCAACAAGGCTTGTCCCTGTCCGGGACATGTCCCAACCTTGTCCGGGCGCGGAATCCAGGGGAGAGGCACAACAGATGGTCGTCGAGGGCAGAGCTCCGGATCCTCGTGAGGCGCGCACCGTGCCCGAGTTCATCGCCCTGTTGCGGGTGCTCAAGGACGCGTCGGGTCTGACGTTCCGCGAACTCGCCCAGCGGGCCGAAGCGGTCGGGGACGTGCTGCCGCGCTCCACGATCGCCAACATGCTGGGGCGTACGTCGGTCCCGCGCGAGGAACTGCTCGCCGCCTTCGTACGGGCCTGCGGCTGCGGGCCCGCGCAGGTGGCCGACTGGCTCGCCGTACGCAAGGAACTCGCCGTGCACGGGGAGCGGGCCGGGACGGTGGAGGCGTCCGGGACGGTGGAGGCGTCCGGGGCGGCACCGGAGGCGACCGCCGGGCACTCGTCCGGGCCGCCCACCGTCCCGCTGCCCGGACCGGCCCCGACCGGCCGGCGCCGGTCCAGGACCGTTCTGGCCGCCGCCGTCGGGCTCGTCGTGCTCGCCGCCGCCGCGGTGACCGTCACCCTCCTCGTACGGGACGACGAGGGCAAGGCCACCCCCGTGAGCGGGCCCGTGGCCGGGCGTACGGTGCAGATCCGGTCCGTGCACTCCGGGTTATGCCTCTCCGAGAAGCGGGGCAGCGACAGCGGGCGGCTGTACCAGGTGCCCTGTGAGCGGGAGACGATCCCGAGTTTCTCCCTCAAGCCGCTGGACGGCGACGCCTGGCGGATCGTGACCGATCACCCGGACTACGACCTGGGCTGCACCGGAGTCTGGGACGGGATGAGGGATGCCGGAGCCGGCTTGCAGGACCAGGGGTGCGGCAAGCGTGGCGACGCGGAGGAGTTCCTGATCGAGCCCGTCGGCCGGCCCGTCGAGGGGTACCGCATCCGTCCGGCCCACACCCGCCTGTGCGTCGGCGCCGAGGGGAACAGCAAGGAGAGCGGTGCAAAGCTGGTGCAGACGAGCTGCGACGGAGCGGACCGGGGAAGCCTGTTCTCCTTCGACCCGGTGACCGAGGAGAGGGCCGGCGGCTGAGCGCGTACGCGGGAGGCCGGGCGGCTCAGCCGTCCGGCCCCCGCACTCCCGCCGCCCGCCAGAACCGTTCCAGGATCTCCGCCAGGAACGCCCGCCCCGCGTCGCCCGTGGTCCCGGCCCGCTCCGTACCCGTGCTGCTCCAGCTCAGCGTCGACACCATCAGCGCCTGGTAGTCGGTGTGCAGTTGTTCCAGCACGTCCTGGAGGAAGCCGCGTTCCAGCGGCACCAGCTTCGCCACCGGCCGCAGCTGGGCCTGCCAGCGCGTGGTCACCGCGCCGCGCAGCAGCTCCGCCAGCTCCTCGTCCCGGCCGGACACCGTCACGAACCCGGCGGGCGTCAGTTCCAGCACCTCGGCCAGCGCCGCGGACTGGCGTTCGTTGCCGCGCCAGCGCCCCGACTCCTCCATCCGCAGATACGCGGAGGTGGTCAGCCCCAGCAGCCGCGCCAGCTCCTCCACGGCCAGCTCCCTGGCCACCCGGTGCTCCCGCAGGGTGCGTGCGGCGGTGAGGAGTTCGGCCGGAGAGCACCACAACACACCTGCCAGCGCGGTGAGTTCGTACTCGGTCGGCGAGGCGAGCCCGCGCTCCCAGGCGATGACCGTCCCGGTGCCGACCCGGAGCCCGTACTGGGCCCCGAGACCGTAGGCGACGTGGCCGGGAAGCATCCCCAGGGCCTCGCGCAGTCGGCGCGCGGCGGGGGCGTTGAACGGCGGGGACGGGTGCACGGGCCCACCGTAGGAGTCAAGGCATGGAATGACTACGGTGTGTTCCACCGATATCCACGGATCGTAGGAACGTCCTAAGGGGCACGGGCCGTACGGATTCAGCGGTTCTGGGTCACCCACCGGTAGTACAGCTCCGGGCGGCCGATCTGGCCGTACTGCGGACTGCGCACCGCGCGCCCCACCGTCACCAGGTGCTCCAGATAGCGGCGTGCGGTGATCCGCGAGATGCCCAGCTCCTCGCCGGCCGCCGACGCCGTCACCCCGGCCGGGGCGGCCCGCAGGGCTCGGGTGACGGCCTCCAGCGTCGGGCTGCTGAGCCCCTTCGGCAGCTGGGCCGGCTGCGGGGCGCGCAGTACGCCGAGCGCCCGGTCCACCTCGTCCTGGCCGCTCGCCTCACCGGCCGCCGCACGGAACTCCGCGTAGCGCACCAGCCGGTCGCGCAGGGTGGCGAAGGTGAACGGCTTCAGCACGTACTGGACGACCCCGAGCGACACCCCCTCCCGGACCACCGCCAGATCGCGCGCCGACGTCACCGCGATGACATCCGCCGAGTGCCCGGCCGCCCGCAGCGAACGCAGCAGTTGCAGACCGTGCCCGTCGGGCAGGTACAGATCCAGGAGCAGCAGATCGACCGGGGTACGGTCCAGCGCCCGCACCGCCTGCGCCCGCGAATGCGCGACGGCCGCCACCGTGAATCCGGGAACGCGGCCCACGTACAGTCGATGGGCGTCCGCGGCGACGGGATCGTCCTCGACGACCAGCACCTGGATCATGCCGTGGCCTCCTTCGTGGTGTGTGCCGCGCGCCCGGCGACGCCCAGCGGCAGCCGCACCGTGAACCGCGCGCCGCCGCCCGTGCCACCGGCCGTGCCGGTCTCCGTGCCGCTGTCCGTGCTGCCGTCTGTGCCGCTGCCCGTGCCGGTCTTCGTGCCGCTGTCCGTGCTGCCGTCTGTGCCGCTGCCCGTGCCGGTCTTCGTGCCGCTGTCCGTGCCGCTGTCCGTGCCGCCGCCCGGGCTGGTCTCCGTGCCGCCGTCTGTGCCGCCGGCCGGGCTGGTCTCCGTGCCGCCGTCTGTGCCGCCGCCCGGGCTGGTCTCCGTGCCGCCGTCTGTGCCGCCGGCCGGGCCGGTCTCCGTGCCGCTGTCCGTGCCGCCGGCCGGGCCGGTCTCCGTGCCGCTGTCCGTGCCGCCGCCCGTGCCGGTCTCCGTGCCGCTGTCCGTATCGCCGCCCGGGCCGGACTTCGTATCGCCGTCCGTGCCGCCGTCCAGGGTGACCGTGCCGCCGTTGCGGTGCACCGCCTGCTTGACGAGGGCCAGGCCGATCCCCCGGCCGGTGCCGTGCGTCGACCAGCCGCGGTCGAAGACCGCGGCGGCGTCCTGCGGGCCGATCCCGGCACCGGTGTCGGCGACCCGCAGCAGCAGTTCGCCCTCCCCGGCCAGCGCGGTGACGGTGACCCGGGCGCGGGCGGCCCGGCCGCCGCCCGCTCCCCGCTGGGCGGGCACGGACCCGGGCCCCGGCGCACCGGTCACCGCCTCCGAGGCCGCGTCCACCGCGTTGTCGATCAGATTGCCGAGGATCGTCACCAGGTCCCGGTGCGGCAGCGTCGCGGGCAGATCCCCGTCGTCGATCAGGCTGTCCTCCGCGAGCACCAGCTCCACCCCCCGTTCGTTCGCCTGTGCCGCCTTGCCGAGCAGCAGTGCGGCCAGCACCGGTTCGGCGACCGCCCCCACCACCCGGTCGGTCAGCGTCTGGGCCAGTTCCAGCTCGGCGGTGGCGAAGCCCACCGCCTCGTCGGCCCGGCCCAGTTCGATCAGCGAGACGACGGTGTGCAGCCGGTTCGCCGCCTCGTGGGCCTGCGAGCGCAAGGCCTGGGTGAACCCCCGCTCGGAGTCCAACTCGCCGGACAGAGCCTGGAGTTCCGTGTGATCGCGCAGCGTCACGACGGTGCCGCGCTGCTCCCCGCCCACCACCGGACGGGTGTTGACCACGATCACCCGGTCCGCCGTCAGATGCAGTTCGTCGACCCGCTCCTCGGAGGCGAGCAGCGCACCGGTCAGCGGCGCCGGCAGATCCAGCTCGGCGACCCTGCGTCCCACCGCACCCGGCCCCAGACCGAGCAGCTCCCGGCCCGCGTCGTTGATCAGCGCGATCCTGCGCCGCCCGTCGAGCATCAGCAGCCCCTCGCGCACCGCGTGCAGCGTGGCCTGGTGGTAGTCGTGCATCCGGCTCAGCTCGGCGGCGTTCATCCCGTGGGTGTGGCGCCGCAGCCGGGCGTTGATCACATACGTGCCGATGCCGCCGAGGGCGAGCGCCCCGCCCGCCGCCAGCCCCAGCGCCCCGAGCTGCGCCCGCACCTGCGAGGAGACCCGCTCGACGGTGATGCCCGCGCTGACCAGGCCGATGATCCTGGAGCCGTCCCGGACCGGTGTGACGACCCGGATCGAGGGGCCGAGCGTGCCGGTGTACGTCTCGGTGAACGTCTCGCCGCGCAGCGCCCGCGCGGTGTGCCCGAGGAACTGCTCGCCGATCCGGTCGGAGTGCGGGTGCGTCCAGCGGACCCGCTCCGGGGACATGATCGTGACGAAGGTGATCCCGGTGTCCCTGCGGACCCGCTCCGCGTACGGCTGGAGCACCGCGGACGGGTCCGCGGTGCCGATCGCCTCCCGTACCGACGGAGAGCCGGCGATCGCCAGGGCGGCCGCCCTGACCTGCCGGGCCGCGGTCTCCTTCGCCTGCTCGCTGCCGGAGACGTACGCGAAGAACGCGCACCCCGCCACCACGGCCGCCACCAGCACCACCTGCATGGTGAACAGCTGACCGGCCAGGCTGCGCGGGCGGGTACGGGGGCGGGGAAGACGCATGGCCACAGTCTGCCTGGCCGAAATCCGATGAACGAAATGCACGTAACGGTGACCGGCGTCACAGGGAGCGAGATATTCGCCAAGGGTTTTTCCGGCTCCCATCCGCCGGCAGCCCTTGCACCCCCAGGGACGGGGGAGTGACCGGACGATCCGAGGAGAACCCCGTGGGAGTGGCAGCCGCCAAGCGGGACCGCACGCACTATCTGTATCTGGCCGTGATCGCGGCCGTGGGGCTCGGCATCCTGGTGGGCTTCGCGGCCCCGGGCGTCGCCGTCGAGCTCAAGCCGATCGGCACCGGCTTCGTGAACCTGATCAAGATGATGATCTCGCCCATCATCTTCTGCACGATCGTGCTGGGCGTCGGATCGGTGCGCAAGGCCGCCAAGGTCGGCGCGGTCGGCGGCCTCGCCCTCGGCTACTTCCTGGTGATGTCGACCGTCGCGCTCGCCATCGGCCTGCTCGTCGGCAACCTCCTGGAGCCCGGCCAGGGCCTCCACCTCACCGAGGCGGTACGTGCCGCCGGTGAGAAGCAGGCCGCCGGGGCGAGCGAGTCCACCACCGACTTCCTGCTCGGCATCATCCCGACCACGATCGTCTCCGCCTTCACCGAGGGCGAGGTGCTCCAGACCCTGCTCGTCGCACTGCTCGCGGGCTTCGCGCTCCAGGCCATGGGCTCGGCCGGCGAGCCGGTGCTGCGCGGCATCGGCCACATCCAGCGCCTCGTCTTCCGTATCCTCGCCATGATCATGTGGGCGGCCCCGGTCGGCGCGTTCGGCGCGATGGCGGCGGTGGTCGGCGAGACCGGCGTGGACGCGCTGAAGTCCCTCGCGATCATCATGATCGGCTTCTACCTCACCTGCGCGATCTTCGTCTTCGTGGTGCTCGGCGCCATCCTGCGGCTGGTCGCCGGGGTCAACCTGATCGCGCTGCTGAAGTACCTGGGCCGCGAGTTCCTGCTGATCCTCTCCACCTCCTCCTCCGAGTCCGCGCTGCCCCGGCTCATCGCGAAGATGGAGCACCTCGGGGTCAGCCGGCCGGTCGTCGGCATCACCGTGCCGACCGGCTACTCCTTCAACCTCGACGGCACCGCGATCTACCTCACGATGTCCTCGCTCTTCATCGCCAACGCGATGGGCGACCCGCTGAGCGCCGGTGAGCAGATCTCGCTGCTGCTCTTCATGATCGTCGCCTCGAAGGGGGCCGCCGGAGTCACCGGCGCCGGCCTGGCCACCCTCGCGGGCGGTCTCCAGTCGCACCGCCCCGGCCTGGTCGACGGCGTCGGCCTGATCGTCGGCATCGACCGCTTCATGAGCGAGGCCCGCGCCATGACCAACTTCGCGGGCAACGCGGTCGCCACCGTCCTGGTCGGCACCTGGACCAAGGAGATCGACAAGGAGCGGGTGGACAAGGTGCTCTCCGGTGCGCTCCCGTGGAACGAGCAGATGCTCAACCAGGACGCCGACGTGCACGGCGTCCCGGAGCCGCGCGACGGCGACGAGCAGCACGCGGTGGCGAAGGCGTAACCACACCGGGCACCGGAAACGGGCCGCCGCGGGAACTCCCGCGGCGGCCCTTCGCGCTTGCCTTGACGTCCGCGTCAAGGTCTACCGTCGAGGACATGCGAATCGGGGAGCTGGCCGAACGGGCCGGGACGACCACGCGGACTCTGCGCTACTACGAGTCCCGCGGACTGCTGCCCGCGCGGCGGGCCGACAACGGCTACCGCGCGTACGACGAGGACGATCTGCGCCTCGTCCAGCAGATCCGCACCCTTCAGGACTTCGGGTTCGAACTGGAGGAGACCCGGCCGTTCGTCGAGTGCCTGCGGGCCGGCCACCCGGCCGGTGACGCCTGCCCCGCCTCGCTCGCCGTCTACCGGCGCAAGCTCGGCGAGCTCGACTCGCTCATCGAACAGCTCCGGACGGTCCGTGCCGAGGTGGGCGCGCAGCTCGCCAGGGCCGAGCTGGAGGCCGGGGCGGCACTCCCCGGCGGTCCGGAACCACGTTGTGAACTGGGAGGATGACAGATGATTCATGCAGAGGGCGTGGCCGA
Source organism: Streptomyces sp. NPDC127117 (assembly GCF_042677325.1). Lineage (NCBI taxonomy): Bacteria > Bacillati > Actinomycetota > Actinomycetes > Kitasatosporales > Streptomycetaceae > Streptomyces > Streptomyces sp. NPDC127117. The sequence goes on from NZ_JBHXTM010000006.1 coordinate 151,713, forward strand.
GGTCACCGACGCCACCTTCGACACCGAGGTGCTCGCGGCGGACGGCCCGGTGCTCGTCGAGTTCACCGCCGACTGGTGCGGCCCGTGCCGTCAGCTCGCCCCCGTGCTCAGCGCCGTGGCCACCGAGCTGACCGGGCGCATGGAGGTCGTCCAGCTGGACATCGACACGAATCCCGGCATCGCGAGCCGGTACGCGGTCCTCTCCGCACCGACCCTGATGGTGTTCCGGGGCGGCGAACCCGTGAAGTCGATGGTGGGCGCCCGCCCCAAGCGCAAGCTCCTCCAGGAGCTGGAGGAGGTCTTCGAGACGGCGTGAGGCGGGCGCACCGGGACTTCGGAACGTCCCCGGACGAAATCCCTACAGGATTTCGATGGCATTGACCTTCGGTACGTTCGAATACTTGATATTCGAATTCCGGGCGATCTTCACCACGTCGCCGTTGGCGTCGTAGTACTTCACGTCGTTGTTTCCCGTGGAGATCTGGTCGACCCACCACCCGCCGAAGTCGATTTTCCCGCGATTCGCATAGCAGTCCACGCTGTCACGCCCGCCGTTGTGCGACCAGATCTTCAGGAAGCCCGCGTCCGGGTCGCAGGTGACATGGTCGATGGCGGAGGCGGTTCCGACCGGCCCGGCCAGGGTGAACGCGGCGGCTGCGGCGAGCGCCGCGGCCATCGTGCGCACAACGTTCCTCGTTCTTGAGATCATAGTTTCCCCTTGAATCGAATATGGAACCAAGAGCCCACTTCGCCGATGCGGACATCGGCGCTGAAAAAGCATCGTACGAAGTGGGTCATCGATTCAGGAGGGCGCCGGAGAGGAATCACCTGAACGTGAATGCCAGGGTCATGGACATTGGGAAAAAGAATCGGCCACGAGCCTGCGATTTCGGGCTCACACCGGCTTGAACCAGACCGTCGCCAGCGGCGGCAGCGTCAGCAGGATGCTGCCGGGGCGGCCGTGCGCGGCCACCGGTTCGGGCTTCAGCGGCCCGCGGTGCAGTACGTCGCTGCCGCCGTACCGGGCGGCGTCGGTGTTCAGGACCTCCGCCCAGGCGACCCGGTCACCGGGCACGTCCGGTACGCCCACCCGGTAGTCGTGCCGCACCACCGGGGAGAAGTTGCTGACGGCGAGGAGCGGCGAGCCGTGCGCGTCGTAGCGCAGGAAGGCGAAGACATTGTCCTCGGCGGCGCCCCCGTCCACCCAGTCGAAGCCCTCCGGCACGGTGTCGCGCTGCCAGAGCGCGGGGGACTGGGCGTACACCGCGTTCAGGTCGCCCACCAGGGTGCGCACGCCCCGGTGGTCGCTCTCCGCCGCGTACGAGGGGTCGAGCAGCCACCAGTCCGGGCCGTGGCCCTCCGACCACTCCGCCCCCTGTGCGAACTCCTGGCCCATGAACAGCAGTTGCTTGCCCGGGTGGGCCCACATGAAGCCGAGGTAGGCGCGGTGGTTGGCGCGCTGCTGCCACCAGTCGCCGGGCATCTTGGAGACCAGTGACCGCTTGCCGTGCACCACCTCGTCGTGCGAGATCGGCAGGACGTAGTTCTCGCTGTACGCGTACACCATCGAGAAGGTCATCTCGTTGTGGTGGTACTTGCGGTGCACCGGCTCCTTCGACACGTACTCCAGCGAGTCGTGCATCCAGCCCATGTTCCACTTCAGCCCGAAGCCGAGGCCCCCGAAACCGCCGGGACCGGCATGGTGGGTGGCGCGGGTGACGCCGTCCCAGGCGGTGGACTCCTCGGCGATGGTCACCACACCGGGGTTGCGGCGGTAGACGGTGGCGTTCATCTCCTGGAGGAACGCGACGGCGTCCAGGTTCTCCCGGCCGCCGTGCTCGTTCGGGGACCACTCGCCCTCCTTGCGCGAGTAGTCGAGATAGAGCATCGAGGCGACGGCATCCACCCGCAGCCCGTCGATGTGGAACTCCTCGCACCAGTAAGTGGCGTTGGCCACAAGGAAGTTGCGGACCTCGGTGCGCCCGAAGTCGAACTCCAGGGTGCCCCAGTCGGGATGCGCCGCCCGCGACGGATCCGAGTGCTCGTACAGCGGACGGCCGTCGAACTCCGCCAGCGCCCAGTCGTCGCGCGGGAAGTGCGCCGGTACCCAGTCGACGATCACCCCGATCCCGGCACGGTGCAGGGAGTCGACGAGGAACCGGAAGTCGTCGGGCGTGCCCATGCGGGACGTCGGGGCGTAGAAGCCGGTGACCTGATACCCCCAGGAACCGCCGAAGGGATGCTCGGAGACCGGCATCAGCTCGACGTGGGTGAACCCGAGATCCCTTACGTACGGCGGGAGTTGCGCGGCAAGCTGACGGTAGGTCAGTCCCGGTCGCCAGGACGGCAGATGCACCTCGTACACCGAGACCGGCGCCTCGTGCACCGGGACGTCCCCGCGGTGCGCCATCCACTCCTGGTCCTGCCACCGGTGGTGCGAGGCCGTCACGATCGAGGCGTTGGCGGGCGGCACCTCGGCGTAGCGGGCCATCGGGTCGGCGCGCAGCGTGTGCGAGCCGTCCGGGCGGCAGACGTCGAACTTGTAGAGCGCGCCCTCCCCGATCGCGGGCAGGAACAGCTCCCACACCCCGGTGGAGCCGAGCGAGCGCATCGGGAAGCCGGTGCCGTCCCAGTAGTTGAAGTCCCCGACGACCCGCACCCCGCGGGCGTTGGGCGCCCACACGGTGAACCGGGTGCCCGCCACCCCCTGGTGTTCCATGGGCTGCGCGCCGAGGGCGGTCCACAGCTCCTCGTGCCGCCCCTCGCCGATCAGATGCAGATCGAGATCGCCGAGCGCCGGCAGGAAGCGGTACGGGTCCTGCACCTCGATCTCGTTGTCGTCGTACGCGACCAGCAGCCGGTACTCGGGCAGCGCGGGCATCGGCAGCAGCCCGGAGAAGAACCCGTCGCCGTCGTCGTGCAGTTGGGCCCGCAGCCCCTTGGCGAGCACGGTCACCGACCGGGCGTACGGGCGCAGCACCCGGAAGGTCACCCCGCCGCGGACCGGGTGGGCGCCGAGCAGGTCGTGCGGGGCGTGGTGCTCACCGGCGAGCAGCCGGCCCCGGTCGCCGTCGTCCAGGGGATGCGCCTGCCGTACGCCCCGGGCGGCGGCGTTGCGGCGGGGACGCGGCGCGGCGCCGGCCCGCGCGGCGGCCGGCTTCCCGCGGCCGGCCGGAGTGATCGCTTCCGGTTCCGGCTCCGGTTCCGGTGGGGGTGCCACCACCGCCACTGCCTCGGCCGGTGACGCCGGGGCCGCCGTCCCGTCGGGTGCCGGTGGCAGGACTTGTGGGGCCTCGGTGGGAGCGGGCGTTTTGCGGGACGGCTTGCGGGCGGTCACGGGGACAGCCTCCTCGGAGGGGGTCGGCGGAGCGGAACGGGGCGGAGCCGGGCGGGGGGGCGGGTTCGGCGGTCACCGGACCGCGAGCGGGCTGCGGCGTCCGGGTCGTCAGTCGTCGGCGGCGGCCAGGCGGTGGATCGCGGCCATCGGGACCGGCAGCCAGTCGGGCCGGTGCCGTGCCTCGTACAGCACCTCGTACACCGCCTTGTCGGTCTCGTGGGCGCGCAGCAGCTCCGGTTCGCCGCGCGGGTCGGCGCCCGCCGCGCGGGCGTACCCCTCGCAGTAGGCGGTCCGGCAGCGGGCCGCCCAGTCGGCGTTCCACGGGCGGTGCGAGCGGGCCGCGTAGTCGAAGGAGCGGAGCATCCCGGCGATGTCGCGCACCGGGAGCTGCGGCCGGCGGCGTTCGGGCAGCGGTCTGGCCGGTTCGCCCTCGAAGTCGATCAGTGACCAGAAACCGTCGGCCGCGCGGAGCGTCTGGCCGAGATGGAGATCGCCGTGCACCCGCTGGGCCGCCCAGTCGCGCCCCCGGTGCCCCAGCGCGGCCACCGCGTCGAAGGCGGTGCGCAGCCCGGGGACGTACGGCACGAGTGCCGGTACCGCCTGGGCGGCGGCCTCCAGCCGGTGCACCATCGCGGCGGCCAGGTGCTCGGTCTGGGCGCGGTGCAGGGCGGGCGTCGGCAGGGCGGCGGCCAGCGCGGTGTGCACCTCGGCGGTGGCCCGGCCCAGCGCGTGGGCCTCGTCGGTGAAGTCCCGGCCGTCGGCCAGGGCGCGCAGGGCGAGCTGCCAGCCGTCCTGCGCACCGCTCAGGAACGGCTGGAGGACGCCGAGGGTGAGCGGCTCCGCGGCGGTGGCGGCCTCGAACCAGGCGACGGGGGCGGGCACCCGCCCGCAGCCCTCCCGGGCCAGCGCGAGCGGCAGCTCCAGATCGGGGTTGGTGCCCGGGAAGATCCGGCGGAAGATCTTGAGGATGTACGCGTCGCCGTAGACGAGCGAGGTGTTGGACTGCTCGGTGTCGAGCACCCGCGGCGCGAGGCCCGCCGCGATGGCCGGGCCGCTCCGGTCGAAGCGCAGGGCGCCCAGGGTTCCGGGGGTACGGAATCGTTCCAGCAGAAGTTCGGCCAGGCGAGGATCGCGCAGTGCCTCGTAGACGGTGCGCCCGGCCAGCGGCCCCTCGGTCACCCGGCCGATGAGCGCGGACGCCAGCCGGGGCGGCAGCACCGCCCTTACGCCGAGCAGCAGTTGGTAGCAGTCGTCCGGCGACTGCGCGGGGGTGGCCGGCTGATGGACCCGGACCAGCAGATGGAGCAGCCCGGTTCCGGTTCCGGCGGCGACGGAACCGGTGCCCACCGGCAGTATCTCGGTCGCCGACACCAGCGAGAACGCGGTGACCGGCCGTCCCTTGCCCGCGAACCACCGCTGCCGGGGCAGCCATTCGTGCAGCAGTGGGGCGAGAGACGGGAGCAGGGCTGGGCTGTCGGCCATGGCGACCCGAATGGATGCAGCCTCCGACATGGCATCGCGTCCTTTCCCCGGGCACACCACAGGATGCGAAGAGTGTCCCGGATTGCGGCAATAGCTGTCCGGCTGTGCGGGACGTGTCGGGTCAGGATGGTCCGTACGGACTCGACTCGATGGGATCGAAACGCCAGATGGGGCCCGGAAAGGGCCGTACGTGTGCGATGTGGGGGAGGGTGCCCCGTGCGGGGCGGCGGAAACCGCCCCGCGGTTGGTGGTACGACGTGCTGTCCGGTCAGCTCGGCGGCGCGTCCTTGCGCAGCCGGAACCAGTAGAAACCGTGTCCCGCGAGAGTCAGCAGGTAGGGCCACTTGCCGATGGCGGGGAAGCGCACCCCGCCGATCAGCTCCACCGGATGACGCCCCTCGAACGACCGCAGATCGAGCTCCGTCGGCTGCGCGAACCGCGAGAAGTTGTGCACGCACAGCACGAGATCGTCGCCGTGCTCACGGGTGAAGGCGAGCACGGCCGGGTTCGACGACGGCAGTTCGCTGAACGAGCCGAGACCGAACGCCGGGTTCTGCTTGCGGATCTCGATCATCCGCCGGGTCCAGTGCAGCAGCGACGACGGGGAGGCCATCGCCGCCTCGACGTTGGTGACCTGGTAGCCGTAGACCGGATCCATGATCGTGGGGAGGTAGAGCCGCCCCGGGTCGCTGGAGGAGAACCCGGCGTTCCGGTCGGGCGTCCACTGCATCGGGGTGCGCACCGCGTCCCGGTCACCGAGCCAGATGTTGTCGCCCATCCCGATCTCGTCCCCGTAGTAGAGGATCGGCGAGCCGGGCAGTGACAGCAGCAGCGCGGTGAACAGCTCGATCTGGTTGCGGTCGTTGTCCAGCAACGGTGCGAGCCGCCGCCGGATGCCGATGTTGGCCCGCATCCGCGGGTCCTTGGCGTACTCCGCGTACATGTAGTCGCGCTCTTCGTCCGTGACCATTTCGAGGGTCAGCTCGTCGTGGTTGCGCAGGAAGATGCCCCACTGGCAGTTCGCCGGGATCGCCGGTGTCTTCGCCAGGATTTCCGAGACCGGGTAGCGGCTCTCGCGCCGCACCGCCATGAAGATCCGCGGCATCACGGGGAAGTGGAACGCCATGTGGCACTCGTCGCCGCCGGCCTGGTAATCGCCGAAGTAGTCGACGACGTCCTCCGGCCACTGGTTGGCCTCGGCGAGCAGCACGGTGTCCGGGTAGTGCGCGTCGATCTCCTTGCGGACCCGCTTGAGGAAGTCGTGGGTCTCGGGGAGGTTCTCGCAGTTGGTGCCCTCCCGCTGGTAGAGGTACGGCACGGCGTCCACCCGGAAGCCGTCGATGCCGAGGTCCAGCCAGAACCGGAGCGCGGAGATGATCTCCTCCTGCACCGCCGGGTTCTCGTAGTTGAGATCGGGCTGGTGGGAGAAGAACCGGTGCCAGTAGTACTGCTTGCGCACCGGGTCGAAGGTCCAGTTGGACGTCTCCGTGTCCACGAAGATGATCCGGGCGTCCGGGAACTGCTTGTCGTCGTCGGCCCAGACGTAGTAGTCGCCGTACGGCCCCTCGGGGTCGGTGCGGGACTGCTGGAACCAGTCGTGCTGATCGCTCGTGTGGTTCATGACGAAGTCGATGATCACGCGCATCCCGCGCTGGTGCGCGGCGTCGACGAACTCCACGAAGTCGGCCAGATCACCGAACTCGGGCAGTACGGCGGTGTAGTCGGAGACGTCGTAACCCCCGTCGCGCAGCGGCGACTTGAAGAACGGCGGCAGCCAGAGACAGTCGACGCCCAGCCACTGGAGATAGTCCAGTTTGGCGGTGATGCCCTTGAGGTCGCCGATTCCGTCGCCGTTGGAGTCCTGGAAGGACCTGACGAGGACCTCGTAGAAGACGGCGCGCTTGAACCAGTCGGGATCGCGGTCCTTGGCCGGGGTGTCCTCGAACGTGTCGTGGACAGGCTCATTGACGATCATGGTGTGGGTGACCCTCCGGTCGGCGGGGACGGTCGCAGGACCACGACGTGCGCGGGCGTGACGCCCGGCTCTAGGCGCACATAGAAGGTCCTGCCCCAGTGATAGGTATCGCCGGTGAGCTCGTCGCGCACCGGCACGCGATCGTGCCGGTCGAGGCCGAGTCGCGGCATGTCCAACGAGACCGTGGCCTCGTGGGTGTGGTGCGGGTCGAGGTTGACGACCACCAGAACGATGTTCGAACCCGAACGTTTGCTGTATGCGATCAGCGCGTCGTTGTCGGTGGAGTGGAAGTGCACGTCGCGCAGTTGCTGCAACGCCGGGTGGCGGCGCCGGATGCGGTTGAGCGTGGTGATGAGCGGGGCCAGCGAACGGCCCTCGCGCTCGGCCGACTCCCAGTCCCTGGGCCTGATCCGGTACTTCTCCGAGTCGAGGTACTCCTCACTGCCGGGCCGGACCGGGGTGTTCTCGCACAGCTCGTAGCCCGCGTACACACCCCAGGCCGGGGAGAGCGTCGCGGCGAGCACGGCCCGCGCCTCGAAGGCCGGGCGGCCTCCGTCCTGGAGATATCCGGACAGGATGTCCGGGGTGTTCACGAAGAAGTTGGGCCGCATGTAGGAGGCGGTTTCGCCCGACAGCTCCGTGACGTATTCGGTGATTTCCTGCCGGGTGTTGCGCCAGGTGAAATACGTGTAGGACTGCTGGAATCCGATGGCCGCGAGCGTCTTCATCATCGCGGGCCGGGTGAATGCCTCGGCCAGGAAGATCACATCGGGATCGGTCCGGTTGATGTCCGCGATCACCTTCTCCCAGAAGATCACCGGCTTGGTGTGCGGATTGTCCACGCGGAAGATCCGTACGCCGTGATCCATCCAGAACCGCAGAATGCGCACCGACTCGGCGACCAGTCCGCTCAGATCCTTGTCGAAGGCGATCGGATAGATGTCCTGGTATTTCTTCGGCGGATTCTCGGCATAGGCGATCGTGCCGTCCGCTCGGAGGTGGAACCATTCCGGGTGCTTCTCCACCCAGGGGTGGTCCGGAGAGCACTGCAGCGCGAAATCGAGAGCGATCTCCATGCGCAGCTTGCGGGCGGTCGCAACGAAATGATCGAAGTCGTCGAGGGTGCCGAGAGCGGGGTGGACGGCGTCGTGACCGCCCTCGGCCGAGCCGATCGCCCACGGCACCCCCACGTCGTGCGGGGCGGCGGAGAGGGAGTTGTCGGGGCCCTTGCGGTGGGTGGTCCCGATCGGGTGGACGGGCGGCAGATAGACCACGTCGAAGCCCATCGCGGCGACCGCGGGCAGCCGTTCGGCGGCCGTGCGGAAGGTGCCGGAGACGATCCTCACCGGGGCCTTCGCCGCCTTCGCCCCCTTCCCCGCCCCGCCCCCGCGCTTCGCGGGCGGCCCGGCCTGCTCGACCCTGGCGCCCTCCGAGCGCGGGAACAGCTCGTACCAGGAGCCGAACAGGGCCCGTCGGCGCTCCACCACCAGCGGCAGCGGCCGGGACGCGCTGACCAGTTCGCGCAGCGGATGCCGGGCGAGCGCGGCCAGTGCCTCGGGGGTGAGCGCCGCGGCCAGCCGGGCGGCGGCCGGCCGGGACTCGTCGCGCAGCGCGTCCACGGCGGCCAGCACCGCCTCGCGCCCGTCCCGCTTGGGTACGCCGCCGGCGGCCCGCTCGTGGAGACCGGCACCCTCCGCCAGGACGAGCGCGGTGTCGATCCCCGCCGGAATCTTGATCCCGGCGTGCTGCCGCCAGGTGGCGACCGGATCGCTCCAGGCCTCGACCGTATACGTCCAGCGGCCCTCCGAATCCGGCGTGACATCGGCGCCCCAGCGGTCGGTGCCGGGGGCCAGCTCGCGCATCGGTGTCCAGGGACCGGGGCGCCCGCCCGGGTCCATCAGGACCACATTGGCGGCGACGGCGTCATGGCCCTCGCGGAAGACGGTCGCGGTGACCTGGAAGGTCTCACCGACAACGGCCTTGGCGGGCCTTCTGCCGCAGTCGACGAGGGGACGGACGTCGAGGACGGGAATGCGACCGATCATGGAATCACCTGGGGACGGGGACTGGGGGCGGGACGGGGACCGAGCGGGGCGCGGCGCAGCGGCGGAGGGCGAAATACGCGCACCGCGACCGATGGAGTCCGTCCTTTCTAGCTGCTCAATTGACGGCTGACGGTGTGTGGGCATGGCCGCTCCTGTCCGCATTCACTCGAATGGCAGTCGAATGGCCGGGGCACGGGTATGTTTCGTGGATGTGAACCGGATGAAAACCGGCTCATGGATGCCTCGCATTCATGCTGCGTCCGGGCATCGTTCATAAGGCACCCGGTGCGCATCCGGGCCGCCTACCGGAGAAGCCTTCCCGCGATTCTCGGTGGGCCAATCCAGTGGTTCGTAAAATACTCGGGCGTTTCTTTGGCGACCTGTTCGCGTCGGACATCGACCCGTGTTCCCGGGCCTGCCGGTGCCCCTCCGGACGCCACTGGGCAGCTTTCCCTCTGGTGCGGAGTGCCACAAGACCGAATGGGGGAAGGGAATCAGCCATTACCTGTGTGGCCGATGTGCCGGAACGGGCGTGAGGGACGCACCGAGGTACGTCCCCTCGGATCCGCACGTCCCCTGCAAAGGTGGAACACGTGAAGGCCATTCGTCGATTCACCGTGCGTCCCGTCCTCCCCGATCCCCTTCAACCGCTCAGCGACCTCGCCCGCAATCTGCGCTGGTCCTGGCACACCGAGACCCGTGAGCTGTTCCAGGCCGTCGACCCGGAGATCCGGGAGGCGGCGGAGTGCGACCCGGTGCGGCTGCTCGGTGCCGTGTCCGCGGGCCGGCTCGCCGAGCTGGCCCGGGACGAGCAGTTCCTGCACCGGCTGACCGAGGCGTCCCAGGACCTGCGGTACTACCTGGACGGCCCCAGGTGGTACCAGGAACAGCTGGAGCTGGGCGCGGAACTCCCGGCCGCCATCGCCTACTTCTCACCCGAGTTCGGGGTGACCGCCGCCCTGCCCCAGTACTCCGGCGGGCTCGGCATCCTCGCCGGGGACCACCTCAAGGCCGCCAGCGACCTCGGCGTACCCCTCATCGGGGTCGGCCTGCTCTACCGGCACGGCTACTTCCGGCAGAGCCTGTCGCGCGACGGCTGGCAGCAGGAGCACTACCCGGTGCTCGACCCGAACGAGCTCCCGGTCACCCTGGTGCGCGAGGCCGACGGCACCCCGAGCCGGGTGGTGCTGGCCCTGCCCGGCGGCCGTTCGCTGCACGCCCACATCTGGCAGGCCCGGGTCGGCCGGGTACCGCTGCTGATGCTCGACTCCGACGTGGAGGAGAACGCGCCGGGCGAACGCGAGGTGACCGACCGGCTGTACGGCGGCGGTAGCGAGCACCGGCTGCTCCAGGAGATGCTCCTGGGCATCGGCGGGGTGCGCGCCGTGCGCACCTACTGCCGTCTCACCGGACACCCGGAACCCGAGGTGTTCCACACCAACGAGGGGCACGCCGGCTTCCTCGGACTCGAACGCATCCGGGAACTCTCCGGCACCGGACTGGACTTCGACTCCGCGTTGGAGTCCGTCCGGGCCGGCACCGTCTTCACCACCCACACCCCGGTGCCCGCCGGGATCGACCGCTTCGACCGCGAACTGGTCGCCCGGCACTTCGGCGACGACGGCGAACTCCCCGGCGTGGGCGTCGAACGCATCCTGCAACTGGGCATGGAGACCTACCCCGGCGGCGAGCCCGGCCTCTTCAACATGGCGGTGATGGGGCTGCGGCTCGCACAGCGGGCCAACGGGGTCTCCACCCTGCACGGCTCGGTCAGCCGGGAGATGTTCGCCGGGCTGTGGCCGGGCTTCGACCCGGCCGAGGTGCCGATCACCTCGGTGACCAACGGCGTCCACGCACCCACCTGGGTCGCGCCCGAGGTCTTCCGGCTGCGCAATCGCTACGGCGGCACACCCGGACGCTGGGACTCCGCCGCCGAGGTCCCCGACCGCGAGCTGTGGGAGCTGCGGCGGTCCCTGCGCGGACAACTGGTCACCGAGGTGCGCGAACGGCTGCACGCCTCCTGGCGGGCCCGGGGCGCGGAGCCGGCCGAACTCGGCTGGATCGACGGCGTGCTCGACCCGGACGTGCTGACGATCGGCTTCGCCCGGCGCGTCCCCTCGTACAAGCGGCTGACGCTGATGCTGCGCGACCGCGACCGGCTGCGGGAACTGCTGCTCCACCCGGACCGGCCGGTCCAGATCGTCGTGGCCGGCAAGGCCCACCCCGCCGACGACGGCGGGAAGCGGCTGGTGCAGGAGCTGGTGCGGTTCTCCGACGACCCCCGGGTGCGCCACCGCATCGTGTTCCTGCCGGACTACGGGATGGCCATGGCGCAGAAGCTCTACCCGGGCTGCGACGTATGGCTGAACAATCCGCTGCGTCCGCTGGAGGCCTGCGGTACGAGCGGGATGAAGGCCGCGCTCAACGGCTGCCTCAACCTCTCGGTGCTCGACGGCTGGTGGGACGAGTGGTTCGAGCCGGACTTCGGCTGGGCGATCCCGACCGCCGACGGTCTGGCACTGGACGAGGACCGCCGGGACGATCTGGAGGCGGCCGCGCTCTACGAGCTGATCGAGGACCGGATCGCGCCGCGCTTCTACGACCGGGGCGGCGAGGAAGGACTTCCGGAGCGCTGGATCGAGATGGTCCGCCGCACGCTCGGATCGCTCGGCCCCAAGGTGCTGGCCGCGCGGATGGTGGGGGAGTACGTGGAGCGGCTGTACGCGCCCGCCGCGCAGGCCGGGCGTGCACTGGACCCGGGGACGGCGCGCCGGCTCGCCGACTGGAAGGCCCGGGTCCGGGCCGCCTGGCCGCGGGTGGCCGTCGACCATGTGGAGGCCGTGGCGCCCACCGCGGCGGACGGCTCGGCCGAGCTGGGTTCGACGCTGCTGCTCCGGGTCAGGGTCGCCCTGGGGGCGCTGGAGCCGGACGACGTGGAGGTGCAGGCGGTGGCCGGGCGGGTGGACGCCGCCGACGGGATCTCGGACGCCCAGGTCTTTCCGCTGAAGCCGGCCGGGGGCCAGGACCTGGAGGGCCGCTGGCTCTACGAGGGTCCGCTCGCCCTCGACCGCACGGGCCCGTACGGCTACACGGTGCGGGTGCTGCCGGCCCATCCGCTGCTGGCGACCGGGGCGGAACTCGGCCTGGTGACGCTGCCCGCGGAGGCGGCCGTGGACGGCGCGGGTGTGCTGATGCGCTGAGCGCCCGCCGGAAACGGAACCGCCCGGCAGGGGCGTGAGCTCCTGCCGGGCGGTGGTCACCGGGTCATGACCGGTGCGGGGTTCAGAAGGTGAGCTTGAAGCTGTTGATCTTGCCCGTGTCACCCGAGTAGACGTCCTGGACCTTGAGCTTCCAGGTGCCGTTGGCGACCTCGGACGACGCGTCGACCGTGTAGGTGCCGCGGACGTCGTCCGCCGGGTCGCCGGCCGAGGAGTTCTTCAGCCGGTAGGCGGTGCCGTCCGGGGCGACGAGGTCGACGACCAGGTCACCGCGGTAGGTGTGGGTGATGTCCACGTCGACCTTGAGGGCGCTGGGCGCGTTGCCGGTGACACCGGTGACGCTGACCGAGCTGGTGACGGCCGCGCCGCGGTCCGGGATGGCCACCGAGGTCGTGCTCTCGAAGACCTTGCCGCCCGGGTTCGGGTTGCCGCCGTCACGGGTGCCGACGTTGATGGCCGCCCAGGCGTCGCCGACGGCCTTGTACTCGGCGCTGGTCGTGCCGTACAGCTCACCGGCCACGGCGAGGGTGCCGGTGCGGGCCGCCGCGTAGTTGGTCGTGGAGGTGAACTTGGTGGCGAGCGCCTTGAACCAGATCTGCTCGGCCTTGTCGCGGCCGATGCCGGTCACCGGCAGGCCGTCGGAGGTCGGGGAGTCGTAGGAGACCCCGTTGATGACCTTGGCGCCGCTGCCCTCGGAGAGCAGGTAGAAGAAGTGGTTCGCCGGGCCCGAGGAGTAGTGGACGTCGATGTTGCCGATGCCCGAGTACCACGCGTCCTTGGACGCGCCGTCCTTGCTCGGCTTGTCCTGGTAGCGCAGCGGGGTGCCGTCGCCGTTGATGTCGATCTTCTCGCCGATGAGGTAGTCGCCCTTGTCGCTGGCGTTGTTGGCGTAGAACTCGACGGCGGTGGCGAAGATGTCACTGGTCGCCTCGTTGAGGCCACCGGACTCGCCGCTGTAGATCAGGCCGGCGGTGGCGGCGGTGACACCGTGCGACATCTCGTGCGCGGCGACGTCGAGCGAGGTCAGCGGGGCGTTGTTGCCGGAGCCGTCGCCGTACGTCATGCAGAAGCAGCTGTCCTGCCAGAAGGCGTTGACGTAGTTGTTGCCGTAGTGGACGCGGGAGTACGCGCCGACACCGTCACCGCGGATACCGGTGCGGCCGTGCACGTTCTTGTAGTAGTCCCACGTCTCGGCCGCGCCGTAGTGCGCGTCCGCGGCGGCCGTCTCGGCGTTCGACGGGTTGCCGTTGCCCCACACGTCGGTGGTGTTGGTGAACAGCGTCCCGGTGCCGGAGCTGCCGTGGTTCAGGTTGTAGGTCTTGTGGTTGCCGCGGCCCGTGTCCGTCAGGGTGTACGACGGTGCGGTGCCGAGGGTCACCTGGCCGCTGAACTGGGTGTTGCCGGTGCCGTTCTCGACGCCCTGCCACTCGTACAGCTTCGCCCCGGTGGCCGCGTCGGTGACGACGTGCAGCTCGTTGGGGGTGCCGTCGTGCTGGAGGCCGCCGACGACGGTCTCGTAGGCGAGCTGCGGCTTGCCCTGCGCCATCCAGACCACCTTGCGGGGCGCCCGGTCGGCCTCGGTCTTCTTCGAACCGTCGGCCTTGGCGAGGCCGAGGGCCTGCTTCTCGGCCTTGGCGGGCGCGACGTCCGCCTTCAGGTCCACGGCCTTCAGCTGACCGCTGGTCACCTTGGAGGCCTTGGTGACGCCCCGGTTCGCCCCGGACTTGGACTCCTTGACGATCAGGTCGCCGCCGAGTACCGGAAGTCCGGCGAAGGTGCGCTCGTAACGCGTGTGCGTGGTGCCGTCGTTGTCCTGGATGACATCCCGGACGACGAGCTTCTCCTGGGATCCGAGACCGAGGTCCCTGGCCGTGTCCGCCTTGCTCGCGTCGGCCTTGCGGATCAGCTCGGCGCGCTGGGACGGGGAAAGCTGCTTGGCGAGGGAACCCTGGTTGGCGCCGGCGGACGCCGGTACCGCCGAGGTCGTGCTGCCGGGGGTGGCAGTGGCCGTACCGGTCTGGACTCCGACTGCGATGAGGGCTGCTGCGGCTATCAGAGCGCCGGTCGCGGTGGCACGACGGCTGGGCGTGGATCTCACGCGGACTCCTTCTGCGAGGGGGGTACCGGCGGCACGGTGAGCCGTCCGGGGTGAGCGAGAAGTGCGCAGAACGGGGTGAAGAGTGTCAGCCGAAAGATGTTCCTGTCAGGACCGCGTCAACAAGTTGGCCGGAATTCGTTCGTTGCCGGAAACGTCGTGTTCGTTAAGCGGACGTTTCGCCGATCATCACCGCGATGCCGTCCAATGTCCTCCGGAGCCCGAATTCGAAGAGAGTGTCGAGGTCGAGCTCGAACTCCTCGTGTTCGAACAGCGAGTTGAGGAAGGGGTAGTCGCCACTGGCCGAGATGGCGTCGAAGTGTGGCTCGTTTCTTTCCATCCACTGCTCCGCGGAGAGCCCGGTGTCCTGCCGCGCCTGCGATTCCAGCTCGCCGGCCATCGCCAGTCCCTGGACATGGGCGAAGAGCGTGAGGTGGATGTGGAGCTTCGTCCGCGCGGGCAGCCCGGTGCCGGCGAGGACGCGCAGCACCCACTCCGTGTACCGCATCGCGTGCGGGGACGCCGTCGGCCGGGTGAAGGAGGCCACGGCCTGGGCCAGCCAGGGATGGCGCCCGTACACCGACCGGAGCCACCGGGCGGCGAGTTCCAGCCCCGGCCGCCAGCCGTGCGGCGCGGCGCCCAGCGGGCGCTCCGCGAACGCCTCGTCCGACATCAGCCGGACCAGCTCCGCCTTGCCCGGCACATGCCGGTACAGCGCCATGGTGGAGGTGGTCAGGATGGTCGCGACCCGGCGCATCGACACCGCGGGCAGCCCCTCGGCGTCGGCCAGTCCGATCGCGGTACGCACGATGCGCCCACGGTTCAGGGCGGGCCCGCCGCCCGTGCCGCCGGGGCCCGGCGCGGCCCGCTCGGCGACGACCGTGCCGATGCCCGGCACCGCCCGCACCAGGCCCTCGCCGCGCAGCACCGACAGCGCCTTGGTGGCGGTCGCCATCGCGACCCCGTACTCCCTCACGATCGTGCGCGTGGAGGGCAGCCGGTCGCCCGGGGCGAGCTCACCGGAGGCGATCCGGCGACGCAGTCCGCCGGCGATCCTGAGGTAGGGCGGTTCGGTCGTCACGGGTGCACTGTACTAGTGCACCCGTGACGGCGTACGCCTCGTCAACCCGGGGAATTCGGAGGGGCCTTCAGGGCATGTCGCCAGGTGCACTACGGCACTGTTTGCGGTGTACGCGGAGCAACTGCTGTGCTCCCGCCATGACTTCGGAACCGCACACCCCGGCCCCGCCCGCCCCCGCCCCGCCGGAGCCCGCCGCCCCGCGTGCCGGGCGCCGTGAATGGACCGCGCTGGGCGTGCTGATGCTGCCGCTGCTCTTCGTCTCGATGGATGTCTCCATCCTCTTCTACGCCCTGCCGGCCATCGGCGCGGACCTCGAACCCGGCTCCACCCAGCAGTTGTGGATCCTGGACATGTACGGCTTCGTCCTCGCCGGACTCCTCATCACGATGGGCGCGCTCGGTGACCGCGTCGGCCGCCGGAAGGTGCTGATCGCCGGCACGGTCCTGTTCGCCGCCGCCTCGGTCGCCGCCGCGTACGCGCAGTCCCCCGGGGCACTGATCGCCGCCCGCGCACTCCTCGGCGTGGGCGGCGCCTGCCTGATGCCGTCCACCCTCGCCCTCGTACGCAACCTCTTCCACGACCCCGGACAGCGCTCCCGGGCGGTCGCCGTCTGGACGACCGTGCTGGCCACCGGCATCTCCCTCGGCCCGGTCCTCAGCGGGGCGCTCCTCGAACACTTCCGGTGGGGCGCCGTGTTCCTCGTCAACCTGCCCGCGATGGCGCTGCTGCTCGTCCTGGCACCGCTGCTGCTGCCGGAGTCCAAGGCGCCCGCCCGGGGCAGGTTCGACACCCTGAGCGCGGTGCTCTCGCTCGCCGCGCTGCTGCCGCTGATCCACGGCATCAAGGAACTGGCCAAGCACGGCTGCCGGCCGCTGCCGGCCCTCGGCATCACCGTCGGACTCTGCCTGGGCTTCGTCTTCCTCCGCCGGCAGGCCCGGCTCGCCCACCCGATGGTCGACCTCGCACTCCTGCGCCGCCGCGCCTTCGGCGGATCGGTCGTCGTCAATCTGCTCGCCATGGCGGCCACGGTCGGATTCGCCCCGTTCTTCTCCCAGTACCTGCAGTCCGTCCTGGGCAAGAGCCCCTTCGAGGCGGCGATGTGGAGCCTGGTGCCGTCCCTCGGCGTCATGGTCGCCGCCCCGGTGGGCGGTGCGCTCGCCCGGCGGTTCGACCGCGGTCATGTGATGGCCGGCGGGTTCCTCGTCTCCGCCGCGGGCTTCCTCTGGCTCACCCGGACCGGGGTGGACTCTCCGCTGTGGACGACGCTCGCCGGTTCCGCCGTCTACGCGGGCGGGCTGGTCTCCGCGATGACCCTCGCCAATGAACTCGCGCTCGGCGCCGCACCGCCCGAGCGCGCGGGCTCCGCCGCCGCCGTCCTCGAATCGGGGCAGGAACTCGGCGGCGCCCTGGGAATGGCACTGCTCGGCTCGGTCGGCGCCGCCGTCTACGGCCGGGACATGAGCGGTACGGTGCCGGCCGCCGTACCCGACGCGGCACGGGAGACCCTGGGCGGCGCGGTCGCCGTGGTCCGGCAGCTGCCGGACCGGCTGGGGGAGACGGTGCTCGCCTCGGCGACCAGGGCCTTCACCCACAGCCTGGACATGGCCGCGGCCGGTGCCGCCATCGTGATGCTCGGCGCCGCCGTACTCTCCGTCCTCCTGCTCCGGGGCGTCCGCACGCCGCGGTGAGGCCCGCGGCCACCGGGCCTTCAGGAGGTGGTGAGCACCATCCGGAAGCGGGCCGCGCCGGACATCATCTTCCGGTACGCGGCCTCCGCGTCGTCCAGCGGCACGGTCTCGGTCATCGGGCGGATCCCGTGCAGGGTGCTGAACGCCAGGGTGTCCTGCACGTCCTGCGCGGTGCCGGACGGGTGACCCCGCACGACCCTGCCCGACATCAGCAACTGGTTCGGGCTGATCCCCAGCGGCTCCGGGTCCGCCCCGATGACCACCAGCTCGCCGCGCGGCGCGAGCCCCTCCACGGTCGCCGTGATGGCCGCGGAGTTGGCGGCGGTGGCCAGCACGACCCGGGCGCCGCCCAGGGCCTGGAGCGCGTCCGCGACGCCGGTGCCCGCGGTGCTGTCGACGTAGTGGTGGGCGCCGAGCTCCTTCGCGAAGTCGGCCTTGGCCGCGCCGCGGGCGATCGCCACCGTCTCGAAGCCCATCGCCGCCGCGTACTGCACGCCCAGGTGCCCGAGGCCGCCGATGCCGAGCACGGCGACCAGATCCCCGGGCCGGGCGGCGCTGCGCCGCAGCCCGTTGAACGTGGTCACCCCCGCGCACCCCATCGGCGCCGCGTCGACCGCGGACAGCGCGTCGGGAATCCGGGCCAGGGCGTCCACCGGGACGACCACGCTCTCGGCGTAGCCACCGTCGTACGCCCATCCCGGCACCTTCAGGTTCTCGCAGACCACGAAGTCGCCCCGCCGGCACGGCGTGCAGTGGCCGCAGCTGCCGCCGAACCAGCCCACCGCCACCCGGTCGCCCACCTGCCAGGCGGCCTGCGTACCCTCGCCGAGCTCCTCGATCCGGCCCGCGATCTCGTGCCCGGGGACCACCGGGAACCGCACGCCCGGCAGCGCGCCGTCCACGAAGAACGTATCGCTGTGGCAGACCCCGCAGGCATCCACGGACACCCGGACACGCCCCGGACCCGGCCGCGGCACCGCGCGCTCGACGATCTCGAAGGGGCCGCCCGCGGCGGTGGCCTGCGCGGCTCGGCAGATGCTGGCGACACTCATCTGGATCTCTCCGGGTCACGGATGGACGGCCCCCCGAACCAGCAGACCAGCTCCGGCCGGGTCACGCGCGCCGGACGGGGCGGACGGGGGCGGGGCGGGGACTTCGGGACGAGGGGCCTTCAGGAGGAGGGCGGCCGTTCGCCGTGCCAGGAGCGCCAGAGCGCGGCGTACGCGCCGCCCGCCGCCACCAGCTCGTCATGGGTGCCCAGTTCGGTGATCCGGCCGTCCTCCATCACCGCCACCCGGTCGGCGTCGTGAGCCGTCTGCAGGCGGTGCGCGACGGCGACGACGGTCCGGCCTTCGAGCACGGCGGCCAGCGCCCGCTCCGTGTGCCGGGCCGTCCTCGGGTCCAGGAGCGCGGTGGCCTCGTCGAGGATCAGCGTGTGCGGATCGGCCAGCACCACACGCGCCAGGGCGAGCTGCTGCGCCCGTGCGCCGTCCGGCCGGTGCGCCCCGTGGCCCAGATCGGTGTCCAGGCCGTCCGGCAGCTCGTCGGCCCAGTCGGCGCCGACGGCGGCCAGCGCCGCGCGCAGTTCGTCGTCGGTGGCGTCGGCCGAGGCGATCCTCAGGTTGTCCCGGACCGTGCCGAGGAAGACGTGGTGCTCCTGGGTGACCAGGACGACGTGCCTGCGCAGCCGCTCGGGGTCCAGCCCGGCGACCGGGACCTGCCCGACCGTCACCGAGCCGGTGCGCGGTGCGTCCATGCCCGCCAGCAGCCTGCCCAGCGTGGTCTTGCCCGCGCCGGAGGGGCCGACGACCGCGAGCCGCTCGCCGGGACGGAGCGTCAGGCCGACACCGTGCAGGACGTCGCCCCCGCCGTCGTAGGCGTAACGCACGTCCGTCACCTCGATCCGGTCGTCGGCCGGTGCGGGGGAGGCGGCCGGCGGTACGTGCGCCGCCAGGGCGAGACCCTCGACCCTGGCGAAGGAGGCGCCGCTGCTCTGGAGCTGTTCCAGCCGCTGGAGGATGGTGTCCAGGGGCTGGGAGAGCTGCCGCAGATACAGGGCCGAGGCGACCACCGCACCGAGGCTCACCGCGCCGTGGTCGTGCAGTACACCGCCGACCAGCAGGACACCGGCCACCGGAATGACATACGAGACGTCCACGGCCGGGAAGAGCACACTGCGCAGGAACAGCGTCCTGGTCCGGGTCCTCCAACACTCCTCGACAGCCTCGTCGCAGGCGGTGACACGGCGCTGCTGAAGCCCGAGGGCCTCGACGGTGCGGGCCCCGGCGGCGGTGGCCGCGAGCTGCTCCGCGAGCGCCGAGTTGGCACTGCCCTCGGCCAGGTACGCGGTGAGCGCCCGGCGCAGGTACCAGCGGGCGGCGAACCAGATCCCGAGCAGGCCCAGCACCCCGCACGCGCCGAGCAGCGGGTCGAGCACGAAGACCGCGCCGAGGATGAACAGCGCCTGGACCGCGGCGATGAGGACCTCGGGCCCGGTGTCCCGGAGGGTGGCGCCGACCATGGCGACATCGGTGGTGCCGCGGGTCAGCAGATCGCCCGTCCCGGCCCGCTCGACCACCCGGGCGGGCAGCGCGAGCGTCCGGTCGGTGAACTCCTCGCGGATCCGCGCCAGCGTCCGCTCGCCGAAACGGTGTCCCACGTAACCGGCCCAGCGGACCAGGAGGAGCTGCGCCACGGCGAAGACGAGGATGGTGAGCGCCAGACGGTCCACCACGGCCACCCCGGCACCCGCCCCGACCTCGTCGACGATGCGGCCGAGCAGCCACGGGCCGACGAGTCCGGCACCGGCGGCCAGCGCGTTGAGGCCGGTCATGGCGGCGAAGACGCGGCCGTCCAGCCGGATCAGCCGGAGCGCCGCGCGGAGTGTCCCGGACGGTTCGGCGACGGGCAGGGCCGGGGACATCGGTCCGGATCCGGTGGTCATCGCATGGCCTCCCTGGACGGCGGGACGGTTCCCTCGTCGCCGGGGGCGTCGTCGGCACCGCGCGACACCAGGAGGCGGTAGCCGGGCTCCCGGTCCAGCAGTTCGCGGTGGCTGCCGACGGCCGCGACGCGACCGCCGACCAGGTAGTACACGGTGTCCGCCCGGTCCAGCACGAGTGGTGAGGTGCTGGTGACGACCGTGGTGCGGCCGGCCCGCGCCTCGCGCAGCCGGGTCGCCATGGCCGCCTCGGTGTGCGCGTCGACCGCCGAGGTGGGCTCCACCGCCAGCAGCACCTCGGGATCGGCCAGCAGCGCCCGGACCAGCCGGACGCGCTGGCGCTGGCCTCCGGAGAGATTGCGTCCCTGCGCCTCGACCGGGGAGTCGAGTCCGTCCGGCAGCCCGCGCACGATGTCCTGCGCCGCTGCCGCGTACAGGGCCCGGCCGATGGAATCCTCGTCCCGTTCCCGGGCGCCGCCGATCACCTCGCGCAGCGGACCGGCGAACAGATCGGCCTCGTTGTCCGCGACCAGGATCCGCCGGCGCACCTGCGTCAGATCGATCTCGTCGAGGCGTATCGCGCCCCAGGTCGCGGCCGAATCGGTGAACCGGCCGAGCCGCTCGACCACCGCCGCGGACTGGGACGGCCGGGCACCGGCCAGCGCGGTCAGCCGCCCGGGCGCCACCTCCACGCCGGACTCCGGATCACGGAGCGCGGCCGGCGAGCCGGGCCCGTCCGCCGCCGCCTTGCCGCCCGCGGAATCGGGCTCCAGGTCCAGGAACCGGATGACCCGGCGGGCGGCGACCAGTCCGCGGCCGAGGCCGTAGCCGCCCTCGATGAAGAACTCGACCGGCACCACGAGCACCGCGGCGTACCCGTAGACCGCGACCAACTCGCCGACACTGATGGCCCCTTCGGCGGCCATCCGGGCCGCGAGCCAGGTCACGGCCCCGAGGAACAGGGTGGGCAGACCGACGCCGAGGGCCTGGATCCAACTGGTCACCGCGCCGACGCGGTACCCCTCCGCCCGCAACTCCTGCGAGCCGCGCCGGTAGCGCTCGGCGTACACCTCCTTGCCGCCGATGCCGTTGAGGACGCCCAGGCCCCCGACCATGTCCGCGAAACGGCCGGCGAGCCCGCCCTGCCGATCCCGGTACGTCGCCTCGACGGCCTGCAACCGCCCCAGCAATGGGCCGACCAGCACCGCGAGCAACGGCACCCCGAGCAGCACCACCGCGGCGAGCAGCGGTGACACGGCAAGCAGCAGCGCGGCCACGACGAGGAAGGCGAGGACCGCACCGACACCGGGGCCGGTGATGGTCAGGGTGTGGGCGATCACCCCGACATCGCCGAACCCGATCGTGACGACCTCCCCGGCCGTGACCCGGCGCGGCAGCGCCCCGCCCAGCCGGGTCGACTGCGCGACCACGGCCCGCACGGAACGGAAGGCGGCGTCCAGCCGCACCCTGGTCATCGTGCGGTGCCGCATGATGGCCAGCCAGGCGTTCAGCACCCCCACACCCAGCAGCGCCGCGACCCAGCCGGCCAGCACGGGCCACCGCCCCGGTTGCAGCCCGTCGTCGATGGCGCGGGACAGCAGGTACGGCGGCAGCGTCAGACACACCATCCAGGCGCTGCCGAGCAGCGCACCGGCGGCGATCCGGCCGCGCTGGCAGACGATCAGCCACCACAGGTAGCGCGGGGCGCTGCGGCGGTCGGGAGGCCGTACGGGGTGCGGCGAGCGCTTTCTGATCGTGATCCCTCCCCGGGGCGGCAGCGGAGCGTGGTCGCGTGTGCCTGTTCCACGGATCGTACGGACAGCGTGTACGTGCAGTCCTCGTCGGGGACGACGACGAGGAGCGGGGCGCCGCTCTTGAGGTGCGCGTGGGCGGCGCGTTGGCTCTCACGGTCCTCGTACCAGGCGCGGAGTTCCGCGAGGTGGTCGTCGAAGGCGAGCCGGTCCACGATCCACAACGCCTGCCCGCCGAGCCAGCGCAGCGCGAGGACGGGGGAGATCGTCCAGAAGGTGCCCAGGACGTACCGCGCCGTTTCGTCCGTCCCGCACACGAGCCCTTCGGCGACTGCCTCGCACCGGTAACTCGCCTGTCCCAAAGCGGTGTTCACCTCGCCGGTCACAGGATCCGCCCCTCGCTCCGGGCGTTGCACCGCGCGATCTCGGCCCGCAACCGCTCCATGGGGCTCGGTGCCCGCACGTTCGCGGGCTCCGCCTCCCACTCCGTACCGCCGCAGACAGGCCGCAACGACCAGTAGGGGCCGGCCGCCCCGCGGAACTCCCCGACCTGGTCACGACGGCTGGTGTCGACCAACAACGTGCCGGTGGACGGTACTTGTGGGGGCTTCTGCTCGCTTGAGGGGCCGTCTTCTGCGCACACGGGCCACTCCTCTCCGTAATGGTTCCGCTACCAAGGGGGATCAGCGTGACCTAGAGTGGGGAACCCTTCAAGTAATCAGAACCGAAGGAAGGGTTGGGTGGCGGCGTGGTCAACCGCAAGGAGTTAGACCCCGAGAGCAGTCCCGAAGCTGCCTACGGAGCCCATATGCGCAGGTTGCGGGAGAGTCGTGGCTGGAGCCAGGACGATCTGGCCGGAATGATGGCATATTCCAGTCAGCACATCTCGGCTGTGGAAACTGGTCGGAAGCCGCCAACCCTTCCCTTCTCGCGCAAGGTCGACCTCGCCTTCGGCACTGCCGGTGCCGCCGATTCGTTCGAACGCGAGTGGCGCGACATGCGGTTCGGTGCACTGCTGGAAGGTTTCCCGGAGTACGTCGGGTACGAGGGTCGGGCCGTGGAGATCAGGCTGTTTCAGATCGGGATCATCCCCGGGCTGTTGCAAACTCCGGAGTACGCAAGGGCGTTGGCGTACGGGGATGTGTGGCGTGGCTCCATCACGTCGGAACAGGCGGATGAGCGAGTCTCGTTCCTCGCGCAGCGGCAGGCGGCACTGGCGAGGGCCAGGCCGCCCATGATGCTCGTGGTGATGGACGAGAGCTGCCTCCGCCGCCCGATCGGCGGTTCTGGGGTCATGGACTCGCAGATTCAAAAGCTGGTCGAGTTCGCCGCACTACCCAACACCGTCCTGCAGGTGGCGCCTTTCGGCATAGGTGAACGCCGCCCCTTCAACTTGCCCGTCAACTTGCTCACGCTTCCGGATAGGTCCATGGTCGCGTACGCCGAATCCCACGCGCAGGGGCATGTGGATCGCGAGAGCACTTCCGTTCTGCCCCTGTTGACGGCCTACCATCAACTACAGGCTGAAGCGCTGTCCCAAGCGGCATCCGTGGCGATGATTGAGCAGGCATGAAAGGGAAGACCCGTGACTATCGAGCCCCGTTGGCGGAAGTCCTCGCACAGTTCTAACGGAGGCGATTGCATCGAGGTCGCCGCGAACCTCGTTGCCACGCTCGGCGTGGTCCCCGTCCGTGACTCGAAGAACGTGAGCGGCCCGGTGCTGAACGCCTCCGCCGCCTCGTTCGCGTCCTTCGTGGCGGGCGTGAAGGCCGGAGAGTTCGGCGCCGTCTGACCGGTCGGCTTCGCGGGTACTGATACCGAGTGCGACGTAAGCCCCGTCACGCTCCCCGGCGATCCGCCGGGAGTGTGGCGGGGCTTCAAGCGGCTACGAAAGGGCATCCCGTGACAACCGAGTCCCCCCGTTGGTTCAAGTCCTCATTCAGCGAGAACGGCGGCCAGTGCATCGAGGTCGCTGCCAACCTCGTCGGCTCGCTCGGCGTGGTCCCCGTCCGTGACTCGAAGAACGTGAGCGGCCCGGTGCTGAATGCTTCCGCCGCGTCGTTCGCCGCGTTCGTGGCGGGCGTCAGGGCCGGGGAGTTCGGCGCCGTCTGACCGCCTCCCCGGCGCCGGGGACGGTCATTTGCCGAATCGCCGTTCACGATTCGCGTACGAGCGAAGTGCGCGCAGGAAGTCCACGTGACGGAACGCCGGCCAGTAGCAGTCCACCCAGTGCATCTCGGCGTACGCGGACTGCCAGAGCAGGAAGCCGGACAGCCGCTGTTCTCCGGAGGTCCGGATGATGAAGTCGGTGTGGTCGGCCGTCGGCGAGTACAGATGCCGGGAGATGTCCTCGATGTCGAACCGCTCGACCAGTTCGGCGGGGTCGCCTCCGGCAGCGATGTGCTCCTCGAAGGCGCTCCTCACCGCATCGACGATCTCCCGTCGGCCGCCGTAGCCGACCGCGACGTCCACCTTGAGCCCGCCGCGCCCCGCGGTCGAGGCGGCGGCCTCCTTGAGGACCCGGGCACTGGCGCCGGGCAGCATGTCGAGCGAGCCGATCACCTGGACCTCCCAGGAACGGCCCGGGGCCGTGATGTCCCGGACGGTCGCTTCGATGATCTCGATCAGCGGGCCGAGCTGCTCGGCGGGGCGCCCGAGGTTGTCGTCGGAGAGCATGAAGAGGGTCACGCGCTCGATTCCGTCGGCGGCGCACCAGCCCAGGAACTCGGTCGTCTTGGCGCCGCCCGCCCGGTATCCCTCCCGGACGTCCGTGTGACCCGCCTGCCGAGCCCAGCGCCGATTGCCGTCGAGCATGATCCCGACGTGCTGCGGGCGTGGCAGCCCTGCCAGAGTGGCGGCCAGCCGGCGCTCGTACACCGCCTCGATCGGCCGTCGGAGAAACAGCGGGAGCAGCCTCATGCACCATCTCCATCGCGTTGTGGAAGCTCCCGGCGGACCCTACCAGGGGCCTTTCGGTGCTCTTGGTGATCGCCTGAACAGCGCTGCCGCACAAGCAACTTGGCCAGGAGCGCACATCATCCTCCGGCGGTACTTGCCACGACGACCACCGGCGGCGCGTGCGGGCGGCCCCCCGGGTCCGGCCGGGCCCCTCACGTCAGGAGGCTGCGCCAGCGGTCGGCCGACTCCATCATGTCGAGGCTGACCTGCTCCAGGAACGCCCCTGCCTTGGCCATCCGCTGCCCCACGGGGCTGTCCGGCCCGGACGCCTCCGCCATGGCCATCGCGGACCGCGCCGTTTCGAGCGTCTGCCGCGTGCTGAGCACGACGGACCGGTACCAGGCCCCGTCGTCGATCACGTAGACGTCGCGACGCTGCCGCGGATCGCGCTCCCGCCGGACATAGCCGTGCTGGACGAGGTAGTTCACGGCCAGCGAGACGGAGGCGGGGCTGACCTTCAGCCTGCGGGTCAGCTCGGCCGCGGTGCGCCTGCCCTCCTCGGACAGCAGCAGGTCCATGTGCACGCGGGCCGTCATCCTCGGCAGCCCCGCCCGGACCGCCGCCTCGATGATCTCCTCTCCCACCGTGTCACCCGGTGACCCGGCCGCGCGCGGGGGTGCCGGTGTGCCACGCCGCGCTCGCAGGCCCGTCGCCCGGTGCGCCTGGTCGGGCCGGTAGCCGCCGGAGCCGCCGTTGCGGGCGATCTCCCGGCTGATCGTCGAGGGCGGCCGGCCGAGCCGTCGCGCGATCTCGGAGCAGGAGAGCCCATCGGCGATTCCGGCCGCGATGCGCTGGCGGTCCTGCTGGGTCAACCGTTCTCCTGGCATGCCGTCAGTATTGCTTTCGCCGTCATTCATTGCAACGCGATAGTGCATTAGGCCGCAGCGTCATTGCATCAATTTATAGCTTCTGACCTGCGTAGATGCATTTCTGTCGATTGACAGGAATTCTGGATGCAACGTAGCTTTCAATCATCGCCAAACGCGTACTATCGCGAGATGGACGGGGGAATGATCATGGGTGAGTTACTGCACACCGTCACGACGATGCCGACGGAGCGTCGTCCCGGCTGCCCCTTCGACCCGCCGGCAGAGCTGCGCGACGCCCACCGGCACGGTCCCATCAGCCACTACACCTTCCCCGGCGGAGAACCCGGCTGGCTGATCACCGGATACGACCTGGTCAGGTCGGTCCTGGCCGACTCGCGGTTCAGCTCGCGCAGGGAGCTCATGCTCCACCCGACCATCGACTACGGAGACATGAAGGCACTCCCGGCGCCGCCCGGCGAGTTCCTGCTCATGGACGAGCCCCAGCACAGCCGCTACCGGAAGCCGCTGATGGGCAAGTTCACCGTGCGACGGATGCGACTGCTCACCGAGCGCATCGAACAGATCACCGCCGACCACCTGGATGCCATGGAGGAGGCCGGGACGTCCGCGGACCTGGTGACCGCGTTCGCCAAGCCCATCCCCGCCATCGTGATCTGTGAACTGCTGGGGGTGCCGTACCGGGACCGGGGGTCCTTCCAGGAGCAGGTCGACTCGTTCATGAACGGGGAGACGAGCGACGAGGACATGATCGCGGCCTATACCGCGACTCAGACCTACCTCGCGGAGCTGGTGTCCGCCAAGCGCGCCAACCCCACCGACGACGTGCTCAGCGACCTCACCGACAGCGATCTGACCGACGAGGAACTGAGGGGGATGGCCCTGCTCCTGCTGGCGGCAGGGCTCGACACCACCGCGAACATGCTGTCCCTCGGCACCTTCGCGCTGTTGCGCAACCCGGAGCAACTGGCCGCGCTGCGCGCCGATCCCGCGCTCGCCGACCGGGCCGTGGAGGAACTGCTGCGGTACCTCAGTGTCGCCAAGACGTTCATGAGGACGGCCCTGGAGGACGTCGAGTTGGGAGGCGCGACCATCGGGGCCGGGTCGCGGGTGATCCTGTCGTACAACACCGCCAACCGCGACCCCGAGCGCTTCGCCGATCCCCACGTGCTCGACCTCCGCAGGCAGGGCGGCGGGCACCTGGCCTTCGGCCACGGCATCCATCAGTGCCTGGGGCAGCAGCTGGCCCGCGTCGAGATGAAGGTCGCGTTCCCCGCGCTGTTCAACCGCTTTCCCGCGCTGCGTCTGGCAGTACCGCCCGAAGAGGTGGCCCTGCGTCCGGAGACCGCGGACATCTACGGGGTGAAGAGCCTCCCGGTCACCTGGGAGGCCTGAGCGATGAGGGTCACCGTGGACGCCGGGCGTTGCGTCGGCTCCGGAATGTGCGTGTTCACCGCCGGCGAGGTGTTCGACCAGGGCGAGGACGACGGCAGGGCGATCGTGCTGCGACCCGAGCCGCCCGCCGGGACACGGGACGCGGTCCGCCGGGCCGTCGACCTGTGCCCCGCCGGGGCGATCACCCTGTCGGCCCCCGGTGCCCCGGTTCCGTAGGCGGTCGCCCTCGGACGGCCGCCACCCGCCCCGGGCCGGGGACCGCTCAGGTCAGGCTCTCCCGCCACGCCCGGTGCAGACCGGCGAAGCGGCCGGTCCCGGCGATGAGTTCGGCGGGGGTGCCGTCCTCCACGATGCGGCCGTGCTCCATCACCAGGACCCGGTCCGCGATCTCCACCGTCGACAGGCGGTGGGCGATCACCACCGCGGTGCGGCCGTGCAGCACCGTGTCCATGGCCCGTTGCACCGCCCGTTCGCCGGGGACGTCCAGGGAACTGGTCGCCTCGTCGAGGATCAGCACGGCGGGGTCGGCGAGCAGGGCGCGGGCGAAGCCGACCAGCTGACGCTGACCGGCCGAGATCCGGCCGCCCCGCTTGCGTACGTCCGTGTCGTACCCGTCGGGCAGCCCGCTGATGAAATCGTGCGCGCCGATCGCCTTGGCGGCCCGCTCGATGTCCGCGCGGGTCGCGTCCGGGCTGCCGATCGCGATGTTCTCGGCGACCGTCCCGGAGAACAGGAACGCCTCCTGGGTCACCATCACCACACCCCGCCGCAGCTCGGGCACGGCCAGCTCCCGCAGGTCCGTACCGTCGAGCAGTACCCGGCCGTCCGTCGGGTCGTAGAAGCGGGCCAGCAGCTTGGCCAGCGTCGACTTGCCCGCGCCCGTCGAGCCGACCACGGCGACGGTCTGACCGGCCGGGATCGTCAGGTCGAAGCGGGGCAGCACCTCGCCGCCGGTGCGGTAGGCGAAGCGCACCCGGTCGAACACGACCTCGCGGCCCGGGTGTTCACCGGTCAGGGCCGGCAGCTCGCGCGGGTTCTGCGCCTCCGGTACGGACGGGGTCTGGGCCAGCAGGCCCGCGATCTTCTGCAGCGAGGCCGCGGCCGACTGGTAGGAGTTGAGGAACATGCCGAGCCGGTCGATCGGGTCGTACAGCCGGCGCAGATAGAGCACGGCCGCGGCCAGCACACCGAGCGCCAGGGTGCCCGAGGCCACCCGGTACGCACCCCAGAGCACGATTCCGGCGACCGCCGTGTTGGCGACCAGCCGGGAGCCGACGACATAACGCGCCATCTCCAGCATCGCGCTGCCGTTCGCCCACCGGTGCGTGTTGTTGAGGCGCTCGAAGTGCGCGTCGTTGACGGACTCGCGGCGGAACGCCTGGACGGGACGGATGCCGTTCATCGTCTCCGCGAACTTCACGATGACCGCGGCGATCGCCGTGGACCGCCCGGAGTACAGCACCCCGGCCCGCCGCTGGAAGCGCCGCACCAGCAGATACAGCGGTACGAGGGAGAGCACGGCCAGCGCGCCCAGGCCGAAGTCCAGCCAGAGCAGCATCAGCGAGATGGAGACGAAGGACAGGACGACGCCGATCAGCTCCTGGAGCCCCTCGCTGAGCAGCTCCCGCAGCGACTCCACGTCCGTGGTGGAACGGGAGATCAGCCGGCCCGAGGTGTAGCGCTCGTGGAAGTCCACACTGAGCGCCTGCGCATGGCGGAAGATCCGCCCGCGCAGATCGAGCAGCACATCCTGGTTGAGCCGCGAGGAGACCCGGATGAACGCGTACTGCATGCCGCCGCCCGCCGCCGAGCACAGCGCGTACCCGACCGCCACCGCGATCAGCGGCCCGTACCGCTCGTCCCGGAACGCGGGCACCGCGCTGTCGATGGCGTACGCGACGAGCAGCGGTCCGGCCTGCACCGCGGCCTGCTGGACCAGCAGCAGCAGCGCGGCGACCACCACCCGGGCCTTGTACGGCCGCAGCAGCGACCGCAGCAGTGCCCCGGTCGCGCCGGCCGGGGTGGGCAGATCGTCCCGGTCGAACCCGTCCCCGGTGATCTCGACGCTCTTGGTGGGCTCGGCGGGGGCGGTGTCCGCGGTCGTCGTACTGGTCATCGGGTGCGGCCCTTCTCGGCGGGGACGTCCGGGGTGAGGATGTCCCCGGCGGACGGGTCGGGGAAGGCGTCCTCGGCGGGCGCGTCCGGTGCGCCCTCGGCGCCCGACATCAGCCAGGCGTACTCGGGGCTGCTGCGCAGCAGTTCCTGATGAGTGCCGACGGCGGCGATCCGGCCCTCCGAGAGCAGCGCCACCCGGTCCGCGAGCATCACGGTGGACGGCCGGTGCGCGACCACGATCGCCGTGGTCTCCGCCAGGACCTGCCGCAGGGCGGCCTCCACCAGCGCCTCGGTGTGCACGTCCAGCGCGGAGAGCGGATCGTCCAGCACCAGGTACCGCGGCCGGCCGACCACGGCGCGGGCCAGCGCGAGCCGCTGCCGCTGCCCGCCGGAGAGGCTGAGCCCCTGCTCGCCGACCTGGGTGCCGGCGCCCTCGGGCAGCGCGTGCGCGAAGTCCGCCTGGGCGATGGCCAGTGCCCTGCGCAACTCGTCGTCCCCGGCGCCTTCGGCGCCCATCAGCACGTTCTCCCCGACGCTCGCCGAGAAGAGCGTCGGCTCCTCGAAGGCCACCGAGACCAGCTCGCGCAGCTGCTCCCGGGGCATGGCGGTGATGTCCGTACCGTCCAGGGTGATCCGCCCCGCGGTGGCTTCGTGCAGCCGCGGGACGAGGGCGGTGAGCGTCGTCTTGCCCGAACCCGTGGCACCGACCAGGGCCATCGTCTCGCCGGGCCGGATCCGCAGATCGATCCGGGACAGCACGGGTACGGAGCCGGGCTCCGCGTCGGGATAGCGGAACTCCACACCCTCGAAGACCATTTCGCCCCGGGCCGAGTCGCTGCCCGCAACGGGCCCGGCCGCGCCGGACGAGTCGTTCTCCTCGGCCACGTCCATCACCTCGAAGTACCGCTCGGTCGCCGTCGCCGACTCCTGGCTCATCGCCAGCAGGAAGCCGATCGACTCGACCGGCCACCGCAGCGCGAGCGCGGTGGAGAGGAAGGCGACCAGGGTGCCCGCGGAGAGGCCGCCGTCCGCGACCTGGACCGTGCCGAGCACCAGCGCCGCGCCGATGGCCAGCTCCGGGATCACGGTGATGGCGGCCCAGATGGCCGCGAGGAGACGGGCCTTGCCCAGCTCCGTGGCGCGCAGCCGCTGCGAGAGGGCGCGGAAGGTGCGGGCCTGGCTGCGGTGCCGGCCGAAGCCCTTGATGATCCGGATGCCGAGCACACTCTCCTCGACGACCGTCGTCAGATCACCGACCTGGTCCTGGGCCCGGCGCGCCACGACCGAGTACTTCGTCTCGAAGACCGAGCAGATGATCATCAGCGGCACGACCGGAATGAGCAGCACCAGCCCCAGCGTCCACTGCTGCATCAGCAAAATGACGAAGCCGATCAGGATCGTCACCCCGTTGACCAGCAAGAACGTCATCGGAAAGGCCAGGAACTGACGCAGCAGCATCAGATCCGTGGTCGCGCGTGAGAGCAACTGCCCCGATGCCCAGCGGTCGTGGAAGGCCACCGGAAGCCGTTGCAGATGCCGGTACAGATCGGCCCGCATCGTCGCCTCGATCGTGGCCAGCGGCCGTGCCACCATCCACCGCCGCACCCCGAACAGCGCCGCCTCGGCGATGCCCAGCAGCAGCAGGTACAGCGCCCCGAGCCAGACCCCGCCGGGATCCCGGTCCGCCACCGGGCCGTCGACGATCCACTTCAGTACGAGGGGGATCACCAGGGCGATACAGGACGCGGCGATCGCGACCAGCGCGGCGCCGAACAGCCGGTGCCGTACCGGCTTCACATAAGGCCACAGCCGCAACAGGGACTGAACGGTGGACCGATCCTTGGGCTCTGCATGTTTTTCGGGCATCACGGGCGAGCGTACGGTTCACCCCTGACAACGCTCATGTGGTTTTCCGGCCGACCGGCGCCGACCGGGGCAGAACCACGCAGGTCGTAGCCCGTATCAACCGATCGGCCGATGCCGCTTCGAGCGCGATGGACGATGGTGCGCCGGCCCCCGCGCCCCGATGCTCGTGGGCATGGCAATCATCGAAGTGGACGGGGTGCGCAAGTCCTACGCCGGGCGCCCCGTGGTCGACGGCGTCAGCTTCGCCGTCGACGAGGGGGAGATCTTCGGGATCCTCGGTCCCAACGGCGCGGGCAAGACCACCACCGTCGAGTGCGTCGAGGGGCTGCGGATCCCCGATGCCGGTACGGTCCGGGTCGCCGGACTCGACCCCGTCGCCGACCACGACCGGGTCACCGGGCTGCTCGGCGCCCAGCTCCAGGAGAGCGAACTCCAGCCCAAACTCACCGTGGCCGAGGCGCTGGAGCTGTACAGCGCCTTCTACCCGGACCCCGCCGACTGGCGGGAGCTCGCCGAACGGCTGGGCCTGCACACCGTGTACGGCACCCGCTTCGCCAAACTGTCCGGCGGTCAGAAGCAGCGGCTGTCCATCGCGCTCGCCCTGGTCGGCAGACCACGGGTGGTCGTGCTCGACGAACTGACCACCGGCCTGGACCCACGGGCCCGACGGGACACCTGGAAGCTCATCGAGGACGTACGCGACAGCGGTGTCACCGTCCTGCTGGTCACCCACTTCATGGAGGAGGCCAGGCAGCTCTGCGACCGGATCGCCGTCATCGACAAGGGGAAGGTCGTCGCCCTCGACACCCCCTCCGGCCTGATCGGCCGGGCGGACGGCTCCACCGTCATCTCCTTCACCCCGTCGCGCCCGCTCACCGAAACCGAGCTGGAGCAACTGCCCGGCGCGGCCTCCGTGGAGCGCGAGGACGACCGGATCGTCATCAGCGGCACCGACGAGACGGTCAACGCGGTGATCTCCCTGCTGGCCCGGCACCGCATCACCGCACACCGGCTCCGCGTCTCGGAGGCGACGCTCGACGACGCCTTCCTCGACCTCACAGAACAGGCTGTCTGAGATGACCACGGCGAACCCGGCCCCGGCGACGGCCCCCGCGACGGCCTCCGCCGCCTCCGCGCACCGTGCGGTGCTCCGCTCCGAGATCCGGCTCTTCCTCCGCGAACCCGGCAGCCTGTTCTGGATCATGGTCTTCCCGACCGTGCTCCTGACGATCCTCGGTCTCATCCCCTCCTTCCGGGAGCACACCGACGAACTCGCGGGACGGCGTGTCATCGACCTCTACGTACCGGTGGCGGTGCTGCTCGGCATGATCATGGCCGGGCTCCAGGCCATGCCGCCGGTCCTCACCGGCTACCGCGAACGCGGCATCCTGCGCCGGATGTCCACCACCCCGGTACGCCCCTCCGCGCTGCTCACCGCGCAGATCGCGCTGCACGGCGTCGCCGCCCTCGGCTCCGCCGCGCTGGCGATGGCCGTCGGCCGGATCGGCTTCGGCGTCGCACTGCCCGGGCAGCCGCTCGGCTACGCCGTGGCGCTGCTGCTGGCCGTGGCGAGCGTGCTGGCGCTCGGCTCGCTGCTCTGCGCCCTCGCCCGTACGGCCAAGGCGTCCGCCGCCATCAGCTCGGTCGTCTACCTCCTGATGATGTTCACCGCCGGGGTCTGGATCCCGGTGCAGAGCATGCCCGACACCCTGCGCACCATCGTCCGGTTCACCCCGTTCGGCGCCGCGTCCGAGGCACTGGACCGGGCGGCGTCCGGCGGCTGGCCCGGCTTCGCCCAACTCGGCGTGATGGCGCTGTGGACGGCTCTGGTGACCTTCCTCGCGGCCCGTCTCTTCCGCTGGGAGTGACCGGGGCGCCGGATACGGGAGACTGCACCCATGAAGGCGCGGGACACGGCGACGGCGCACCGGAACGACGCGGTGAACGCCGAGCTGGGGTGGGAACGGTTCTTCAGGCTCGGGCCCTACGGGTTCCTCGGCCTGAGCACCTTCGTCGCGGCCGTGAGCGCCCCGCTCATCATGGACCGCGCGGACGTGTACGCCGCCGCGGTGCTGGTGCCGGTGGCCTTCGCCCTCCAGCTCTGGTGGGGGCGGGTCGGGCCGACCGTTGTCCCCAAGTCGCGGTCGTCGCAGTGCTACTACGTCGCCCGCACCCTGATCGCCTTCGCCCTGACCTGGTGCAACCCCTTCTACTCGGTGTTCGCGATCCTCGGATACTTCGACACCGGCCGGCTGCTCCCGCAACGGGCCGTCCGCCCCGGGCTGCTGGTCACCGCCGTCATCATGGCGGGTGCGCAGTGCGGCAGCGGCCTGCCGCCGGTCTCCCTGATGAACTGGGTCGCCTTCGCCGCCCTGTTCGGCCTGCACGGAACCCTCACCATGGTCTTCGCCAGGATCGGCGACCGCGAGGCCGACCACGCCCGTACGCAGGTCGACACCATCACCGAACTGGAGTCGGCCAACGCCCGGCTCGAACAGGCCCTGGCGGAGAACGCCGGGCTGCACGCCCAGCTCCTGGTCCAGGCCCGCGAGGCGGGCGTCGCCGACGAGCGCCGCCGGCTCGCCGCCGAGATCCACGACACCCTGGCCCAGGGCCTGGCCGGCATCATCGCCCAGCTCCAGGCGGTGGACTCGATCGGCGACACCGACCCGGCGCTGGCCCGGATACACCTGGACCGCGCGGCCGCCCTGGCCCGGCACAGCCTCGGCGAGGCGCGCCGCTCGGTCCACGACCTGGTCCCCGCCGCGCTGGAACACGACGACCTGCCGGGCGCGCTGAAGCGCACGGTCACCGACTGGGCGGAACGCCTCGGGGTCCGGGCCGAGTTCACGGTCACCGGCACCGTCGAGCCGGTCCACGACGAGATAGCCGCCACCCTCCTGCGGATCGCGGAGGAGGCCCTCGCCAACGTCGGCCGCCACGCCGGGGCCCTGCGGGCCGGTGTCACGCTGTCGTTCATGGGGGACGAACTCACCCTGGACGTACGGGACGACGGCTGCGGCTTCGACCCGGCCGCCCTGCCGCCCGCCGGCGGTGCGGGCGGCTTCGGGCTCGGCGGCATGCGGGCCCGCGCCGAGCGCATCGCGGGCACGGTCGAGGTGGAGACCGAGCCGGGCCGGGGCACGGCGGTCAGCGCCCGGGTGCCCCTGGTCCGGCACAGCCGATGACCCAGTACGGTTGACCCGCCATGGCTCAGGAAACCGCACGCGTCATCACACTCGTCGTCGTCGACGACCACCCCGTCGTACGGGACGGTCTGCGCGGCATGTTCGACTCGGCCCCGGACTTCGAGGTCCTGGGGGAGGCGTCGAACGGGGTGGAGGGGGTGGACCTGGCGGTCCGGCTGGACCCCGATGTCGTCCTGATGGACCTGCGGATGCCGGGCGGCGGCGGAGTCGTCGCCATCGCCGAACTGGCCCGGCTCGGCGTCCGGTCCAAGGTGCTGGTCCTGACCACGTACGACACCGACTCCGACACCCTGCCCGCGATCGAGGCCGGTGCGACCGGCTATCTGCTCAAGGACGCGCCCCGCGACGAGCTGTTCACCGCCGTCCGCGCCGCCGCCGACGGCCGCACCGTGCTCTCGCCCGCCGTCGCCTCCCGGCTCATCTCACGGGTGCGCACCCCGGCGGCGGGCAGCGAGGCGCTGTCGGCCCGCGAGCGCGAGGTGCTCGAACTCGTCGCGAAGGGCACGTCGAACCGGGAGATCGCCGCCGGGCTGTTCATCAGCGAGGCCACCGTGAAGACCCATCTCACCCATGTCTTCGCCAAGCTGGGTGCCAAGGACCGGGCCGCCGCCGTGGCGATCGGCTACGACCGGGGCATCCTCGGCTGACCCGGCCGTGCACCCCGCTCACTGCGCCACGCGCAGCAGCTGCACCGACCTGGCCGGCACGGTCAGTGTCCCGTCGCCCGGGTGGGCGGTTCCGGGGGCCGTGGTCTGGTCCTCCCGCGAGGTGTCCAGGACCAGTTCGTAACTCCGCGCCCACGGCGGCCCGGGGAGCCGGAAGCCGGTCGGGCGGTGGTCGGCGTGCAGGATCGCCAGGAAGCTGTCGTCGGTGATCTGTTCGCCCCGTGCGTTCCGGCCGGGGATGTCGCGCCCGGAGAGGAAGAGCCCGACCGTGGCGGCCGGCGCGTACCAGTCGCCCTCGGTCATCTCCGTACCCCGTGGGGTGAACCACGCCAGGTCCCGCAGCCCGTCCGCCGCCTGCGGCAGCCCGGAGAAGAAGGCCCGGCGGCGCAGCACCGGATGAGCGCGGCGCAGCCGCAGCACCCGCGCCGTCAGCTCGGTCAGCTCCCGCCACCCGGGCTGTTCGAGCAGCGACCAGTCCAGCCAGCCGGTCTCGTTGTCCTGGCAGTACGCGTTGTTGTTGCCGCCCTGCGTACGGCCCATCTCGTCGCCCGCGACCAGCATCGGCACCCCCGTCGACAGCAGCAGCGTGGTCAGCAGGTTGCGCAGCTGGCGGCGGCGCAGCGCGTTGATCGCGGGATCGTCGCTCTCGCCCTCGGCGCCGCAGTTCCAGGCCCGGTTGTCCGAGGTGCCGTCCCGGTTGGCCTCGCCGTTGGCCTCGTTGTGCTTCTGCTCGTAGCTCACCAGGTCGCGCAGGGTGAAGCCGTCGTGCGCGGTGACGAAGTTGACCGAGGCGTACGGGCGCCGGCCGCCCCAGGCGTAGAGATCGCTGGACCCGGTCAGCCGGTAGCCGAGGTCCCGTACGTCGGGCAGGGCGCCGCGCCAGAAGTCCCGTACGGCGTCCCGGTAGCGGTCGTTCCACTCGGTCCACAGCGGTGGGAAGGCGCCCACCTGGTAGCCGCCGTTGCCGACGTCCCACGGCTCGGCGATCAGCTTCACCCGGCGCAGCACCGGGTCCTGGGCGATCACCGCGAGGAACGGCGAGAGCATGTCGACGTCGTGCATGGAGCGGGCCAGCGCGGCGGCCAGGTCGAAGCGGAAGCCGTCGACGCCCATCTCCGTCACCCAGTAGCGCAGCGAGTCGGTGATCAGCCGCAGTACGTGCGGCTGGACGACGTGCAGGGTGTTGCCGCAGCCCGTGTAGTCGGCGTAGCGGCGGGCGTCGGGCTGGAGGCGGTAGTAGCCGCGGTTGTCGATGCCGCGCAGCGACAGCATCGGACCGAGTTCGCCCGCCTCCGCCGTGTGGTTGTAGACCACGTCGAGGATCACCTCGATCCCCGCGTCGTGCAGCGCCCGGACCATCCTCTTGAACTCGCCGACCTGGCCGCCCGCCGTGCCGCTCGCCGAGTAGTCGGCGTGCGGGGCGAAGTAGCCGATCGAGTTGTAGCCCCAGTAGTTGCGCAGTCCGCGCCTCAGCAGATGGTCCTCGTGGGCGAACTGGTGCACCGGCAGCAGCTCCACCGCCGTCACCCCGAGCCG
Organism: Streptomyces sp. NPDC127117; assembly: GCF_042677325.1. Lineage (NCBI taxonomy): Bacteria > Bacillati > Actinomycetota > Actinomycetes > Kitasatosporales > Streptomycetaceae > Streptomyces > Streptomyces sp. NPDC127117. Next base: position 187,897 of record NZ_JBHXTM010000006.1, read on the forward strand.
CAGCAGATGTCCGACGGCCGCCGGATGGGCGAGACCGGCGTACGTGCCCCGGAGCTCCTCGGGGATGCCGGGGTGCCGCTCGGTGAAGCCGCGCACATGCAGCTCGTAGATGACGGAGTCCGCCCACGGGGTCTTCGGCCGGTGGTCCTCGGCCCAGTCGTCGTCGTCATGGACCACGACACCCTTGGGGACGTGCGGGGCGGAGTCCCGTTCGTCGCGGACGGTGTCCGCGACATGCTGCTGCGGCCAGTCCCTCACATGGCCGTACACCTCGGCCGGAAGCGTGAAAGTGCCGTCCACCGCCCGCGCGTAGGGATCGAGGAGCAGCTTCGCCGGATTCCAGCGGGCCCCGGTCCAGGGATCCCAGCGGCCGTGCACCCGGTAGCCGTAGCGCTGTCCCGGCCGCACACCCGGTACGAAGCCGTGCCGGATCTCATGGGTCAGCTCGGTCAGCGCGAGCCGGCGCTCGGTCCCGTCCTCGTCGAAGAGACACAGCTCGACGGAGTCCGAACCCCCGGCCCAGAGCGCGAAGTTGGTGCCCGCGACCCCGTCGGGACCGACCCGGAACCGGGCCCCCAGCGGGGTCGGGGAGCCGGGCCACACGGCGGGCGGCCGCCCCCGTACGGCCCGGCTCCGGGCGGCCGTACCCGGCTCCTGAACTGCCTCCTGCTCGGCTGCGCTCGACACCTGCTCGCCTCCCGCGGCTCATGGGGACCGGCACCGAAAAGGAGCGCACGGCGTCCCGGCCGCGGCTCCCCGAGGGTGGTCCTCCCCCTGTTTCTGCCCATCCGGGCGCCCGCACTCACGTTTCCCCCGACCGGCCCCCGTCGTTGGGCGGGCGTGAACCACGTAGCGAAGAGGGCGGTGGCGGGCAGGGCCACCGCGCCGACATGGGCAGGACTGTTCGTCGTGCTGGCCGTACTGACCGGCTGCACCGGTACCGGATCGATCTTCGGCGGGTCGGCGGGCCCGCCGCAGGAGGCGATCCAGGTCACCCCGCGGGACGGGGCGAAGAACATCGGCCCGGACGGGCGGATCGCGGTGAAGGTCCCCGACGGGAAGCTGAAGAGCGTCGAGGTGACCCGGACCGAGGACGCGCAGCGCCGGAGGGTGCCGGGCCGGATCGCGCGGGACGGACTCTCCTGGGCGCCCCGGGGGAGCGAGGGCCGGCTCAGGCTCGGCGCCAAGTACAGCGTGGACGCGGTGGCCGTGGACGGCTCGGGGAACCGCACCACCCGCCACACCACCTTCACCATGGCCGTGCCCGAGCACCGCTTCATCGGCTACTTCAAACCGGAGAACGCGGCCACGGTCGGCACCGGAATGATCGTCTCCTTCGACTTCAACCGGCCGGTCACCAAGCGCGCGGCCGTGCAGCGGGCCATCAAGGTGACGTCCGTACCGCCGGTCGAGGTGGTGGGGCACTGGTTCGGCGCGGACCGGCTCGACTTCCGCCCCGCCGCGTACTGGAAACCGGGCACCGAGGTGACCGTCGAGATGGCGCTGCGCGACGTGGAGGGCGCGCCGCACGTGTACGGAACCCAGGACAAGAAGGTCGTCTTCAGGATCGGCCGCTCGCAGTCGTCCCTGGTCGACGCGGCCGCGCACACCATGCAGGTGCGCCGCGACGGGGAAATCGTCTCCACCATTCCGATCACGGCGGGCTCCGCGGGGAAGACCACCACGTACAACGGGAAGATGGTGGTCAGCGAGATGCGCGAAGTGACCCGGATGGACGGCCGCACGGTCGGCTTCGGCGGCGAGTACGACATCAAGGACGTACCGCACGCCATCCGGCTCACCGATTCCGGCACCTTCCTGCACGGCAACTACTGGTCGGACGAGGGCGTCTTCGGCTCGGAGAACGTCAGCCACGGCTGTGTCGGGCTGGAGGACGTGCGGGGCGGCAGCAGCGAAACCCCGGCCGGCCGGTTCTACGACCGGACGCTCATCGGCGACGTGGTCGAGGTCGTCAACTCCGACGACAAGAAGGTCGCGCCGGACAACGGGCTCGGCGGCTGGAATCTGGACTGGACCCGGTGGAAGGCCGGCTCCGCCCTCCGCTGAGTCCCCGTCGGACCGCCCCGCCCCGGAGTCCCGCGCCACCTGGCAGAAGTCCCGGGACAACTTGGGACTGAACGGTGACATCCGGGGGGTCATTTCCACACGGCCGGTGTGATTATCTTTCGCTGAGCGTGCATGTGCAGCGCGCGGGGGAGGGAGCCTTCGGGCTCCCGGGGCCTTGGCGGGGCCAGGCCGTGTGAGGGGAGACAATCACATTGAACGGGCAGCCGATATCGGGGACATCGGCCGGGGCGAGCGGCGTACGGGGCGGGCGAGGGTCCACCGGACTGCTGGCTCTGGTACTGGGTGCGCTGCTGTTGCTGGTGACGGCGTGCGGCGGGGGAGACGACGCCGGCGGCGGTAAGGGCGGCGCGGGCAAGGCCGAGGACACCTCGGCCTCGCAGGCCGTGGTGACCGTCGCGCCCAAGGACGGCGCGGACTCCGTGGCGACCAGCGGCGCGCTGAAGATCTCGGCCGACCAGGGGAAGCTGACCACGGTCAAGGTCTCCGACCCCAAGGGCACCGAGGTCGCGGGGAAGATCGCGGCGGACGGCGCGAGCTGGGCACCGGACCAGCACCTGGCCGCCGCGACCAAGTACAAGGTCCACGTGGTCGCCAAGGACTCGGAGGGCCGTGAGTCGGCCAAGGACACCAGCTTCACCACGCTGGTCCCGCAGAACACCTTCATCGGGCAGTACACCCCGGAGGACGGTTCCACGGTCGGCGTCGGGATGCCCGTGTCGATCCACTTCACCCGCGGTATCACCGACCCGGACGCGGTCGAGAACGCCATCAAGGTGACGGCCGAGCCGTCCGTCCCGGTCGAGGGCCACTGGTTCGGCAACGACCGGCTCGACTTCCGCCCCGAGGATTACTGGGCCGCGGGCACCAAGGTGACCGTGAAGCTCAACCTCGACGGTGTCGAGGGACGCCCCGGTGTCTACGGCAAGCAGTCCAAGACGATCTCCTTCACGATCGGCCGCAAGCAGGTCAGCACGGTCGACGCGAGCAGCCACCGGATGAAGGTCGTCCGCGACGGCCAGCAGATCAAGGACATCCCGATCTCGGCGGGCGCCCCGGCGACCACCACGTACAACGGTCAGATGGTCATCAGCGAGAAGCTCAAGGTGACCCGGATGAACGGTGACACCGTCGGCTTCGGCGGCGAGTACGACATCAAGGACGTGCCGCACGCGATGCGTCTGTCCACCTCGGGCACCTTCATCCACGGCAACTACTGGGGCTCGTCCGGCATCTTCGGTTCGACCAACACCAGCCACGGCTGTGTCGGTCTGCAGGACGTGCGCGGCGCCTGGAGCAAGAAGACCTCCGCGGCCTGGTTCTTCGACAACTCGCTCATCGGTGACGTCGTGGTCGTGAAGAACTCGCACGACAAGACGATCCAGCCGGACAACGGCCTCAACGGCTGGAACATGTCCTGGTCGGAGTGGACCAAGTAGTCCTGCGCGCAAGGAACCTCTCCTCACGGGGAACACGGGCGGGCCCGGTGCTGTGACCAACAGCACCGGGCCCGCCGTCGTTAGCGACGGTTAACCTGCCTCTCATGACCGCAAATCTCGAAGTACGCGACGGCGTCGGCACGATCCTGCTGGACCGCCCGCCCATGAACGCCCTGGACGTCGCCACCCAGGACCGGCTGCGTGAACTCGCCGAGGAGGCGACCCGGCGCGACGACGTGCGCGCCGTGGTCCTCTACGGCGGCGAGAAGGTGTTCGCGGCGGGCGCGGACATCAAGGAGATGCAGGCGATGGACCATACGGCGATGGTCGTACGGTCCAAGGCGCTGCAGGACTCGTTCACCGCGGTGGCCAGGATCCCCAAGCCGGTCGTCGCCGCCGTCACCGGCTACGCGCTGGGCGGCGGCTGCGAGCTGGCGCTCTGCGCCGACTTCCGTATCGCCGGCGACAACGCCAAGCTGGGCCAGCCCGAGATCCTGCTCGGGCTGATCCCGGGCGCGGGCGGCACCCAGCGCCTGGCCCGGCTGATCGGCCCGTCCCGGGCCAAGGACCTGATCTTCACCGGCCGCCATGTGCGGGCCGAAGAGGCCCTGGCGATCGGTCTGGTGGACCGGGTGGTGCCCGCCGCCGAGGTGTACGAGCAGGCGCACGCCTGGGCCGCCGGGCTGGCCAAGGGACCGGCGCTGGCCCTGCGCGCCGCCAAGGAATCCATCGACGCCGGTCTGGAGACGGACATCGACACCGGGCTCACGATCGAGCGGAACTGGTTCGCCGGACTGTTCGCCACCGAGGACCGGGAGCGCGGAATGCGCAGCTTCGTCGAGGAGGGGCCGGGCAAGGCCAAGTTCCTCTGACCGAACGACAGTTGGGCACAGACTGACGCGCGTTCATCCGTGCGGGCGGATTGGCCGGGCCTCGGGACAGCCTTGAGGCCCAGCTCCCCGATGGCCCGGTCAACCGCCATCGGAGGGGGTATTCATGCAGGTCAGCAGGGCTGTGGCGGGCCTCGTTCTGCCAGTGGCATATGACTTTCGGTGATCACGGAGCGGCGTGTTCCGGGGTGCGGATTCCTTCGGAACGGCCCCGGGGCACCCGTCTTGCGGCCATGATGGTGTCCATGGCGGGCCTGGAGGGTGTGGAACAGCCGCGACCGCACAGTGGTGCGACAGCGGCGCGCTGGATGCCGGTCGTCGAGGACGAACAGGCGTTCAAGGCGCTGGAGTTGTTCGGAAATCCGACGGAGGGTGAAGTCCGGCTGCCCTCCCGTCCGGAGTCCGCGGCCACCGCCCGACGGCTCACCTCGTGCGTGGTGCTGCGTCAGTGGGCGCTCTCCCCGCAGACCGCCGAGTACGCCGTGCTGCTCGTCTCGGAGCTCGTGGGCAACGCGGTGCGCCACACCGGCGCCCGGGTCTTCGGGTTGCGGATGCTGCGACGGCGGGGCTGGATCAGGATCGAGGTGCGCGACCCCTCGCGCGGGCTGCCCTGTCTGATGCCGGTTCAGGAGATGGACATCAGCGGGCGGGGTCTCTTCCTCGTCGACAAGCTCTCCGACCGCTGGGGCGTGGATCTGCTGCCGCGTGGCAAGACCACCTGGTTCGAGATGCGGATCTCCGACCGCTGACCCGGCCGGATCGCGCCCGGACACACAGCAGCCCCCGGTTCGCCGCGGTGAGGCGCTTCGGGGGCTGCTGTGTGGGGGCCGTGAAATGGGGGGTGTGTTCACGGCCGCTTGTGACGACCGGGCTCGGGTCATGCGGTCGTGTGACCGACTATGGCAGACGGGCGACCTCCCCGCCAAAGAGGCAATTGGTTTATAGGCTGCCATAGTGGGACATTCCAGGGCTGAATCGCAGGTGTGATGGGTCACTTGCCTGCAAAAGTGTGAATATTTATGGGATTCAGTGAGTGATTCATTCGCTTCGCCCATATGCCTAAATTGTTATTTTCTTCCCATTTCGCCCCTACTGTGTCTGCACATGAACGCCTCCGACACTCCGGTGCACCGCCGCGGCGCCCTGCGCGCGGGAGCAGGGGCCGCCCTCGCCGGTGTCCTCACCGCCGGATGCGCGGACCGCGACGCCGCCGGCACACCGGCCGGCACCGTCACGGACACGGTGAGTCCGAAGAACCCCGCCGACGCGACCACCCGGCCGCCGTCCCCCGCTCCCGCGCCAGGACCGCACCGCTTCCCCGGACAGCCGGTCCAGATCGACCACGGCCCCCGGGACCGCGCCCGCGTCGCCCTCACCTTCCACGGCCAGGGCGACCCCGCCATCGCCCGGACCGTGCTCGCCGAGGCCGAACGGGCACACGTCCGGGTCACCGTCCTCGCCGTCGGCAGCTGGCTCGACGAACACCCCACGATGGCCCGGCGCATCCTCGACGGCGGCCACGAACTCGGCAACCACACCCAGCACCACGTCGACATCTCCGCGATGGGCGAGGCCGAGGCGTACGCGGAGATCAACGGCTGCGCCCAGCGGCTGCGCAGGCTCACCGGCTCCATCGGCACCTGGTTCCGGCCCTCACGCACCCGGTCCGCCACCCCGCTCGTCCAGCGGCTGGCCGCCCGGGCGGGCTACCCGCACGTCCTCTCCTACGACGTGGACTCCCTCGACTTCACCTCTCCCGGCGCCGCGGCCGTCACCCGCAAGGTGGCCGGGGAGATCCGCAACGGATCGGTGGTGAGCCTGCACTTCGGCTACGCGGACACGGTCGCCGCCCTGCCCCTCCTCCTCACCGAAATCGACCGCCGCCGACTGCGCGCGGTGACGACCACGGAGCTGCTGACCTGATGTCTCCCTCCACCAAGCACACCGCGGCCCTGCTCGGGGGCGTCCTGCTGGCCGTACTCACCGGCTGCGGCACCTCCGCCGACCAGGCGAACGTCCAGGCCGTCGGCAGCGAGGCCGCCGCGCAGCCCGCCAGGACCGGACGTCTCACCCCGCCCGCGCCGCCGGGGCTCCCCGGAATGCCCCCGGTGCTCGACGCCAAGGACATCTACTCCGCCGACCGGCCGGGAAAGCTCTCGCCGGCCGTCAAGGACTTCCCGTCCCGGGTGTACGTCCCCAACACCAACTCCGACACCGTGAGCGTGATCGACCCCGCGACGTACAAGGTCATCAGGACCATCAAGGTCGGCCGCCAGCCGCAGCACGTCGTGCCGTCCTGGGACCTGAAGACCCTCTGGGTCAACAACGACATCGGCGACAGCCTCACGGCCATCGACCCGGCCACCGGGAAGACCGGCCCGACGGTGCCGGTCTCCGACCCGTACAACCTCTACTTCACCCCGGACGGCAAGTACGCCGTGGTGATGGCCTCGATGGACCGTCAGCTGGTCTTCCGCGACGCCCACACCATGAAGACGGCCAGGACCCTCCCGGTCGACTGCGAGGGCGTCAACCACGCCGACTTCTCCACCGACGGCCGGTACTTCATCGTCTCCTGCGAGTTCTCCGGCGAACTCCTCAAGGTCGACACCGCGAAGATGAAGGTCATCGGCCGGCAGAAGCTGCCGTTCAAGGGCGCGATGCCGCAGGACGTGAAACTGTCGCCGGACGGCGGAACGTTCTACATCGCGGACATGATCGCCGACGGGGTCTGGGTGCTGGACGGCAAGAAGTTCACCACCCCGAAGCTGCTGCGCACCGGCAAGGGCGCCCACGGCCTCTACGTCAGCCGTGACTCCAAGGAGATGTACATCTCCAACCGCGGCGAGGGCTCCATCTCCGTCTTCGACTTCGCACAGCGCAAGCTGGCGAAGAAATGGCGGCTGCCCGGCGGCGGCAGCCCCGACATGGGAGGGGTCTCGGCGGACGGCAAGGTCCTCTGGCTGAGCGGACGCTACGACGCCGAGGTGTACGCGATCGACACCGCCACCGGCAAGCAGCTCGCCCGCATCCCGGTGGGCAGCGGCCCGCACGGACTCGCCGTCTACCCGCAGCCGGGCCGCTACTCGCTCGGCCACACCGGCGTCTTCCGCTGACCGCCCGGCCACCGCGCGCCCCGGCCCTGCCGACCGCTCACCCGGCGATCAGCAGGGCCTCCGAACCCACCGGCCGGTAGCCCGCCGCCTGGAACGTCCGCACACTGCGGGCGTTGCCCGGCGACTGCTGGGCCCACACCACCGCGTCCGGCACCAGATGCCGGGCCGCCCGCGCCAGCCGTTCGCCCAGCCGCCGCCCGCGCGACTCCTCGGCCACCTCGATCGCGGTCTCCCATCGCCCCGCGACGCCCCGGCCCAGGATCACCACACCGCCGTCGGCGGCCCAGACCCGCACCTCGTCGCGGTACTTCATCGCCCGCGCCACCCGCGGATGCTCCGGGTCCTCGATCTCCCGCAGCGCGATCTCCGGTTCGCCGGGCAGCGCGTGGGCGGCCGTCAGCAGATCGACGGTGTTCATGTGCCGGCCGCTGCGGGCCATCAGCACGCCCAGGAAGTACGGATTCATCGTCGCGGCGAGCGCGTCGCCGGGGGTGCCGGCCAGCACGGACCGCACCCAGTCGGGGTCCTCGTCGGTGAAGACCACCGAGTGCGCGGTGAACGCCAGCACTCCCGCGTCCCGGGCGGAGGGCCGGCGCACCACGGTCGTCGACCCGTCCGGCGGCGGGAACCGCCCGTCCGCCGCAGCCGCCAGAATCCGTGCCAGCGAGTCATCCACGAGCGTTCCGCCTCCCCGTCCGGGCCGCGGTCCGCCGGGCGGCGGACCACCCGCCCATGATCGACGACCGGCCGCCGCGACCGCCATCCGTCGCGACCGTTAATCTGGCCACCGTCAGTCAGGCATTGGTCAGGCATTGATCAGGCATTACGAAGGGGCGGAACTGTGGCGGACATCGAGGCGGCGCGCAAGGCATTCGAGCGGTTCGATCTGAACGGCGACGGGCTGATCTCGGCCGCCGAGTACAAGAGCGTGATGGCGCAGCTCGGCGACCCCTACGTCACCGAGCCGGTGGCCCAGGCCGTCATCAACTCGCACGACGCCAACGGCGACGGGCTGCTCACGTTCGACGAGTTCTGGGCCGCGCAGAACTGAGCGTCACGCCGGACCCGGATCCCCGGCCCGAGGGCCGGGGATCCGGCGTTCAGGCGCTCTCGCGGTACGGCGCCCAGCCGCGCAGCTCCGCGTCGCGCGGGGCCCGCACGACGGCGGGCTCTCCGGGGCCGAAGCCCATCACCGGGCGTGAGCCGTCCCAGCCCGGCCAGCCGGGGTCGCCGGACACCGCGAACGCCACCCATGCCGCGTGCATCGCGTCGGCCAGCTCCTGCGGGGCGTCCGCACCGGCCAGCGCCACCGCGTCGGGCCGGTCCAGGGTGTCGAAGACGAAGCCGATCTCCAGCGCGTGACAGGCGCCCAGCCGCAGCACCGGGGACGGCCACCCGAACTCGTAGACATGGGTGCTTCCCGGGCCGTCCGCGTGGGCGTCGGCCAGCCGGTTCAGCGGAACCCGCAGCAGCAGATCGGTGGCGAGCGCGCCGAGCAGCTCACCCGGCGTGGCACCCGGCCGGTTCGCCCGGTACGTACGCGCCGTGGCACCCGGCACCCTGAACTTCAGCAGGGCCAGCCTGAGCTTGAACGAGGACAGCCGCTCCGTCAGACCGCTGGGGACGAACCAGAGCCGGTACTCCTCGCTGTTCGAGCCCAGCAGCAGATCGACACCGGACGCGGCGCCGTCCAGCAGCGCTTCGAGCGGATCGCGGGGCAGCAGCTCGCCGTCCACCACGATCTGGAAGGAGTTCCCGCCGGTCAGCGGGGAGCCGCCGGCCGTCACCTCGGTCTGCGCGGCCAGCAGCGCGGCCGGATCGACCGCGGCCAGCGCCTCCGCCGTCGCCGCGACCCCGAGCCGCTTGGCGATCAGCTCCGTGGTGCGGCGGGCGCCCGCGCCCGGCGGCAGCGCGGTCGGCGCACCGCTCTGCAGCACCGCCCGCCGGAACAGCCCCCGGGCCCGGGGGATGGCCAGCAGGGCGCCGATGCTGATCGCCCCCGCCGACTCGCCGCACACCGTGACCAGGTCCGGATCGCCGCCGAACGCCGCGATGTTGTCCCGCACCCACGCCAGGGCCGCGATCTGGTCGAGCAGCCCCCGGTTGGCGGGCGCGTCCGGGAGCACCCCGAACCCCTCGATGCCGAGCCGGTAGTTGACCGACACCAGGACCACGCCGTCCCGGGCGAACGCGCTCCCGTCGTACAGCGGAACCGCCGACGAGCCGTGCAGCAGCGAACCGCCGTGGATCCAGACGATGACGGGCAGCCCGGTGGCGTCCGGGGACGGCGTCCACACATTGAGGTTCAGGCAGTTGTCGCCCGGTACGTCGGGGTCGGGCAGCAGCCGGTCCAGCGGCGGGCTGTACGGCCGCTTCGGCGCGGTCGGCCCGAACGCCACCGCGTCCCGTACCCCTTCCCAGGGCTCGGGCGGCCCGGGTGCCCGGAAGCGCAGGGCGCCGACCGGCGCGGCGGCGTACGGGATGCCGCGGAACACGGCGACACCCCGCTCCAGCGTGCCGCGCACCGCCCCGTGGACCGTGCTGACCCGGGGTGACGTCCCGGGTATCGGAGTGGGTACGGCAGACATGAGGTCCAGCCCTTCTGCGGTGCGGTGCGGTCGCGGACGGTGCCGGCGCGGACGACGGCCACCGGTGCCGGTGCTTCGATACGTACCCGGTCCGGGGCCGCGTCGACCCGGACCGGCCCTGTCGGGTGAACGGCGGACGCCGGTGCGGTCAGGCGGAGCCCGCCGTCAGGGCCCGCTTGAGGACCTTGCCGGTCGGTCCCAGCGGCAGCGCCTCGGTGAACCGCACGATCCGCGGGTACTTGTGCCGCCCGAGCCGCTCCTTGGACCAGTCGATCAGCTCCTGCTCGGTCACCGCCTCGGTACCGGCCCGCACCACGACGACCGCGCAGATCTCCTCGCCGCGCGCCTCGTCGGGCACCCCGATCACCGCGACCTCGGAGACCGCCGGGTGGCGGACCAGCACCTCCTCGACCTCACGCGGATAGATGTTGAAGCCGCCCCGGATGACCAGGTCCTTCTTCCGGTCGACGATGCTCAGGAAGCCGTCCGCGTCCCGGACCCCGAGATCCCCGGTGCGGAACCAGCCGTCGACCACCGCCGCGGCCGTCGCCTCCGGATCGTCGAGATACCCGGCGAACACGTTGTGGCCGCGCACCACGACCTCGCCGACCTCGCCGTCCGGGAGCAGCACCACGGCGTCCTCCACCGCCGCGTCCGCCACCCCGATCTCCACGCCCCACACCGGGTGGCCGACCGTGCCGGGGCGCAGGCCGAACTCCGGCTGGTTGAAGGTGGCGACCGGGGACGTCTCGGTCAGCCCGTAGCCTTCCAGGATCCGCGTCGCGAAGGTGGCCTCGAAGCGTTCGAGCACGGCCACGGGGAGGGCCGCGCCGCCGGAGACGCCCGCGCGCAGGGTGGGGCGGTTCGCCGGGTCGCTCTGCGCCGCCGCCTCGACCAGGGCGTGGTACATCGTCGGTACGCCCATGAAGACGCTCACGCCCTCGGTGATCAGCAGCTCCAGCGCGCCCGCGCCGCTGAAGCGCGGCATGAGGACGAGCGTCGCCCCGGCCCGCAGCGTCGCGTTCATCGCACAGGTCTGCCCGTAGCTGTGGAACAGCGGCAGACAGCCGAGGACCACGTCGTCGCCGTCCAGCCGCAGCAGGTCGTGGGCGGAGACGGAGGCGTTCATCACGATGTTGAGGTGGGTGAGCTGCGCGCCCTTGGGCCGCCCGGTCGTGCCGCTGGTGTACAGGATCACCGCGATGTCCTCGGGGGCCGCCGGCTCCGGTGCGGTCAGCGGCTCGCCGCCCTCCGGCAGACCGCGCACGGCCCGGACGCCCGCGGCGCGGGCCCCCTCCTCGGCGACCGGCCACATCGGACCGCCGCTGATCAGCGCGACGGAACCGCTGTGCCGCAGCACATACGCCACCTCCTCGGCGACCAGCAGCCCGTGCACCGGCACCACCGTCGCCCCGGCGGCGAGCGCGCCGTAGTACGCGTACAGGAAGTCCGCCGAATTGGGCAGCAGCACCGCGACCCGGTCACCCGGCCGGACCCCGGACGCCCGCAGCGCGCCCGCACAGCGCAGCGCCCCCGCCCACAGCTCGCGGTAGCTGATCCGGTCGCCCGAATCGACCACGGCCACCCGGTCGGGGTGCTTGCGGGCCGACTCACCCAGGACGGTCGCGACGCTGAGAAACATGACGGGCTCCAGGAAACACGGTGTTCACACGGCTGGTCCTGCTCAGAATCGGCCGTGTCCCCGTCTTTGCACAATGTGCGGTTGCCCACCATGCGCGCGCTTCACCTGGGCAGTGGCCACTCGGAGCGGTACGCGGCGGGGCATCCGCATAACACGCGGGCGTTAACCTTCGTTCATGGCGCAGAATCCGGGTGCCCGGACCCCGCACACCCCTGGCCCCCGCCCGGAAGGCGACGGCGACGGCGGGCTGCGGCGGGCCCTGGCCATCGCCCTGCTGCCGGGGATCGACGAACTGACCCGGCGGGTCGTCGACGACATCCACGCGCACAGCAGTACGTATGCCTCCGGTTCGCCCGTCAGCCGGGACGACCTGTGGGGGATCTGCCGCGACAACCTGCTGCGCGCGCTGGAGGACTTCGGCGGGCTGTCGTCCGGCGGGGACGCCGAGCAGGCGGCGCGCGAGACGGGGCGGCGGCGTGCGGAACAGGGCGTGCCGATGGACACCGTGCTCCAGGCGTACCGGCGCGGTGGCCGGGTGATGTGGCAGGTGATGGCCGAGTATCTGCGGGCCACGCGCGGGACGCAGGAGGACCGTGCGGCGGCGGTCGACCGGGACACCGAGCTGGACATGGCGGGCGCCGTCTGGGAGACCATCGACCGCTACTCACTGGTGATGGCGGAGTCGTACCGGCTGACCCAGCTGGAGATGCAGGGCAGGCAGGACACCCGCCGCGTCGCCCTCTTCGAGGCCCTGCTCGACGGGCGCGGCGACGATCCGGCGGTCGCGTCGGCCGCCTCCGCCGCGCTGGGCGTGCCGGTCCAGGACCGGTACGTCATCGTCGTCGCCGCCCAGGACCCGGCCGCGCCGCCCAACCCGGCACCCGTCCTCGACGAGCACGGCATCTGGTCCTTCTGGCGGCCCCGGTCGGGCCGGTACGCGGGCATCGTGCGGCTGGCCTCGGGGGAGTCCGGCGTCCTGCTCGGCCTGCTGCGCCACCGCACCGGCGCCACCGCGGGCGTCTCACCGGAGTTCGACCGGCTGGCCCGTGCGGGCCGGGCGCTGCGGCTGGCCGAGCAGGCGCTGCGCACGCTGCCCGCCGGAAGCGGTGAGGTGGCGGCCTTCGACGACCGGCTCGCGGAGGTGCTGCTGGTCGGCCGGCCGGAGATCGCCGAGCGCATCGTCGGCACACGGCTGGGCGGCGTACTGGACATGGCGGCCGAACGCGAGGTGCTGCTCGGCACGCTCCGGGTCTGGCTCGACAGCGGCTGCTCGGCGGCGCGGGCGGCCGAACTGCTCTACTGCCACCGCAACACGGTCCTCAACCGGATCGGCCGGATCGCCGAACTCACCGGCTGCAACGCGGAGTCGGGCGAGGTGCGGCTGGGATGGGCGCTGGCCCTGCGGGCGCTGCCGCTGCTGTCCGGTGACGACGAAGGCGCGCCGGGGTCCTGAGGGCCGTCCCGCGGCGCGTCCACCGCGCGGGACCGGAGGCCGTCGCCGGGCCTCCGGTCGCGGCTCCCGCGCCGTGCCGACGGTGGGTCAGGCGGCGAAGTGCTTCGACATGGAATCCCGCTCGTCGACCTCGACGAGATCGGGACGGGTGTAGCGCTCCGCGCGGGCGTGGTAGTCGAAGTCGCCCCGGACCAGCCCCCGGTAGTCCTGTACGCACCGCTCCAGCGCGGCCCGGGTGGCGCCCTGGATGCCGGCCGCTTCGATCTCCTCGACCAGATCCTTCTCGGCGCGCTGCACCCGCTGCGCGATCTCCGCGAGCTGCGCCCCGGCCTCGTCCACGGCCTCCTGGAGCGTGCAGTCACGGTCGCGCTGGATGAGGCGCACCGCATTGTGCTCGTAGCCGAGCAGCGCCTCCTTCTCGAAGGAGCAGATGTCGTTGCAGAGCCCCGAATGATCGGTCACCGCATTGCGCAGCGCGATGTACGCGGGCAGGCTCCGGGCCGATTCCGGAAGATCGATCCCGGCGGTGATCTCATGGAGATCCAGGAAGGGCTGCATGGCCACCGAATCCCGGCGGTGCTTCACGAATTCGCTCCGGGTCGGCGCCTGCCCGGCGGCCCGCTCCACGGCCTCGGCGTAGTAGGTCCACAGCCAGGCGACCGTGTCCCGGCGGAACTGCCGGATCCAGCGCGCCGACCGGTCCCGGTAGGTGCGGGTGCGCAGCCCCACGAGCGCGCGCTCCATGGCGCCGCGCGGCGGGCCGCCGTCGAGCACGGTGACCAGCCGGTCGATCGCCGCCTCGCACATGCGCGGATCGCGTCCGGCGGGCCCGTCGTCGAACTCGTCGTCGACGAGGAAGGCCCAGAAGAGCCACTGGCAGAAGAGATCGAGATGCTGCTGCGCAGCAGTGGGGAAGATGAGGGATATCCAGAGTTCGGGCCGGGTCCGGATCATTTTCTTCCGGGCCACCGGGGAGAGCACCAGGCCATTGGATTCGGCCCATTCCCATGCGGCCTCCCGGGTCTTCTCGATGCCGGGATTGCATCCGGTGCTCTGGAACGGCATATGAAACGCTGGCAGCACAATCTGGCTCATTGGTGCCCCTCGTCGAAACGATTCGGATGAACGATACGAACGGGTAACCGGCCGGACTCGCGTCCCGGGGCCGGGTACGCATCGGGGGACGGGCCGCCCGCATCCACCGACCCTGGCCAGAGGCGCACCGTGCGAGACGAGGCAGTCATTCCTGCTCACTCTCCTCCGCCGGGGGTGGGGGCATCGGGGCCGGGCCCGTGGGCCCGCGGTGGCAATCGCCCTCGGCTCAGGACGGTGGCATCACCATGTGTAACACCCAGTCAACCCCCTGTTGAGAAAAGAGGGAAGCCGTACGTGACCGAAAGTGCTTGATCGTCAGAAACGAATGAACATCTCTGAGCAACGGATGACCGGTTGTGCTTGTCGGCTGTCGGGGGGCGCGGACGTCGGCGCGGACGGCCGCGCAGACGATTTTACGCCGCCCCGCCGCACCCCGCCTCGTCCCGCCCCTTGCCAAACCGCCCCGCATGCTGTCGCGGCCGCTGTCCCGTACCGCTCAGGCACCCTTCAGATGCCGCATCAGCCGCTCGAAGTCCTGCCAGCCGGACAGGTCCGACGGATCGCCCGGCAGCGGGTAGTACAGCGCCGGACGGGACCTCGGACCGAGCTGGACCGGCGGCTCGGAGAGCGGCGTGCGCCGGGCCCGGTCGCCGGGCATCTCGCGCACCTCCTCCGCGCCGAGCACGAAGGCCAGCGGAACCCCGGGCCCCTCGAAGCGCGGCGGCACCGCCAGGTCGCGGCGGGCCTTGCGGAGCTGGACCAGCATCGACTGCAGATGATGACGGGTGGCGAGCACCTCCGCCACCCGGGGCAGGGCGTCCAGCGGGGGTTCCTCGCCGGGCCCGTAGCCGAACGCCAGCGTGACGTCCTCCTCCACACCCGCCTTCGTACGGCTGATGCGGACCGTGGCCAGGCCCGGCCGGTCCGGGCTGCCGACCACCACGAGCCAGGTCGGCTCGGGCGCCCGGTCGAAGGCGACATCGGTCAGCCGGCGCAGCGACCACGGCAGGTTGGCGGGCTCGGCGGTGCCCCATCCGGCCGGCGGCTGCCCCGTCAGCTCCTGCCACACCGACTCCAGGGCCCCGCCCAGCACCAGCCGGTCGTCCGCCGGGTGGACCGTGCGGAACGAGATCGCCAGCTGACGGTCACCGGTGTCCGTGACCTCCCGGTAGGCGTCGGCCACCGGGGTGCGCGGGTCCTCGGGGGTGGCGTCGGCCGACTCGACCGTCGCGAACATGCCGTGCTGCCAGCGCAGTACGGCACCGGACAGGCCGTCGTAGTAGCCGTCCTTCTCGTCCTGCACCACCCAGCGCGACGGCCAGCCGCTGAGGCTGTTGCGCACCGCGGGGGAGAGGGTGGCACCCGGCGAGGTGACGATCTGGAGCCCCAGCTCGGCGTTGGCCGCCGCCCGGAACGCATCCGAGAGCCAGGCCGTCATCGCGACCACCGGACGGTCCTGGATGATGACGGCCACCTTGTCGGTGAGCGCGTCCACGGCGGGCTGCGCGGCGGCGGGCGTCGGCGCGACGCTCACCCCCTCGCTCTTCACCACCGCGAGGGAACGCGCGGCCTCCGGCGGCCAGGCGGAGCCCCCGGCCAGCGTGGCGATCCGGGCCGCGAAGGTGCCCGCGAGCAGCTCGGCCTCCTCGACCCCGGTGGTGGCACGGGCCTCCGTCCACCAGAACGGAACCGGCGGCGCGGTGGCCCCGAGCAGCCGCTCGGCCTCGCCCGCCACCTGCACCAGCAGCGGCGCCTCGATGGAGACGAGCGGCCGGCCCTGGTCGTCACAGAGCTGCACGACGGCATCCTCGCCCGTG
This sequence comes from Streptomyces sp. NPDC127117, assembly GCF_042677325.1. NCBI lineage: Bacteria > Bacillati > Actinomycetota > Actinomycetes > Kitasatosporales > Streptomycetaceae > Streptomyces > Streptomyces sp. NPDC127117. The sequence continues at coordinate 204,022 of NZ_JBHXTM010000006.1, forward strand.
GTCCCCACCAGCCTGTCCGGGCCGCCCGCGAGCAGACCCGCGAGCACGGTCAACGGGTCGGGCATGCGCGGGGTGAGGGCGATGACGTCCTTGGTCATGTGGTCGGCCGTTCCTTCTTCGTCCGGGTGCGGATGTGCGGTGGGGGCGCGGCCCGCGGAAACGGGACCGCGCCCCGGCGGGTCACTCCGCGGTGTACACGGTCTGGATCAGGCGGTTGGGCTGCCCCCTGCGGATGAACACCCCGCGGCCCGGCGGCTGCTGGGCGGCGTACACACCGGGGAACAGCTGGCCCTCGCTGCGGTCGCCGGACATCAGGAGCGCGGAGGCCCCCGACTCGCGCAGACCCAGCACCAGCGGGTCGTACATGCCGCGCGAGGCGCCCGCGACCCGGCGGGTCAGCACGAAGTGCAGGCCGATGTCGACGGCGGACGGGATGTACGGCAGGAACGGGTCGAGCGGCGACTGACCGGCGGTGGTCAGCACGTCGTAGTCGTCGACGAGGATCACGATCCGCGGACCGCTGCCCCAGCTGCCGGGCTCCAGGTCCTCGGTGTCCGCCCGGTCGTCCGGCAGCCGCTTCTCCAGCTCGGTGGCGATACCGGCGGCGAGACCCGCGCACATCTTGGGGTTGTACGCGTACCCGCCGCGGAACTCCTCGGGGATCGCGCCGCGCAGCCCGCGCCGCGGGTCCATGACGGCGAAGACCAGCTCCTGTTCGCCGTAGCGCTCGATCAGCCCGCCGGCGACGGTCTTCAGCAGATTCGTCTTGCCGCACTCGCTGTCGCCCAGGATCAGCAGGTGCTGGTCGTGGTGGAACAGATCGAGCACGGCGGGCGCGAGCGCCGTCTGGTCCAGGCCGATCGGCACCCGCTTGGGCTCGGCGACCGGGCCCGGCAGCAGATGCGGCTCCAGGACGTGCGGCAGGATCCGGACCGGCTGGGCGACCTCGCCGCTCCAGGTGGCCCGGACCGTACGGGCCGTGTGCTCCAGGACCGCGCCCAGGTCCGAGACGTCCGCGAGACCGTCCGTGCGGGGCAGCGCGACCTGGGCGAAGAGCTTGCCGTCGGTCAGGATGCGGCCCGGCTCGTCGGACGACAGGGTCTGCGCGAGCTTGCGGTCGATGCTGGACTCGCTGGGGTCGTTCAGCCGCAGCTCGACCCGGGTGCCGAAGTTCGACTGGGTGGCGATGCGTACGTCGTTCCAGCGGAGCATGCCCGCGACGACGTGGATACCGTAGCCGCCACCGCGCTTGAGGATGTCCACGACCGCGTCGTCCAGCTCGTCGAAGTCGTCGCGCAGCGCACCGAAACCGTCGATGATGAGCACGATCTCGGCCGAGGCCAGCTGCGGCAGCCGGCCCGCCGAGTGCAGCGAACGCAGCTGCTCCACGGAGTCGATGTTGTGCTCGCGGAACAGGTCCTCGCGGACCGCGAGCATGCCCCGGACCTCCTCGACGGTGCGCCCCGCGCGCTCCCGGTCCGCCCGCCCGGCGACACCGCCGACGTGCGGCAGCCCCGACACGGCCTGGAGACCGCCGCCGACCAGGTCGAGGCCGTAGATACCGACCTCCTGCGGGGTGTGGGTCAGCGAGATCGCCAGCGCGAGCGTACGCAGCAGCGTCGTCTTGCCGGTCTGCGGCCCGCCGATGACCGCGGCGTGTCCGCCCGCCACCGTGAGGTCCAGGTACCACTGGCCCTGCCACTGCTTGGTCGGGTCGTCGAGCAGACCGAGCGGCACCTGGAGCGGACCGCGCCGCTTGGCCAGCTGCATCCCGCGCGGGCCCACGTCCAGCGGCCCCGCGACCTTGTCCAGGGCGACCGCGCCGGGCAGCGGCGGCAGCCAGATCCGGCGCACCGGACCGGCCGCCTCCCGCAGCTGGTCGACGATGACACCCATCTCGGTCGGCCCGGTCTCCCGGCGCCGCACCTTCGGCTCCTCGCCCGAACTCTCCGGCTCGGCAAGGGTGTTGAACGCCTCGTACTCCAGCGCCAGCGGACCGCTGTCCTGCTCCTCGTCGCGCTGCACCGGACCCCGGTACGCGCCCGAGACATAGCTCGCCTTGAAACGCTCGTAATGGCTGGTGTCGACCTTCAGATAGCCGAAGCCGGGCAGCGGCGGGAGATGGAAGGCGTCCGTGGTGTCCAGGACCGTACGCGACTCGTCGGCGGAGAAGGTGCGCAGACCGAGCCGGTACGAGAGATAGGTGTCCAGGCCCTTGAGCTTGCCGCCCTCGATGCGCTGGCTGGACAGCAGCAGATGCACACCGATGGAACGGCCGATCCGGCCGATGGACAGGAACAGGTCGATGAAGTCCGGCTTCGCGGTGAGGAGTTCACCGAACTCGTCGATCACCACGAACAGATGCGGCAGCGGGTCCAGATCGGGCCGCCGGTCCGCGCGCAGCGCCGCGTAGTCACCGATGTCGGCGACATTGCCCGCGTCCTTGAGCACCTGCTGACGGCGCTTGACCTCACCGGCGAGGGAGGCGTGCACCCGCTCGACGAGGCCCGCCTGGTTCTCCAGGTTGGTGATGACCCCGGCCACGTGCGGCAGCTCGGCGAACGGGGCGAAGGTCGCACCGCCCTTGTAGTCGACCAGGACCAGGGCGAGGTCCTCCGGCGGGTGCGTGGCCACCAGGGCCAGGACCAGGGTGCGCAGCAGCTCCGACTTGCCGGAACCGGTGGCGCCGACACACAGCCCGTGCGGGCCCATGCCCAGCTCGGACGACTCCTTGAGGTCCAGGAGCACCGGCTGGTGGGAGTCGCTGATGCCGATCGGCACCCGCAGGAAGGCGCGTTCGCCGCGCGGCGCCCACATCCGCGACAGGTTCAGCTGCGCCACGTCGTCGATGCCCAGGAGGTCGGCGAAGTCGACGGGGCCCGACAGCGGCGCGTCCACGAGCGATTCGGCGGACAGCCGCATCGGCGCCAGCATCCGCGCCAGTCCCTCGGCGAACGGGATGCTGACCTCGTCCACGGTGCCATGGGCGCTGATCGGCTCCTGCTCGCGCAGGTCCTCGATGACCACCCCGTCGCCGCCGACGGTGATCCGGACGCTCACGTGCCCCGGCTCCTGGACCCGGTGCTCCAGCAGGTGCAGCACGCTGATGCCCATCTCGCGCAGGCCGACCGCGTCGTCCGGGCGCGGCAGGTCGACGGCGTCCTCGCCGTGCCCGTCGGTGACGACGAGCAGCCGGGACGTCATGGACAGCGCGTCCTTGCCGGACAGACCGCGCCGCACCTCGGCCGCGTACGAGGCGCGGCGGCGCAGCTCCGGGCCGATCTGGCGGGAGAGCTGGGGTGCGGACGGGGCGATCCGGCGGGCCGCGACCGGGCCGTCGAACTGCTCGGGGTCGAGCAGATGCGGCATCCACTTGGCCCACTCCCAGTCGGCCAGCCGGTCACCGGGCACGGCGAGCGCCATCGCGACGTCGTCGGGGGCGTGCGTGGCGGCGGTCTGGACGAGCAGGGCGCGCGCGATGCGCAGGCAGTCCTCGCGGGGGCCGATGACACTGACGTTGCCGACCCGGTCGAGCGGGACGGTCAGCGGGAGTTCGGTGCCGGTGCGGAAGCGGTCCATCAACGCGGACGCCTCGTTGAGCATGAAGGTGTCGGGCGGCGACAGGACGGACGAGCCCTGCTGGGCGACCGTCAGATCGCGTACCGGCATCTCGCCCGTGCCGACGCGCACCCGCAGGAAGTCGCCGTCGAGACGGCGCCGCTCCCAGACCCGCGCCGGGTCGCGCACTATGTCGTACAGGGCGTGCGGCGGCGGGTTGAGGACATCGGCCCGCTCGGCCCGCCGGCGCTCCTCTACGGAGAGCTCCTCGCGCAGGTCCTCCAGATACGCGAGATAGGCCTCGCGCTGGGTACGGCGGGTGCGCTGGGCCTTGCCGCGCTGCGAGAAGACCAGCGCCACCGAGCCGATGACGGTGACGACGAGGATGATCGCGCCGAGACCGGCGAACTGACTGTTGCGCACCACCGTCATCATCACGACGGAGGACATCACACCGGCCACCGGCAACAGCGACATCGCGATGTTGCCGGACTTGCCCTCGGGCAGGTTCGGCGGGGCCTCGATGGTGCGCGCCTCGGAGGCGGCCGGCGGCCGGGTGGTCCTGGCCGGGCGGTGGATCAGTCGGGTACTCATCGTCGTCCGTCACTCGGGGTCGGGCTCGGCATCGGGATCAGTGGTGCTGCCGATCGGTGATCAGTGGTGCTGCTGGGAGAGCCGGAACACATCGGCGGCGAGCCGGGTGGCGGCCTCCCGCGTCGCGTGCGCCAGGAGTTCGGTACGGATCTCGCCGCCGGCCGCCAGATGCCGGTCGTACGGCAGCACCCGGACGCTCGCCCCGGTGGCTTCGAGCCTCTTCGTCGCCTCGTCGAGATCGAGTCCGGGGTGCGGCACCAGTTCGCTGAGCACGACGACCGTGCCGGCGATCACCTGCCGGGGCAGCGACTGCATCCACTGGAGCACCGCGTACGTGCTGGTGATGCCCTCCAGCGTGGCGGGGGCGGCCAGCACCCGGGCCTGGGCGGCGGACAGCGCGACCCGGGCGACCTCGGCGGGCAGCGTCTCGCAGTCGACGATCGTGACGCCGAAGTAGCGGCGCAGCGAGACCATGACCCGCTCGTACGCCCTGCTGTCCAGCATCGCGCCGATCTGGCCCTGACTGCCGGGCAGCAGCCAGGCGTTGCCGGGGAGCTGGACGAGATAGCCGGTGATGTCCAGCAGCGACATCTGCGGCTCGATGATGCCCGCCAGATCACCGGTGGTCCACCGCAGCGACTCGGCGCCGAGCCGCAGCGGCAGCGAGCCGAGCGACGGGTCGGCCTCGACGAAGAGGACCGGGTCCTGGCGGTAGTGCGCGTACGTGGTGCCGAGCAGCGCCGCGACGGTCGACTTGCCCGCGCCGCCCCGGATGGAGGTGACGGCGATCTGCCGGCCGGTCGTCACGGGCTGCTGGAGCGTCTCGGCGGTGGCGGTGGTACGGGCGACCTCGCGTGCGGCCGACGAGGACACGCTCACCCGCAGAGCGCGCGCGGCCCGCGCGGTGAACGGCTCACCGCGCCGGGCCTTGCGCCCGACGGCGGCCAGCCCCTGGTCCACCACGGGCCGGGAGTCCGGGGTGTTGTGGGGCCGGGTGCCCGGTGTGTACGCGGCCTGGGCCTGCGCCTGCGCCTGCGCTTGGGCCTGCTGCTGCGGCTGCTGTCGGGGCTGTTGCTGCTGCGGTTGCCGCGGCTGCGCGACGGGGTGGGCGGCCACACCCCGCTGTTCCTGGTAGCCGGGGTGCTGCTGGGGCGGTTGCTGCTGTTCCTGGTAACCGGGGTACGCACGCTGGGGCTGTTGGTGCTGCTGCTGTTCCTGGTAACCGAGGTACTGCTGCTGCTGAGCCTGTTGGTGCTGTTGCTCCTGGTAGCCGGTGTGCTGCTGGGCGGCCTGCTGCTGTTCCTGCTGGTAGTCGGCGTACTGCTGCTGGGCGGCCTGCTGTTGCTCCTGCTGGTAGCCGGTGTGCTGCGGCTGGGCGGCCTGCTGTTGCTCCTGATAGCCGGTGTGCTGCGGCTGGGCGGCCTGCTGCTGTTCCTGCTGGTAGCCGGTGTGCTGCTGGGCGGCCTGCTGTTGCTCCTGCTGGTAGTCGGCGTACTGCTGCTGGGGCGGCTGGGGCTCCTGGTAGCCGGGGTGCTGCTGGGGCGTCCCGTAGGCATGGGCGTTCTGCGCGGGAACGCCGGGCCCCGGCGCGGCGGCACCGTACGGCTGACCGCCCTGACCCTGCGCGGGGGCTCCGTAGCCCTGGCCGTCGGGGGCCCGGCCGTCGGGGTCCTGAGCGCCCTGCTGGGCGGCGCCGCCCCTCATGGCGCGCAGCACATCGCCCTGCCAGTTGTCTTCGTTCGGCATGTCTGCCCTTCTTTTTCGCCCTGCTGCCCCGCCCGGAGCACCTGCGCGTCGACTCAGAACTTGTTGAGCAGCTGTCCGTACACGCCGAACACACCGACGGCGAGCGGGAAGAGCCCCACCACGCCGATGGATTCGACCAGATCGGCCATGCGCCGCAGCCGGACCTGCACGTGCTCGGGCGGCTGCACCGCCAGGACGAGCAGCGGCAGCGCCGCGGCCACGCACAGCAGGGCGAGCGGTCCGGCGCCCCCGGCGTGGCCCATCCACAGCATGACGAGACGCACGAGGAGGATCGCGGCGGCGGCGAACAGCGCCACCACCTCCGCGACCAGCGGGAAGGCCCGCGCCCGGGAGAGCAGCACCAGGGCCACCAGCGAGGGGAGCGCCACGGTCCACACGGACGGCTTGTCGGCGAGGGTGAGCAGCCAGCCGCCGGCCGCCGCGGAGACCGCGGTGACCACCGTCGCCAGGGCGAGACCGCGGTGGGTGGCCGCCAGCGCGTTGCCCACCTGGTGGCGGCTGACCGAGGCGCCGCCGGAGCGGCGGTCGTCCAGCGCGGTGAGCCCGGAGGCCGCCAGCGCCAACCGGGGGAGCAGGCCGAGCAGTACGACCGAGAAGACGGCCATGACGGCGCCGAGCCGCGCCAGATCGTCCTGGACGGCGGCGACGGCCTCCCACACCACGGTGATCGCGGTGGTGGCGACGGCGCCGATGAGCCCGCCGCGGCCGAGCGGCGAGAAGTACCCGAGGAGCACCAGCGTCAGGACCAGCGCGGCGGCGACGGCGGCGAGCCGCGCGGTCCCCGACCAGTCGTACGCGTCCGCGGCGGTCCAGGCGGTGAGAACGCCGAGGCTGCCGGAGGCGAGCAGCAGCGCGGTCGCCAGACCCCGGTTGCCCTGCCCGATCTTCGCGATCAGCGCACCGGCCGCCAGCAGGACGAGCGTGGCCGCCGCGAGGGCGGCGGTCAGCGCCTCCAACGCGAACTCACGCCGGGCCAGCAGCGCGGAGACCACCGCGAAGGCCACCGAGGCCACACCCGCACTCGTACGACGGGCGGAGGGGCGCCAGCGCCACGCCTGCAGATCGAGATCGTCGGCCACCAGATCGGTGACGTCGTGCACGACCGGGGCAGGGGGCGCGGAGTGGGCCCGGACGAGCCGGAGCACCGCCCCGTCCGCGATCCCCGCCGAGGACAGCGTGCTGTCGTGGGGGAGAGCGGATCCGTCCGAGGTGATCAACTGCCGGGTCATCGGGCGGGCGGCCGCCCGGTCGTCCAGCAACTGCAGGATGTCCGGCAGCAGTTGACCGATCGGTGTGTCGGACGGCAGGACGATGTCGGCCCGGCGTCGCTCACCGACCAGAGTCACCCGGCTGAGCTGCGCTCGGGAAGTCGTTGCTGTGCTCACCACTTTACGGGAACCTATCATCGCGACGTTTTGAGGAGTCGGGCAGCTCGGCGTGCCCATGCTACTAGCGCCTTCTCAGCCCCCTTTGCAGGGAACTCTTTCTGAATTCGCCGGAGTTACCGACTTATTGGGGATTCTTCGCCGAATCCCCGGTTTTCTCCGGTTGTGCCGTTTTGGTCGGCTGCTGGTACTGCTGTTCCTGGCGCTGCTGCTTCTGCTGCTCGGCCTTCTGCTTCTCCAGCATGTTCTGGACAAAGGACCATCCCACACATCCCGCACACAACACGGCGGCGATGGCGATCCCCGCGAAAACCTTTCCGAGCCGCTCGTCCGCCGTACGCCGCGCCCGCTGCGCGCCGAACAGCAGAGCGTCCCGCATCCTGCGCCGGCGTACCGCCACCGACTCCAGAAGCTGGCTGTCGTAATCCCGTGCCATTCGTCTTGTCGTCCGTCGTCTCAGTCGTACGTTGCGTCGGTCATGGTCGCCGCATCATCGCCCATCGGCGCGAGGAGTGGCGGCCGGGGAGGAGTCGCTCCCACACGCTCCGGGGGAGCGGCATATTCCGCATCAGCCGGCCGGTACCGCAGGGAATCCCCCGATTCACTCCTGCAACATAAGGCATGGGCGAGCAGGCAGTACAGCCCAGGTCGCGGCACCGGCGAGTACGGCGAACGGGTATTCCGTATCAGTCAGGGAACACCGTGCGGGCCGCCGGCTTCGGCCTCGTACCAAACACACAACGACTCGGCCACGGCGTCGAGAAGTCCTTCCCCCGCGGCTCGGGCGATCGTCCCGTCGCAGAAGCGTTCCCCGCGCACCACGGCCGTGGCGGCGCGCACCGCGTCGGCCGGGCTCAGCCGGCCGTCGGCGGGCACGGCCGGCGGCGGGTTGTCCCGCCACAGGTAGGCGGGCGTCACCGCGCCGACGGCGGGCAGTGCGCGCACCAGGCGTTCGAGCCGCTCGCCGTGGAGCGGAAAGCTCATCCGCCAGGTGCCGTCGGGCTGCTTCCCGCCCTCGGACCACCGCACCTCGCGGTCCTCGTCCGTGAGCGCGGCCAGCGCCTCCCTCAGCTCGCGCCACGCGCCGGCGTTCTCCCGGTCGAGCTGAGCCAGCAGACGCCGGTCGTCGGCCTCGGTCACGACCTGGGCCAGTTCGGTGAGCGCGGCCGACGACGGGGCCGAGGTCAGGGAGTGCGGGACGATGTGGCTGACGTGCCTGGGGTCCGAGCCGCGGATCAGTTCCGCGAGCGCCATGGTGGGGGCGAGTCCGCGCGCCTTGGCGGCGGCGAGCTTCGCGGACCACTCCAGCCCTTCACCGAACCCCGTTCGGTCACCGGCGGGCCGCAGACACCATCCGGCGGCGTCGTCCTCGTCGTTGGCCCACAGATAGCCGATCTCCTCGCCGCGAGCGTTGGCGACGGCGAGGTAATGGACCGGCCTGTCGGTGGTGTTGCGGTAGCGCTGTGCGTCAGCCCGATTCGCCATGAATCGCTCCTGCCCCGGTCTCTCCGATCCGGCCCTGTCCGAACGAAAGGCCCTGATTCATCGGGATCCGCCGAGCCGCACGGCGCAGATATTCACGCATCAGCAGAGCACACGAATTCGCGTGCCCGTACGCCGCGCGATCGTCGCTCCAGTCGATGGCACACAGCCGCCCGAGCACCACGCGTGCACGGTCGTCGGTCACCTGAGGTCCAGCCCCTTCGCTTCACTCTTCGACCCGGTCGGCGTCCGGAGTTCCCTGCGCGCGCCGTCCCGCGGGCCCGCGATGGCGTCGCGAGGCGTGAAGAGACCACGCTCGGGCGTACGGGATGTTCCCGCCATCGCCCTGGCATCCGGCGATATCCGGCCGCAGCTCCGCCGGCCGGCCGCCCGTCAGGTCCCGGTGATCCTCTTCGTCGTCGATTCGATGAACGCGGCGGCCTCGATCTCGGTGATCTCGACGTGATCGATCTCGTTGTGGCCGAGCTCGTACAGCCGGAGGTATTCGGTGGGCTCCCAGCGGAGATTCCGGGTGAATGCCTCGTCGTGCGTTTCCGCGTCCCGGCCGACGGTGCGGCGCCGGAGGATTCCGCGAGGGCTGTTCCGGGGATAGCCCTCGCTGATCTTCGCGTAGTACGTGACCCGGCCGCCGGGATCGGCGTCGAGGGCGTCGAGCGTCGGGCGCGCCAGCGAGAGGAACGGCGTGGCCTGCGCGTTGGAGTCGAAATTCCCGTAGGGAATCATGCCGTTGTACAGGTCGATGAACTGCCCGATGGAATAGCCGCCGCCCCGCTCGAACATGAGCAGGATCGGTTCGTAGGGATCGGGCAGCTCGGGCAGCTCGACCTTGCCCTCGGCCCGCAGCGCGGCCCAGCGGACCGCGCCGCGGCACACCCGCTCGATGGAAGCGGTGCCGATGCGCCCGACGTACCCCGAGAGCTCTGCCGCGACGTCGGGTGCCAGCTCGAACGTCGGATCGAGGTACTCGGTGACGTCGAAGAACGGCCAGTCCTCCTCGGCGCCGCAGGCACGGGCCCACAGCGCCGCACGGCGCATGTGCTCGCGCATCAGCAGGGCGCGCGAGCGCCCGTGGGCGAAGGCCGGCTCCAGATCGTCCCAGGTGATGGTGCGCAGCCGCTCCAGGGCGGCCCGCGACGGTTCGCTGCTCACTTGAAGTCCATCCCGTTCAAACGCAGTTGTTCCATGACAGACTTCACCACGTCGTCAATATTGGACAAATTCGGGGCGAGTGAGACGGCCGGCGGCTTCAGCCCCAGCTTGTTCCACAGGCTGAAGCCACCGATCTTGTCATGGGGCGCCAGGTCGTGGGCCCCGGCGTCGCGCAGGTTGTCGGGGAAGTTCGGCCGGTAGTGGACCCCGTCGCTGGGGTCGAGCTCCCACAGGTGCGGGTGTTCGCGGACGTAGGGCACACCGGACTTCATCAGACGGCTCTCGATGTACTCGTGGGCCATCAGATGACGGAACTTCTGCACCCCCTCGTCCGTGAGCGAGCCCTCGCGCGCACCCACCCATGCCTCGGAGATGTCCGTACGGGGCGAGAACCGGCCCGACTTGAACATGTCCGGGCCCACGGCCACGGTGTGCTGGGCACGGAACAGGTGCGTCTTGACCTGGCGGAGCACCGACTCGTCGACGCCGGTGTTCCTGGAGATGGCGGGCAGATCGACCCGGTTGTCGGTACCGCGGATCTCGTCGTACATCTTGGCGGCCTTGAAGCCGTCCAGGTCGTTCGGCTTGTCGATCCAGCCGGCGCCGCTCCACCCACCGTTCGGGCCGTCGGTGTACGGGCCGCCGTCCTCGTCGGCCCGCGCCCCGTCCGCGGCGTCGTCCCCGAGGTCCGCGGCGTCGTCCCCGAGGTGTGCCGCGTCGTCGCCGATGTGCGTGGCGTCGTCCCCGAGGTGTGCCGCGTCGTCGCCGATGTGCGTGGCGTCGTCCCCGAGGTGTGCCGCGTCGTCGCCGATGTGCGTGGCGTCGTCGCCGAGGTGTGCCGCGTCGTCGCCGATGTGCGTGGCGTCGTCGCCCAATCGTCCGACATCGTCCCCCACCGACCCGAGGCCAGGGGCTGCCGGGTCGACGTCCTTGCCGATGGCGGACACGATGTCGTCGACGCTGCTGGCGCCGAGCCTGATGTCACCCGCCCCGTGCGGTACCGGCACCTTGCCGAACAGCTCCGTCTGCTCGGCCTTGATCGCGGCCAGTTCGTCCGGGGAGACGCCGGGCAGGCGCTCCTTCTCGTACAGGACGTGGCCGTCCATCTTGGCCGTGAAGCTGTCCGCGGTGTGGAACTGCAGCTCGAAGGTCTGGCCGCTGAGCGGATCGCGCCAGGTGGAGTTGATGCCCTTGTAGCCGGCCGAGTCCCAGGTGTTCTTGAACGTGACGTTCTCGAAGCCCTTGGCCTGGAGGTCGTCGATCGCCTGCTGCACACCGTGGGTGTAGCCGTTGCTCGGGACCTCCATCGTGTAGCGGATGGAGTCCTTGATGTCGCCGAGGGCCCGCGCGGGGTCCATGCCGACGTCTTCGAGCATGTCCGTGGCGAGCTTGCGCTTGAGCGAGTCCTCGCCCTTGAGGCGGTACTCCAGGCCGATCAGCTTGCCGTTGTCGACCTTGCCCGCGATGCCCTGCATCGACTCGGTGATGCGCGGTTCCGCCTCGGTGGACCTGCGCATGAAGTCGTCCGCTGCCGCGTTCGCCTCGCGGTCCAGGCGCAGGCCGTTCTCGCCCGCCCAGGAACCGTCGGGGAGATTGCCCCGGGGGCCTTCGGGGGTGATCCCGCCGGGAACTGTGCCGTCGCCGCCGTGAGGGGGACCGGGAACGTCCGTTCCCGAACCCTCCGGAAGGTGGTCGCCGCCGGCGGACGGGCCGTCGTGGCCGTGGCTTCCGGGCCCGTCGTGCCCGCTCCCGAGCGGGTCCTCGTGACCGGTGCCGTCGGTGTGGTTGCCGGGGCCGTCGTTGTGGGTGCTGGGCGGTTCGTGGCTCGCGGAGGGGCCGTGGCCGAGGTCGTCGGCGTGGCCGCCGGGGAGGTTGTCGCCCGCGTGGCCGCCCGGCAGGTTGTCGGCGGGGTTGTGGGTGCCGGGGAGGTCGTCGGCGAGGCGGCCGGTGTCGCCGAGGTCGCTGCCGAGGTGGATGACGTTGTCGCCCGCGTTCGCGCCGACGTGTGCGGCGGTGTCCGCGGTGTTGGCGCCGACGCCGACCAGGGCCGGTTCCCTGCCCGGGGAGCCGGTGTGCGGAGTGGTGGGCTCCGGGGTGTCGCTGTGCGGGGTGGTGGGGTCGGTGCCGTCCGGGTGGATGTTGGGGGAGGGCTCGACGGGTGCGTCGCCGGCCTTCTGGACGATGCCGCCGTTCTGGTCGAGGAGGTTGCCGTCGTGGTCGAAGTACTGGACGGGTACGTCGGTGTGGGTGGGGAGCTTGGTGGCGTTCTCGGGCAGGACGGGGACATCGTCGGGGAACTTGACGTTCCCGTCGGGGAGTTTGACGCCGCCCTCGGGGATCGCCGCGCCCTCGGGGAGGTGGAAGGTGCCGTCGGGCAGCTTGAGGGAGCCCTCGGGAATGGTGATGGCGTCGTCGGGGATCCTGGGGATCTCGATGTTGCCGATGCCCTTGAGGCCCTTGGTGATGTCGCCGATCTTCGACAGGCCGCTGCCGGCGCCCTTGACGATGTAGGTCATGGGATCGATGACCTTGCCGGCCTTGCCCGCGACGGACAGCACCTTCGCGACGGCCCCGGCCTTCCCGGCCCCGGCGACGGCGCCGCCGGCGCCTCCGGTGAACACGGTCGTCAGGACGTTGAACGTGACGGCGCCCGCGGCCCGGCCGGGGTTCTTGCCCCACTCGTCCCACGCGACCAGCGCCTTGCCGGTCTCCTTCATCGCGGTGCGTGAGTCACGCAGCCAGGAGGGGAGCTTGTCGTCGGGCAGCGTCCAGAAGAGGGTTCCGGCGCCGGGGACGGCGCTGATGACGAGGCCGGTCGCGAGCTGGGCCAGACCCTTCCAGGCCTGTCCCATCGCGTCCCAGCCGCCGAACCCGACGAGGGTGCCCAGGCCCTTGATGGTGCCCCAGATCCCGTCGACGATCAGCCCGTCCCAGACGAACGACTTGACCCAGTGGCCGACCTCGTACCAGTGGTGCTTCTCCTCGACGGGGTCGCCCCAGGGGAGCTTGGCGTTCTTCAGGTCGTCGGCGTTGAACCCGTACTGGTCCTTGCGCTCGGAGCCGTCGCCGGCGACCATCTGCGTCCCGCCGAACAGCGCGGTGATCTTGTTGTGGCAGGTCCGCTCGGCGGCCCAGAACGCGGCGACGGTCGCGGTGATGTCGTCGCGGAGCTTGTTGTGCTCCTCGACCTTGTCGCCGTCGTACTCCCAGTCGTCGTCGTCCTTGTTGTCGTTCACGAACGTCGTCGCGTCGGTCTTGAGCTGCGTGAGCTTCGTGACCAGGGGGCGGATCTCCGTCGCGTAGTCCGACAGCGAGGAGGCGACCTTCTCCAGATCGTCCGCGAAGCCGTCAGCCCGGTCCTTGACCGGCTTCGTGGACGCGAACAGCTGCTCGGCCTCGGGGGCCTGGTAATAGGCCGACAGGGCCTGGAAGTGGGTGTGGACGGAGGAACCGGTGTCACGGATATGGCCCGCGTCCGCCTTCAGGCTCGCGTGGTCCTTCTCCAGCTGACCCAGATCACCGGTGTACTGCGGAATCGCCTCGGGCTTGATCACCGCGACTGCACCCCCGGCTTCTTCGGATCCAGATCCACCGCGCCGAGCGCCTTGCGCTGCGCCTCGGCGGCCATTTCGAGGTCACCGTTCAGGTACGCGGTCGTCGCGTCCACCGCACCCGTCAGCGACTTCCCCGCCCGCGCGGCGATGAACTTCAGGTCTCCGGTGGTGTGCTCGGCGAACTGCGACAACGCGAGCGCGACCAGACCGCCCACGGCCTCGCCGCCCTTGCCGCCGCTGTCACCGCCACCGCCCTCGGCGGTGATGGTGCCCGCACTCGACGCCGCCGACGTCAGATGATCCCCGTACGACGTCGCGTGCGTCTGAATCTTCGACGCGACCTCACCCGTCGTCTTCAGCACACCCTGAATGCCCTGAGGCTTCAGATCCCACCCGGTCATGCGTTACCTCATGCTCCCCGTTACCGCCCCGATCCCGAACCCACCCCCAGGCAGGTGTCCCGGACGGGTCAGCCGATGTTGTCGACCGCTGCCTTCGCGCGCGTGATCGTGTGCTGCGCCGTGCCGTCGTTCTTCTCCAGCGTCGTCTTCAGCAGCTGGATGATGTTCTTGACCTCCTGCGACGAACGGTTCCACCGCATTTCCTTGCCGTGGTACTCGTCCGCCACACCGTCGGCCGTGAAGTCCGCCATCGCGGCCTTGACCTGGCCGTCGCGCGCCGCGATCACTTCCTCCAGCCGCGCGATCACCACCTGGATGTTGCCCTGCGCGTCCGTGGACGCACCGATGTCGTACGAACGACGGTCACTGTTACCGGCCATCAGAAAACCAACCCCCCGTTGTCACCGGCCGCCGAAGCGAGCCGCGTCGAAATTCGCCGCGGACATCTGCTGCCGCGCGTTGTCACCCTGCTCCTGGTCACCCGAGCCGAACGCCTGCTCCATCCCCGACTGACCGCCGAGGAGAGCCGACAGCGAACTGTTCAACGCCGCCGTGATCTCGTCCGAACGACCCTTGAACGAGTCGAACGCCGCCCGGCCCGCACCGTTGAACTTCCCTTCCAACGGCGCCGCCGCCTGCAGCAACTGACGAATCAGCGTGCCCAGATCATCACTCGACCCACGCGACTTCGACGACAGGTTCGTCAGAACCTGCGCCCCCATGTCGAACTTCATTCAGTCCCCCTGTGGAGCTGAGCGAACAAATGTCTTGTCATGACTATCAATTACCGGGGACCGGAGGCAATTGGGGCCAGTGGTGCTGTTGAGATGCTGTGACAGAACCATCGCCGGTCCGCTACGGGCAAGGAGCGCCGGAAGCCGAGCACTTGACCTGCCATGGTGCGCGGGAGCCCGGTACGGAGCAGCCGGGCTCCCGAGGATCTCCAAGCGATCCTTACAGTGTGCTCACGATCACAGGCCTTCGCCCTCCGGGTGCCGCGGGCCGCATCCGATGCCGTCGGGGCGCCGCTTGCTCACGCTCTGAGACAGAATGCCGTTTGGCACAAGCCGTGTCGCCGCCGGCCACTATCCACTTCCGCGCCTGCTGCACAGCTGTTTCACGTCCGCACCGTGTGTGCGGACCGCGCGACGACTCCTGGAGTGCAGATTGACCACGACGTTCCGCTCTCGTATCACCGCCCGGATCGGGCGCAGCTACCTGTCCAGGATCCAGAAGTACGGGATCGGCTCATCCACGGTCAGGCTGCTGCCCGACGACCTGCTGATGATGCTGCGCAGGGACGGCCTCGACCCGGTGGACAAACTGGCCAGGACCCGGGCGAAGCGGCCGGTGCACAAGGTCTCGTTGCCGTTCGGCATGGACGCCTGGGTGGTCAGCGGCTACGAGGAGTCGAAGGCCGTCCTCGGCTCGGCCGACGGGTTCAGCACCGACTTCGCCCACCTCGCGACGAACGCCGGAGTGGCCGCCGAGCAGAGTCCCGGCGGGCTCGGCTTCAACGACCCGCCGGTGCACACCCGGCTGCGCCGCATCCTGACCCCGGAGTTCACGATGCGCCGGCTGCGGCGGCTGGGCCCCAGGATCGACGCCATCGTCGAGGAACGCCTCGACGCGATGGCGGCTGCCCGGGGCCCGGTCGACCTGGTGCAGGAGTTCGCGCTGCCGATCCCCTCCCTCACCATCTGCGAACTGCTCGGCGTGCCGTACGAGGACCGGGACGACTTCCAGCAGCTCGCCATGGACCGGTTCGACCTCTTCGCCGGAACGACCGCGCCCTTCGGCGCGATGTCGGAGTCGCTGACGTACTTCAGGGACGTCGTCAAGGCGCAGCGCGAGAAGCCGGGCGACGGCCTGCTCGGCATGATCGTGCGGGAGCACGGCGACAACGTCGACGACGAGGAACTCGCGGGCCTCGCCGACGGTGTGCTCACCGGCGGCTTCGAGACGACCGCCAGCACCATCGCCCTGGGCTCCCTGGTGCTGCTGCAGAACGCGGACGTGCTCGACCGAATACGTCACGACGACGCCATGACCGCCCCCTTCGTCGAGGAGGTGCTGCGCTACCTCTCGGCGGTGCAGATCGCCTTCCCCCGGTTCGCCCGCCGGGACATAGAGATCGGCGGAGTGGTGATCCCGCAGGGCGACATGGTGCTCTGCTCGCTGAGCGCCGCCAACCGCGATGCCGGGTACGTGGACGACGACGGGCGCTTCGACCCGCACCGCACCCCCGCGGGCGGCCATCTCGCCTTCGGCCACGGCATCCACCGCTGCATCGGCGCCGAACTGGCCCGGATGGAACTGCGCACCGCCTACCCGGCCCTGGCCAGGCGGTTCCCCGGGATGCGGCTCGCGGTCCCGCCCCAGGACCTGGCCTTCCGCAAGCTGTCCATCGTCTACGGCATCGAGTCGCTGCCGGTGCACCTGAGCTGAGAATCCCGCACCGGGTCATGCCGCGGGGCCGGGTGGCGCCGTGGCCCCCGGGGTCAGTGGCTGCCGGTGAGTTCGCCGCTGAGGGTCCGGTGTATCTCGGCGCTCGGCTCGTTCAGGCCGATGATCTCGACGGTCTTGCCGCGCTGCGCGTACTTGGTGGTGATGGCGTCCAGCGCGGCGACGGAGGAGGCGTCCCAGATGTGGGCGGCGGACAGGTCGATGACGACCCGGCCGGGGTCGGCGGCGTAGTCGAACCGGGTGACCAGATCGTTGGCCGAGGCGAAGAAGAGTTCGCCGGTCACGGAGTAGACGATCCGGTCGCCCCCGGGGTCGGTGACCGCCGTGACGCTCGCCAGGCGGGCGACCCGCCTGGCGAAGATGACCATGGCGATGACCGTGCCGACCACGACGCCGACGGCCAGGTTGTGGGTGACGACCACACAGGCCACGGTCACGACCATGACGACCGTCTCCCCGAGCGGCATCCTCCTGAGGGTCTTCGGTGCGACGGAGTGCCAGTCGAAGGCCGCGACGGACACCATCACCATGACGGCGACGAGCGCGGCCATGGGGATACGGGAGACGACGGGGCCGAAGACGATGCACAGCACCATCAGGAAGACGCCCGCGAGGAAGGTCGACAGCCGCGTGCGGGCGCCGGAGACCTTCACGTTGATCATCGTCTGGCCGATCACGGCGCAGCCGCCCATGCCGCCGAAGAAGCCGGTGACGATGTTGGCGATGCCCTGGCCGACGGACTCGCGGGCCTTGCCGGAGCGGGTGTCGGTGATGTCGTCGACCAGCTTGGCGGTCATCAGGGACTCCATCAGCCCCACCAGCGCCATGGCCAGCGCATAGGGCGCCACGGTCGTCAGCGTGTCCACCGTGAACGGCACGTCGGGCAGGCCGGGAACCGGCAGCGCGGACGGCAGCTCGCCCCGGTCGCCCACGGTCGGGACGGCGATCCCGGCGGCGACCGTGATGACCGTGAGGACGACGACGGAGACCAGCGGAGCCGGGACCGCCCTGGTCACCCTGGGGAAGAACACCAGCAGCAGGATGCCGCCGGCGATCAGCGGATACACCGCCCAGGGCACATCGTGCAGCTCGGGGATCTGGGCCATGAAGACCAGGACGGCGAGGGAGTTGACGAAGCCGACCATCACGCTGCGCGGCACGAACCGCAGCAGCTTCGCGACGCCCAGCGCGCCCAGCGCCATCTGGAAGACGCCTCCCAGGATGACCGCGGCGACCAGGTAACCGAACCCGTGCTGACGGTTGAGGGGCGCGAGGACCAGGGCGACCGCGCCGGTGGCGGCGGAGATCATCGCGGGGCGTCCGCCCACGACGGAGATGACCACCGCCATGGTGAACGAGGTGAACAGCCCGATCGCCGGATCCACTCCGACGATCACCGAGAACGAGATCGCCTCGGGGATCAGCGCCAGCCCGACCACGAGGCCGGCCAGCAGCTCGGTGCGGAACACCTTCGGGGACAGCCAGGAGGGGCGGAAACCGCGCAGCCGCGCGGCGGGGGACGGTACGGAGGAGGACAAGAGCGGGAAACCTGTCGTGCGGGGGTGTGCGGGAGAGCACAGAAGGCCGGGGCGTCATCGGCGACGCCCGCGAGCAGCGGGCCACTCTACCCGCACGCCCGACGGCCGTCCGGCGGGCGAAGCCGCCCGGCTCCCCCCAGGACGGCCCGGCTCCCCCAGGACGGCCCGGCTCCCCCAGGACGGCCCGGCTCCCCCAGGACGGCCCGGCTCCACTCAGGATGGCCCGGCTCCCCCGGACGGCCCGGCTCCACTCAGGACGGCCCGGCTCCCCCCCAGGACGGCCCGGACGATCAGGGGGGTCCGCTCAGCACTCGATGATGTTCACCGCGAGCCCGCCCCGCGCGGTCTCCTTGTACTTCACGCTCATGTCCGCGCCGGTCTCCTTCATGGTCTTGATGACCTTGTCGAGGGAGACCTTGTGGCTGCCGTCGCCGCGCAGCGCCATCTTCGCCGCCGTGACGGCCTTGACCGCGGCCATGCCGTTGCGCTCGATGCACGGGATCTGGACCAGCCCGCCGACCGGGTCGCAGGTGAGGCCCAGGTTGTGTTCCATGCCGATCTCGGCGGCGTTCTCGACCTGCTCGGGGGTGCCGCCGAGGACCTCGGCGAGGGCGCCCGCGGCCATGGAGCAGGCGGAGCCGACCTCGCCCTGGCAGCCGACCTCGGCGCCGGAGATGGAGGCGTTCTCCTTGAAGAGCATGCCGATGGCTCCGGCCGCGAGGAGGAAGCGGACGACGCCGTCCTCCTTCTCCGCCTCGGTGGCGCCGCCGGCCGCGAAGTTCATGTAGTAGTGCAGGACCGCCGGGATGATGCCCGCGGCGCCGTTGGTGGGGGCGGTGACGACCCGGCCGCCCGCCGCGTTCTCCTCGTTGACCGCCATCGCGTAGAGCGTGATCCACTCCATCGCGTGGGTCTGCGGGTCGCCCTCGGCCCGCAGCTGGCGGGCGGTGTTCGCGGCGCGGCGGCGGACCTTGAGGCCGCCGGGCAGGATGCCCTCGCGGGACATGCCGCGCGAGACACAGGCCTGCATGACGCGCCAGATGTCCAGCAGCCCCGAGCGGATCTCGTCCTCGGTGCGCCAGGCCTTCTCGTTCTCCAGCATCAGCGAGGAGATGGACAGCCCGGTGTCATGGGCGAGGCGCAGCAGCTCGTCGCCGGTGCGGAAGGGGTGCTTGAGCACGGTGTCGTCGAGCACGATCCGGTCCTCGCCCACCGCGTCCTCGTCGACGACGAAGCCGCCGCCGACCGAGTAGTACGTCTTCTCCAGGAGCGGAGCGCCCTCGTGGTCGAAGGCGAAGATCGTCATGCCGTTCGCGTGGTACGGCAGGGCCTTGCGGCGGTGCAGGATCAGCTGCTCGTCGGCGTCGAAGTCGATCTCGTGCATGCCGAGGAGGTTGATCCGGCCGGTGCTGCGGATCTGCTCCACCCGGTCGTCGGCGGACTCCACGTCCACGGTGCGCGGCGACTCGCCCTCCAGGCCGAGCAGGACGGCCTTGGGGGTGCCGTGGCCGTGGCCGGTCGCACCGAGCGAGCCGTACAGCTCGGCGCGTATCGAGGCGGTGTGGGCGATCAGGCCCTCGTTCTTCAGCCGGCGAGCGAACATACGGGCGGCGCGCATCGGGCCGACCGTATGGGAGCTGGACGGGCCGATGCCGATCGAGAACAGGTCGAAGACCGAGATGGCCACGGGTGACTCCTCAGGGGTTGGTAGACATCGTCGTCTGCCGGGTGGTGCGGTACGGGCCGGGCGGCCCGGAGGGCGGGGCATGGGACGGGGCACCGCGCTCACAGTTCAGTGTGCGCGGTGCCCCGCCCCATCGTGTTACCAGAACGTGTCCGGACTACTTCAGGCCGGGGTACAGCGGGAACTTCTCGGCCAGCGCGACGACGCGGGCCTTCAGGGCGTCCGCGTCGTACGACGGCTTGAGAGCGGCGGCGATGATCTCCGCGACCTCGGTGAAGTCCTCGGTCTGGAAGCCGCGGGTCGCCAGGGCCGGCGTACCGATCCGCAGGCCCGAGGTCACCATCGGCGGCCGCGGGTCGTTCGGGATGGCGTTCCGGTTGACCGTGATGCCCAGCTCGTGCAGCCGGTCCTCGGCCTGCTGGCCGTCCAGCTCCGAGTTGCGCAGGTCGACGAGGACCAGGTGGACGTCCGTACCGCCGGACAGCACGGAGACACCGACCTCGGTGACGTCCGGCTGGACCAGGCGCTCGGCGAGGATGCGGGCGCCGTCCAGGGTGCGCTGCTGGCGCTCCTTGAACTCCTCGGTCGCCGCGACCTTGAACGAGACCGCCTTGGCCGCGATCACGTGCTCCAGCGGACCGCCCTGCTGGCCCGGGAAGACCGCGGAGTTGATCTTCTTGGCGAGCTCCTGCGTCGACAGGATGACGCCACCGCGCGGACCGCCGAGGGTCTTGTGCGTGGTGGTCGTGACGACGTGGGCGTGCGGCACCGGGTTGGGGTGCAGCCCCGCGGCCACCAGGCCGGCGAAGTGCGCCATGTCGACCATCAGGTACGCGCCGACCTCGTCCGCGATGCGGCGGAAGGCGGCGAAGTCCAGCTGACGCGGGTACGCGGACCAGCCGGCGACGATCAGCTTCGGCTTGGACTCCTTGGCCAGCCGCTCGACCTCGGCCATGTCCACGACGCCGGTCTCGTCGACGTGGTACGGGACCACGTTGTAGAGCTTGCCGGAGAAGTTGATCTTCATGCCGTGGGTCAGGTGACCGCCGTGGGCCAGGTTCAGGCCCATGATCGTGTCGCCCGGCTTGAGCAGCGCGAACATCGCGGCGGCGTTGGCCTGCGCACCGGAGTGCGGCTGGACGTTCGCGGCCTCGGCGCCGAAGAGCGCCTTGATGCGGTCGATGGCGATCTGCTCGACGACGTCGACGTGCTCGCAGCCGCCGTAGTAGCGGCGGCCGGGGTAACCCTCGGCGTACTTGTTGGTGAGGA
This sequence comes from Streptomyces sp. NPDC127117, assembly GCF_042677325.1. Taxonomy (NCBI): domain Bacteria; kingdom Bacillati; phylum Actinomycetota; class Actinomycetes; order Kitasatosporales; family Streptomycetaceae; genus Streptomyces; species Streptomyces sp. NPDC127117. The sequence continues at coordinate 224,890 of NZ_JBHXTM010000006.1, forward strand.
CGGAGCCCTGGGCCTCCATGACCGCGACCGGAGCGAAGTTCTCCGAGGCGATCATTTCGAGGGTGGACTGCTGACGGTGGAGCTCGGCGTCGACAGCGGCGGCGACATCCGGGTCCAGCTCGTGGAGGGAGGAGTTGAGAAGCGACATCAGGTGGTCCCTTGGGGTCTTTAGTTGCCGGAGAACTCGGTGTACTCGTCGGCGGAGAGCAGGTCCTCCGGCTCCTGCGCGACGCGTACCTTGAACAGCCAGCCGCCCTCGAAGGGAGCGGAATTCACCAGCGACGGGTCGTCCACGACGTCCTGGTTCGCCTCGGTGACCTCGCCGGTCACCGGGGAGTACAGGTCGCTGACCGACTTGGTCGACTCCAGCTCACCGCAGGTCTCACCCGCGGTCACCGTGTCACCGACCGCGGGGAGCTGGACGTAGACGACGTCGCCGAGCGCGTTGGCCGCGTGCTCGGTGATACCGATCGTGGCCACACCGTCCTCGACGGCCGACAGCCACTCGTGCTCCTTGCTGTAACGCAGCTGCTGGGGGTTGCTCATGACCTGAATTCTCCTGTACGCGGGGGAGTGCTGATGAACGGTGGTCTTACGGTGTGAGACGCGACTGCGTCACTTCCTGAGGTGAGCGGATGTCACTTCTGGCGCTTGTAGAACGGCAGCGCCACGACCTCGTACGGCTCGTGGGTGCCCCGGATGTCCACTCCGACGCCCTCGGTGCCGGGCGTGGCGTGCGCGGCGTCGATGTACGCCATGGCGATCGGCTTGCCCAGGGTCGGGGACGGGGCGCCCGAGGTGACCTCGCCGACGACCTCGCCGCCGAGGACCACCGGGAAGCCGGCGCGCGGCACCCGGCGGCCCTCGGCGACCAGGCCGACCAGCTTGCGCGGCGGGGCGGTCTCGGCGCGCTCGGCGGCGGCCTCCAGGGCCTCGCGGCCGACGAAGTCGCCCTCCTTCTCGAACTTCACGACCCGGCCGAGACCGGCGTCGAAGGGGGTGAGCCCGGTGGTCAGCTCGTGACCGTACAGCGGCATGCCCGCCTCCAGGCGGAGCGTGTCGCGGCAGGAGAGCCCGCACGGGATCAGGCCGCGGGAGGCGCCCGCCTCGGTCAGCGCCTTCCACAGCTGCTCGGCGTGGGCGGGGGCGACGAACAGCTCGAAGCCGTCCTCGCCGGTGTAGCCGGTACGGGCGATCAGCGCGGGGACACCGGCGACCGTGCCCGGCAGACCGGCGTAATACTTCAGACCGTCCAGGTCGGCGTCGGTGACCGAGGCCAGGATGGCGGGGGACTCCGGGCCCTGGACGGCGAGCAGCGCGTACGCGTCGCGGTCGTCGCGCACCTCGGCGTCGAAGCCCTTGGCGCGGGCGGTCAGCGCGTCCAGCACGATCTGGGCGTTGCCCGCGTTGGCGACGACCATGTACTCGGCCTCACCGAGCCGGTAGACGATCAGGTCGTCCAGGATGCCGCCGTCCTCGGCGCAGATCATCGTGTAGCGGGCCCGGCCCACGGCGACGGTGCCGATGTTGCCGACCAGCGCGAAGTTCAGGAACGCCGCGGCCCCGGCGCCGGTGACGGTGATCTCGCCCATGTGCGACAGGTCGAAGAGGCCGGCCCTGGTGCGCACCGCGTTGTGCTCGTCGCGCTCGCTGGCGTACCGCAGGGGCATGTCCCAGCCCGCGAAGTCGGTCATGGTCGCGCCCAGCGAACGGTGCAGGGCATCGAGGGCGGTGAGGCGGGGGGCGGTGCTCATGGATATGGCTCCCAGGGCATGACGACGAGGACGATCCCTCCCCATCTGTCATCGGAACCTGAGAGGTTCGCCGAGAGCCCCTGGAGGGGTTCGGCTTGCACCTTGGGTGGAGCCGCGAAGCGGCCCGCTTTTCAGATCTGCCTCATCCACGCGGTACGGGGCCTGAGAGATTCAAGGGAGGAACTTGCTCCTTCGGCGCCCGGCACAGGCAGTGACCGGAACTCTCCCGCGCGGATTCGAACGGCCTTTATGCAGTTGGCCGGGCCATCATCGCACGCATCGGGCCCGAGTGGGGCCCCGGTCCCCCATCGGAAACAACCGGCGTGGACGGTTGTGTCGCATTACCTTTTCTTTACACTTCAGGGGCATACGTGGGGTGATCCGACAGGGGGAGCGATGACGTTGCAGCGCTACGCGACGACCGCGGGGTTCGCGCACGGAGCGATGCCCGCACAGCCGGGGGCCCCGGCCAGGGCTGCGTCCGGCCCGCACGCGCCCGTCGTGCGTGATCTGCGGGAGCGGGCCGGACGCAGCCCGCGCGGCCTGCGCTTCGCGGCGGGCGACGTGGTGGTGGTCTCCGGGCTGCCCGGCAGCGGCAAGTCGACGCTCATCCGGCGCGCGGTGACGACGGCGCACGCCATCGACTCCCAGGACACCCGGGACCGCTGGGCACGGTCCGTGCCCCGGTTATTCCCGTACGCCCTCTACCGCCCGCTCGTCCGCGCCGCCCACTACTGGGGGCTGTGGCGGGTGCTGCGTTCCGGGGAGTCCGTCGTCGTCCACGACTGCGGGACGCAGTCGTGGGTGCGCGGCTGGCTGGCCCGGGACGCGCGGCGGCGGGGCCGGGTGCTGCACCTGGTCCTGCTCGACGTCACGCCCGATGTCGCGCGGGAGGGCCAGCGCGAGCGCGGACGCGGCGTATCGGGATACGCCTTCGCCCGGCACCGCAGGGCGGTGGGCAGGCTGCTGCGGGCGGCCGGGGCGGGGCTGCTGCCGCCCGGGTGCGGCTCGGCGGTGCTGCTGGACCGGGAGGCGGCGGGGCGGCTCACCCGGATCGACTTCGCGGACGGGCGGCCCGGGGACCGGTAGCGGGGCCGGGCGGCGGCGGGACCGGGCGTTAATCTTCTGCCGGAAAGCTTGGGCGAGAAGGGGAAGCAGTGGACGTTCCGGCGCAGGTCCAGTCCCATCCGCAGGGCGGATGGCCGGCCAATGAGCTCGAAGAAGTGCTGATGGCCTCGGTGGGCAGCCCGGAGGCGGGCGGGCGGCTCGTCGAGGTGCTCGGCCGCAGCCAGGTCTGGGTGCCGCTGCCCAACGGCGGCGGACCCGACTCGGGCGCGCTGGACCTGCCGACGATGGAGATCGAGGGCGCCCCGTACGTCCCCGTCTTCAGCTCCGAACAGCAGTTCCTCGCCTGTGTCGGCGCCCATATGTCCTTCACCGTCGCGCCCGCCCGCGACTTCGCCCGCGGACTGCCCCCGCAGCTCGGCATCGCGGTGAACCCGGGCGGCGCGGTCGGGATGCCGCTGCCGCCGCCCGCCGTGGCCGAACTCTGCCGGGCCGGGCGCACCCCGCTGGACGGGCCGGCCGGCGGCGGCAGGGTCCGGCTGTACGAGCCGGACTGGAAGGAGGAGCCGGTCGACTTCCTCGCCGCGGCGGCCGGTGAGTTCGAGGAGAGCGGCGTGGTGCTCTCCGCCCGCCGGGCGCTGGCCAGCATCGAGGGCGGCGACCCCGTCCTCTTCATCGGCGTCGAGTTCTCCACCTGGGACGGCGCGGGGCGCAATGCCCCGATGGACGCCCTCGGCCGCGCTCTGGGCCGGGTCGAGGTTCCCTGGCCGGTCAATCTCGTACTGCTCGATGTGGCACAGGACCCGGTCGGTGACTGGATGCGGGAGCGGGTCCGGCCGTTCTACCAGCGAGCGGGCATATAGAACCCGGCGCGGGGCCCGCGCCGGGCACCGGTGGGGAACACCGCTTCGACCCATGGCGTCAAGTCGGTGTCAGGACCGGCGCATAAGCTGGTTTCATGGCCGGTGCCTCGGCATCAGGCCGCACCCGTGTGCCCGGGGCGGCGGGCCGACACAGTGGATCGAAGAGGGGCGGGACCAGGTGAGTGCGTCAGGCACCGCGGCGGCCGGGCAGGTCGAGCACATGCTGCGCCAAGTGACGCCCGGACGCTACGACGCGTACGAGGCGCTGCTGCAGGCCCTCGCCGGCGGCCGGATCTGGATGCTCCTCTGGCAGGGCCAGGCCGGATCGCCCGACGCCCAGTACGGAAACATGGAGGTCGACGGCCTCGGCTACGCCCCCTGTGTGACCTCCGCCCAGGAGCTCTCGGCCAGCGGCTGGAACCGCGCCCACGAGCTGGTCGACGGCCGGGACATCGCCCGCGCGCTCTTCCCCGACCGCTGGGGCATCTGGCTCAACCCGCACGCCCCGGGCGGCGGCGTCGGCATCCCCTGGCTGGACCTGCGCCGGATCGCCACCGGCCTCGACCGGATGCCCGCCGGCCCGCTCCGGCTCACCGAGCCGGCCATCGAGATCCCGCAGTTCTACGCCCTGCTCACGCAGAACGCCCACCACACCCCGGCGATCCGCTCGCTGCGCCGCGCCTGGGTGCAGCCCGCGCTCGGCGTCCCGTACCTCACCATCGGCCTCGACCTCTACGACACGAGCCCGCCCTCGGTGGACGCGGCGCGCGCGATGATGCAGCAGTCGATCTCCGCGGTCCCGGAGGGGCTGCCCGTCTCCACCGTCGCGATGTCCGACGAGTACGACCCGGTCGCGATGTGGCTGCGGGCCAACGCCCGCCCGTTCTACGACCGCGAGGCGCACGCCCCGGCGGCCCCCGTCGCGGGGTACGGCTACCCGCCGCAGGGCGCGTACTGACCGTTCCGGACGCCCGGTCGCGCGTTTCCGCGCCGGGAAGGCGGACGGGCCTTTCCCGCCACCCGTAAAGAGGGTGTTTCGCCCCCGGGGGCCCGAATGTGGTCGTACGTTCCTGATTTCCGGAACGCGGCCATAAGAAATCAACTCGCCCAATACGGAGGCTCGTTCATTCCTGCCGTGGCCCATCTCGCCGCGCATGTCCGAGATTTCCGTGCTCGGCACAACTCATGGTGAAAGCATCATGAATTCGCTCGCATGCCCTCTTCCGTATCAACTGACCTGTGTTCGGCGGGCGTTCACATCCGTCCGGATAACGGAACACCCCAGGGCGCATCACGGTTAGGCATCCATTCGCCTGTCGGTATGGCTACCAGTCGTAACGGCAATGAAGACTCCCGCAGCAAGGGCGTCTTGCCGCCTCTGCGTACGACTGACTGATCGTGCCGCCACAGCGGCCAGTTCGGCCCGGCCACCGCCGGTTGAGAGGGGTCCTTGCCACGATGACGGCACCACTGCACGAGCCGACCAAGGAAGCGGATCCGATCGCGGCCGGCGGTCCCGCAGTCGACTCCGGGGTGAAGAAGGTCGAGGGACGGTCGCTCAAGCAGATCGCCTGGAGCCGCCTGAAGCAGGACAAGGTCGCGCTGGCGGGCGGCATCACCGTGCTCGTCCTGGTCGTGGTGGCGGTCTTCGCACCGCTGATCGTGAACCTGTTCGGGCACCCGCCGAACGAGTTCCACCAGGACCTGCTCGACCCGCTGACCAATCTGCCCACGGGCAGCCTCGGCGGCGTGAGCGGCGACTACCTGTTCGGCGTCGAGCCCAACAAGGGCCGCGACATCTTCAGCCGGATCGTCTACGGCGCCCGGATCTCGCTGCTCGTGGCCTTCCTGGCCGCCCTGGTCGCCGTCGCCCTCGGCACCCTCTTCGGGATCATCGCCGGTTACTTCGGCGGCTGGGTGGACGCGGTGATCAGCCGGGTCATGGACGTGCTGCTCTCCTTCCCGCAGCTCCTCTTCATCATCTCCCTGGTCTCCGTCCTCCCCGACGACCTGCTCGGGCTCACCGGCAGCGGCGTGCGCATCGCCGTACTCGTCGCCGTCATCGGCTTCTTCGGCTGGCCGTATGTCGGCCGCATCGTCCGCGGACAGACGCTCTCGCTGCGCGAGCGCGAGTACGTGGAGGCGGCGCGCAGCCTCGGCGGCGGGCGGACGCACATCCTCTTCCGCGAACTGCTGCCCAACCTGGTGGCGCCGATCACCGTCTACGCGACGCTGATGATCCCCACCAACATCCTCACCGAGGCGGCACTCAGCTTCCTGGGCGCCGGTGTCCGGCCGCCGACCGCCTCCTGGGGCGGGATGCTGCGGGACGCGCTGGAGACGTACGAGCACGACCCGATGTTCATGGTCTTCCCCGGCGTGACGATCTTCATCACCGTGCTGGCCTTCAACCTCTTCGGGGACGGGCTGCGCGACGCCCTGGATCCCAAGGGAACCCGATAACCCACGACTTGCCCCTGCCGCATCGTCAGGTGGCTTTTCCCATGGTTCTCCGGCAAGCAACGGCCAGGGACCGCGATCTCGGAGGTTACGAGAAAATGTCCACAGTTACCTCGAAACGACGGCTCACCGCTGGTGCGGCCCTCGTGGTCGCGGCGCTGATGACCACCACGGCGTGCGGCGGCGGCGACGGAGACGGCGACGGCGGCAAGTCGAAGGCCGCCGGCTTCAACGCGGCGTTCAACAAGGTCGCCAACCCGTCCACCAAAACGGGTGGAACGCTGAAGATGGTCGGCAAGCAGGACCTCGACTCCGCCGACCCCCAGCGTGCCTACTACGGCATGGCCTGGGACTTCATGCGCTTCTACACCCGCCAGCTGGTCACGTACGACACCAAGCCGGGTGTGGCCTCCACCAAGCTGGTCGGCGACCTGGCCACCGGCCCCGGTGAGATCACGGACGGCGGCAAGACCTACACGTACAAGCTGCGCGACGGCCTGACCTGGGAGGACGGCTCCAAGCTGACCTCCAAGGACGTCAAGTACGGCATCGAGCGCATCTGGGCGACCGACACCATCACCGGTGGCCCGCAGTACCTGAAGCAGACGCTGGACCCCAAGGGCGAGTACAAGGGCCCCTACAAGGACAAGTCCGCGGACAAGCTCGGCCTCAAGGCGATCGAGACGCCCGACGACAACACCATCATCTTCAAGCTGCCCAAGCCCAACGGTGACTTCGAGCAGTTCCTCGCCATGCCGTCCGGCACGCCCGTGAAGGCGGACAAGGACACCGGCGCCAAGTACACCCAGCGCCCGTTCTCCTCCGGCCCGTACAAGTTCGAGTCGTACAAGCCGGGCAAGAGCATCGTGCTCGTCCGCAACGACAAGTGGCAGAAGGCCTCCGACCCGCTGCGCCCCGCGCTCCCGGACAAGATCACCGTGACGATCTCCGCCAACCTGGAGGAGAACGACAAGAAGCTGATGGAGGGCGACTACGACGTCGACCTCAACGGCACCGGCATGACCCAGTCCGGCCGCGTCACCGCCGTCCAGGACCACAAGGACAGCGTCGACAACATGCAGACGTCCTTCGTCCGCTACGTCGCGCTCGTCCACACCGCGAAGCCGCTGGACGACGTCCACTGCCGCAAGGCCGTCTTCTACGCCACCGACTTCGCCGGTCTCCAGCAGACCCGCGGCGGTGAGATCGCCGGTGGTGCGATCGCCAACAGCAGCCTGCCGGTCTCCATCAAGGGCCACAGCGACTACGACCCGTACGGCGTCCTCGCCCGCAAGGGCAAGCCGGACCTGGCCAAGGCCAAGGACGAGCTGAAGCAGTGCGGTCACCCGACCGGCTTCTCCACCAAGCTCACCGCCCGCAACAACAACCCGGGCGAGGTCGACGCCGCCGAGGCGCTCCAGGAGCAGCTCGGCAAGGTCGGCATCAAGATCGAGGTCGACCCGCTCGACGGCGCCGAGGCGTCCAGCATCACCGGCTCGCCGTCCGTCGTGAAGAAGCGCGGCTACGGCATGACGATGAGCGGCTGGGGCCCGGACTTCCCCTCCGGCCAGGGCTTCGGCCAGCCGCTGTGGGACAGCCGGTTCCTCTCGGACACCGGTAACTACAACGAGTCGCAGATCAAGGACCCGCAGATCGACAAGCTCTTCGACAGCGCGATCGCGGAGACCGACCCGGTCAAGGCCGGTGAGATCTACAAGCAGGTCGACAAGCGGATCCTCGACCAGGCCGACTGGATGCCCTTCATCTACGAGAAGAACATCACCTGGCGCGGCGACCGTCTGACGAACGCCTACATGTCCGACGCGTACAACGGCCGTTACGACTACGTCTCGCTCGGCGTCGTCAAGTAGCCGCTGTAGTCAACAGCATTCGCAGTCAACCCGGTTGACTGTTCCACCGCCGCCGAAACCCGCCAGTCCGAAGGGCAGGTGAGGGCCGGGGCGATGGCCGGGAGCCCCCACAAGGGGTTCCCGGCCACCGCCGGGCCGCACACAGTGCTTGCTTATCTCATCCGGCGCCTGTTCGCCGTAGTCATCATGGTGCTCGTCGTACTGCTCGCGACGTTCACCATCTTCTTCATGCTGCCCAAGTGGGCGGGTCAGGACGTCGCAGTCCTCTTCGCCGGCAAGGCCACGGGTGTCGAGCAGCTCCAGGGCATCCGGATCAAACTGGGTCTCGACGACCCCCTCCTCGTCCAGTTCTGGGACTTCGTCAAGGGCATCCCGATGGGACGCGACTACGCGAACGGTGCCGATGTCACCCACTGCGCCGCGCCCTGCTTCGGCTACTCCTTCCGCACGGAGGTCCCCGTCTGGACCACCCTCAAGGACGCGCTGCCCGTGACCGGCGCGCTCGCCGCCGGTGCCTGCGTGCTGTGGCTCCTCGGCGGTGTCGCCACCGGTGTGGTGTCCGCGCTCCGGCGCGGCAGCATCTGGGACCGCGCCGCGATGACCACGGCGCTCGCCGGTGTCTCGCTGCCGATCTTCTTCACCGGCATGGTCGCCATGGGCCTGTTCGTGCACAACTTCGGCTGGGTCCACATAGCCGACAACCTCTCCACGGACGACGGCATCGGCACCTGGTTCCAGACCCTGATCCTGCCGTGGATCGTGCTCGCCTTCCTGAACGCCGCGATGTACGCCCGCCTCACCAGAGCCACCATGCTCGAAGTGCTCGGCGAGGACTACATCCGCACCGCCCGCGCCAAGGGCCTGGGCGAGGGCACCGTCATCACCCGGCACGCCCTGCGGTCCGCGATGACGCCGATCCTCACCGTCTTCGGCCTCGACATCGGCGTGCTCCTCGGTGGCGCCGTCCTCACCGAGTCCACGTTCAACCTGCCGGGACTCGGGCTGGCCGCGGTCCAGGCGATCAGCAACAAGGACCTGCCGGTGATTCTCGGCGTCACCCTGTTCGCGGCTCTCGCGATCGCCGTCGCCAACCTCGTCGTCGACATCATGTACGCCGTCATCGACCCGCGAGTGAGGCTGGGATGACCGAACTGCACAAGAGCGGTGCCGCGCTGGGCGAACCCTCCCCGGCCGGCTCGCCCGCTCCCACCGCCTTCCTCGAAGTGCGCGACCTCAAGGTGCACTTCCCGACCGACGACGGCCTGGTCAAGTCCGTCGACGGGCTGAACTTCCAGCTGGAGAAGGGCAAGACCCTCGGCATCGTCGGCGAGTCCGGCTCCGGAAAGTCCGTCACCTCGCTGGGCATCATGGGCCTGCACACCACGGGCCAGTACGGCAAGCGCAAGGCACAGGTCTCCGGCGAGATCTGGCTGGACGGCAAGGAGCTGCTGTCCGCCGACCCCGACGAGGTGCGCAAGCTGCGCGGCCGCGACATGGCCATGATCTTCCAGGACCCGCTGTCCGCGCTGCACCCGTACTACACGATCGGCAAACAGATCGTGGAGGCGTACCGGGTCCATCACAGCGTCGACAAGAAGACCGCCCGCAAGCGGGCGATCGAGATGCTCGACCGGGTCGGCATCCCGCAGCCCGACAAGCGCGTCGACAGCTACCCGCACGAGTTCTCCGGCGGCATGCGCCAGCGCGCGATGATCGCCATGTCGCTGGTCAACAACCCCGAGCTGCTGATCGCCGACGAACCGACGACCGCCCTGGACGTCACCGTCCAGGCGCAGATCCTCGACCTGATCCGGGACCTGCAGAAGGAGTTCGGCTCCGCGGTCATCATCATCACCCACGACCTGGGCGTCGTGGCCGAGCTCGCCGACGACATCCTGGTGATGTACGGCGGGCGCTGCGTGGAGCGCGGACCGGCCGAGAAGGTGTTCTACGAGCCCCGGCACCCCTACACCTGGGGCCTGCTGGGCTCGATGCCGCGCCTGGACCGCGACCAGACCGACCGGCTCATCCCGGTCAAGGGTTCGCCGCCGTCGCTCATCAACATCCCGTCGGGCTGCGCCTTCAACCCGCGCTGCCCGTACGCGGACGTGCCCAAGGACGACGTCACCCGCACCGTACGGCCCGAGCTCCAGGAGGTCGGCGGCCGGCACTGGGCGGCCTGCCACATGTCGCCGGAGCAGCGGGAGCGTATCTGGACCGAAGAGATTGCGCCCAAGCTGTGAGCGAGGACAAGGCCGTGACGAGCGAGGACAAGGGCGTCGACGTTCCGGCGCAGAGGTCGGCCGGTGACACCGCCTCCCGCGAGGTGCTGCTCAAGGTGACCGGGCTGCAGAAGCACTTCCCCATCAAGAAGGGGCTGCTGCAGCGCAACGCCGGTGCCGTGAAGGCCGTCGACGGGATCGACTTCGAGGTGCGCTCGGGGGAGACCCTGGGCGTCGTCGGCGAGTCGGGCTGCGGCAAGTCGACGATGGGCCGGCTGATCACCCGGCTGCTCGAACCCACCGCGGGGAAGATCGAGTTCGAGGGGAGGGACATCACACACCTCGGCGTGGGCGGCATGCGCCCGATGCGCCGGGACATGCAGATGATCTTCCAGGACCCGTACTCCTCGCTGAACCCGCGGCACACGATCGGCACGATCGTGGGCGCCCCCTTCAAGCTGCAGGGCGTCACGCCCGACGGCGGCGTCAGGAAGGAGGTGCAGCGGCTGCTGGAGGTCGTGGGCCTGAACCCCGAGCACTACAACCGCTATCCGCACGAGTTCTCCGGCGGTCAGCGCCAGCGCATCGGGATCGCCCGCGCACTGGCGCTCAACCCCAAGATGGTCGTGGCGGACGAGCCGGTGTCGGCGCTGGACGTATCGATCCAGGCGCAGGTGGTGAACCTGCTCGACGACCTCCAGAGCGAGCTGGGCCTCACGTACGTGATCATCGCCCATGACCTGTCGGTGGTCCGGCACGTCTCGGACCGGATCGCGGTGATGTACCTCGGCAAGATCGTGGAGCTGGCCGACCGCGAGTCGCTCTACAAGGCGCCGATGCACCCGTACACGAAGGCGCTGCTCTCGGCGGTGCCGATCCCGGACCCCAAGCGCCGTTCGGTCAAGAGTGAGCGGATCCTGCTCAAGGGCGACGTGCCCTCGCCGATCTCACCGCCCAGCGGCTGCCGTTTCCACACCCGGTGCTGGAAGGCGACGGAGGTCTGCAAGACGCAGGAACCGCCGCTGGCCGCGCTGAAGACCGGGCACCAGGTGGCCTGCCACCACCCGGAGAACGCGCCCGACCAGGTGCCCGGCGAGACGGTGACGGCGGCGGCGCGCGAGGCGATCCAGATCGTCGACGTGCAGAAGCCGGATGCTGCCGAGGCAGCGGAGGCCGCCGAGGGCGCCGAGGCGGAGGGTGGCGCAGCCTCGCCCGATACGCAGGAGGACAGCACGAAGGAGTAGTACCGGCACAATTGCCCGGTGCTCAACGAACTGTTCACGCCCTCCGTCCAGCATGCGCTCGACATCGTCGGAATCTTCGTCTTCGCGATCTCCGGCGCTCTGCTCGCCGTACGCAAGAACTTCGATGTCTTCGGCATCGCGGTGCTCGCCGAGGTGACCGCACTGGGCGGAGGGCTGTTCCGTGACATCGTCATCGGGGCGGTCCCGCCCGCGGCGTTCACGGATCTCGGCTACTTCACCACCCCGCTCCTCGCCGCCGTCCTGGTGTTCTTCATGCACCCGCACGTCGAGCGGATCCAGGTCGGCGTCAATGTCTTCGACGCGGCGGGCCTCGGGCTGTTCTGCGTCACGGGCACGGTCAAGGCGTACGACTACGGCCTGGGGCTCACCGCGTCGGCGGCCCTCGGCCTCGCCACCGCGGTCGGCGGCGGTGTGCTGCGTGACGTACTGGCCAACGAGGTGCCCTCGCTGCTGCGCTGGGACCGCGACCTGTACGCGGTGCCCGCCATCGTCGGTGCCACGATGACCGCCCTCTGCATCCGCTTCGACGCGCTCAACGCGGTCACCAGCGGCACCGCCGTGATCGTCGCCTTCGTGCTGCGTCTGCTGGCGATGCGCTACCACTGGCGGGCCCCGCGCGCCTACAACCGGAAGTCCGCGTCGGCCGAGGAGGGCCCGGCGACCACCTGAGACATGTTCCGGCTTCCGGGAGACATATTCCGGCCAAAAAGCTACCGCTCAGTAATACAATCGGTGTACGGTGCATCGCATGGCACAGGCAGCAGAGCAGGCGGCGCGGACCGCACAGGCGACCATCGGGGACAGCGAGTTCGACCGCGACACCGCCGTCACCCTTCGCGAAGAGGGCGTCTACGACGCCGAACTCTCCGCCGGATGGACGATCATCCACGCCGTCAACGGCGGATATCTGCTGGCCACGCTGGGCCGCGCGCTCGGCCAGGCCCTGCCGCACCCGGACCCCTTCTCCGTCTCGGCGCACTACCTCACCGCGTCCGTCCCCGGCCCCGCGGTGATCCGGACCCAGACCGTCCGCACCGGCCGAACCCTCTCCACCGGCCAGGCCTCCCTCTTCCAGTTCGCGGAGGACGGCACGGAGATCGAGCGCATCCGGGTCATCGCCACCTATGGCGACCTGGACGGCCTGTCCGACGAGGTCCGTACGTCGGCGAAGCCGCCGGCCATCCCGCCGGCGGAGCACTGCCTCGGCCCGGGCGACGGACCCGCCCCGATCCCCGGCAGCTCCGCCATCACCGGGCGGCTCGACATCAAGCTCGACCCTGCGACGGTCGGCTGGGCCGTCGGCGCGCCCTCCGGCAAGGGTGAGATGCGCGGCTGGTTCGGCCTCGCGGACGGCCGCGACGCCGACCCGCTCTCGCTGCTGCTCACCGTCGACGCGCTGCCGCCCACCTCGTTCGAGCTGGGCCTCAAGGGCTGGACGCCCACCATCGAGCTCACCACCCACATCCGCTGCCGCCCGGCCCCCGGCCCGCTGCGCGTCTCCATCACCACCCGCAACCTCGCGGGCGGCTTCCTGGAGGAGGACGCGGAGGTCTGGGACAGCGCGGACCGGCTGGTGGCCCAGTCCCGCCAACTGGCACGCGCACCGCGCTCCTGACGACCGGCCGCGGCCGGGGCCGGGGCGCGGGCGAAGGCGGCGGACAGGAGAAGCTGGTGAGGTGAAATCCGACCGGCTGCTCTCGATCCTCCTGCTGCTCCAGACCCGCGGTCTGGTGCCCGCCACCGAGCTGGCCGAGCGCCTCGAAGTCTCCGTACGCACCATCTACCGTGACATCGAGGCGCTCTCCGCCTCCGGCGTCCCGGTCTACGCCGAGCGCGGGCGGCACGGCGGCATCGCGCTGCTGCCCGGGTTCCGTACCGATGTCACCGGGCTCACCGCCGACGAGGCGCGCGCCCTCTTCGTCCTCGCCGCCGAGGGCGCCCATGCCGCGCTCGGCCTCGACGAGGCGCTCGGCTCCGCGCTGCGCAAGGTGATGGCGGCCCTGCCCGAACCGCACCGGCCCGCCGCCGAACTGACCAGCAGACGGATCCTGGTCGATCCGGTGCGCTGGATGAGCGGCCCGCAGCCGGCCGTCGATGTGGCCGAACTCCACGACGCCGTCTTCGCCGACCGGCGGTTGCGGCTGGACTACCGCCACAGCGGTACGAGTACCCCGCGCACCTACACCGTCGATCCGTACGGCCTCGTCGTGAAGGCGGGCGTCTGGTACCTGGTGGCGGACCGGGACGGGGTGCCCCAGCTCTTCCGGGCCGACCGGGTGCGGCGGGCCGTTCTGACGGATGAACCGGTCGTACGGCGGCCCGGGGTGGAGCCGGCGGACCTGTGGGACACCCTGCGCAGACAGGTCGAGGAGCGGCCGGGGCGGGTGCGGCTGCTGGTACGCGTGCACCGCTCCCGGCTCGATCTGTTCCTGCGCTTCCATGCCGGATCCCTGACCGGGGAACCGCGGCCGGAGGAGCCCGAGGAGCCCGAGGGGCCGGAGGAGCCCGAGGCGGGCGAGGCGGGCGAGGCCGGAGAGGGGCGCGGGGAGTGGCTGCGGGCCGAGCTGGCCGTGGACTCGGTCGAGAGGGCCCGTGCCCTGCTCTCCTTCGGCCCGAACGTCGAAGTGCTGTCACCGCCCGAGGCCCGCGATGTCCTGGCCCGGCACGCGGCGGCGGTCGTGGCGCTGTACGGGCGGGCGGGCGCGGAATGATCCGGAAGAGCGGCCCCGGCGCCTGTCCGGCGGATCAGGGCTGACGGGTCTCGGGGGTGTCGCTCCCGCCGGCTCTCAGGGGCTGTCGCTCCCGCCGGTGTCGTCCAGCCAGTGCAGCCTGCCGAGGGTGACCAGTCTCAGCCGGCGGCGGGCCACCCCGGCCACCTCCCGCTCGCCCTCCGGCCCCGCGTCCAGCAGCGCCGACGCGGTGATCACCATGTGGTCGACGTAGAGGCCGCCGAGCATCAGCAGGTCCTCGTCGCTCCAGCCCCGGGACTGCGGCTCCTCGGCGAGCGCCGCCGCCACCTCCTCGGCGAACCGCCGCAGTTGGGCCGCTATGGCCTCGCGGACCGGGCCGACGCCGCCGTGCTGCTCGCGGGCGATGAAGCGGAAGTGGGCGGGCTGTTCGCCGACATGGCGCAGGATCAGCTCGACGCTGCGCCCCAGGCGCTGCTCGCTGTCGCCGGTCTCGGCGAGGACCGCGCCGATCATTCCGTGCAGGCTGCCCAGCGCCTCCTCGACGAGCGCCACACCGAGTGCCGCGGTGTCCTCGAAGTGCCGGTAGAAGGCGGTGGGCGTGACGCCCGCGACCCGGGTCACCTCGCGCAGCCCGAGGCTGCTGAGGCTCTGGTGCTCCAGGAGTCCGAGTGCGGCATCCAGCAGTGCCTGACGGGTTCTCAGCTTCTGGGTCTGTCGGACGCCGACGGTGTGACTCATGCCATTCAGTAAACAACTGTTCTCCGGGGCGGGGAAGTGGCGAGCGGGTCTAGACTGACAAGTCAGTGAACAGTCGTACTCTCAAAAGCTCGTGGAGAGCCCGCGGAAAGGCTGAACATGATCGTCCTCGTCGTCGCCCTGCTCCTGCTCGGGATCGTGCTCGGAGCGGTGGCCCAGATCCCGCTGCCGCTGAGCCTCGTATGCGCCGCCGCGATCGGCTGCTGGCTGCTGGTCTTCGCCGTGCGGGAGCGGGCGGGTGCGCGGCGCCGTTCGCGGTGACCGTCGCTCCGGCCGCCGTTCCCGAAGTCGCCCCGCCCATCGATCCGAAGGAGCCCGCACCATGACACTCGCCGCATCGGTCCACCACCCGGAGACGGATGACGGGACGACGACCGCCGGGGCCGAAGCCGGACCCGACCCCGTGGCCGCCGAGACCCGGCCGGGCAGCCGCAGC
Source organism: Streptomyces sp. NPDC127117 (assembly GCF_042677325.1). Lineage (NCBI taxonomy): Bacteria > Bacillati > Actinomycetota > Actinomycetes > Kitasatosporales > Streptomycetaceae > Streptomyces > Streptomyces sp. NPDC127117. Next base: position 240,272 of record NZ_JBHXTM010000006.1, read on the forward strand.
GCCCGGACCCGGGACGCCGACGGGCTGGCCGTCGCCTCGTTCGTGCTGGGGCTCGTCGGTCTGCTGGTGATGAACATCCTGCTCGGCCCGGCCGCGATCGTCATGGCGGTCATCGCCCTCGCCCGTTCCACTTCCCGCCGCGGCCGCGCCTTCCTCGGGCTCGCGCTGGGCATCGCCGACCTCGTGGTGCTGGCCTGCCTGGTCACCGGCTCCGGCACCGTGTCCTGGAACTTCGCCGGCTGACGCGGTCCGCATACGACCGGCAGGACACGGCCCGCCGCCCACGGCCGGCCACACGTACGAGCCGCCACGCACGACCGGATCGGGCTCCGGATCGGTGCGGGCCACCGGGCGCCGCGCGCGGTGCGCGGGGACCGGGCCGCGATGCGCCCGCCGTACGCCCCGCCGGGGCTCGTAGAATCGAGCCCACCATGGCTTACCTCGACCACGCCGCGACCACGCCGATGCTTCCGGAAGCGATCGAGGCGATGACCGCCCAGCTCGCCGTCACCGGCAACGCGTCCTCACTGCACGCCGCCGGGCGCCGGGCCCGCCGTACCGTCGAGGAGTCGAGAGAGACCCTCGCCGATGCCCTCGGCGCCCGCCCCAGCGAGGTGGTCTTCACCTCCGGCGGCACCGAGGCCGACAACCTCGCCGTGAAGGGCCTCTACTGGGCCCGCCGCGACGCCGACCCCCGCCGCACCCGGGTGCTGGCCAGCCCGGTCGAGCACCACGCGGTGCTGGACGCCGTCGACTGGCTCGCCGAACACGAGGGCGCGAACGTCGAATACCTCCCCGTCGACGGATACGGCCGCGTCCACCCGGACGTACTGCGCGAGGCGATCCTCCGCGACCCCGACGACGTCGCGATGGTCACCGTGATGTGGGCCAACAACGAGATCGGCACCATCATGCCGGTACGCGAACTGGCCGCTGTGGCCGGCGAGTTCGACGTACCGATGCATGCGGACGCGGTGCAGGCGTTCGGGCAGCTGGAGGTCGACTTCGCCCGGTCCGGGCTGGCCGCGATGACGGTCAGCGGGCACAAGATCGGCGGCCCCTTCGGCATCGGCGCGCTCCTGCTCGGCCGCGAACACACCCCCGTACCCGTGCTCCACGGCGGTGGCCAGGAGCGGCACGTCCGCTCGGGCACCCTCGATGTGCCGGCCGTCGCCGCGTTCGCCCTGGCCGGGCGGCTGGCCGCCGACGGGCGCGAGGAATTCGCCCGTGAGATCGGCGGGCTCCGCGACGATCTGGTCGCGGCCGTGCTGGCGGCCGTGCCCGACGCCGTCCTCGGCGGCGACCCGGCCCCCGGCGGGCGGCTCCCCGCCAACGCCCACTTCACCTTCCCCGGCTGCGAGGGCGACTCCCTGCTGCTGCTGCTGGACGCCCAGGGCATCGAGTGCTCCACCGGCTCCGCGTGCACCGCCGGGATCGCCCAGCCCAGCCACGTACTGCTGGCCACCGGCACCGATCCGGACCTGGCCCGCGGCACCCTGCGCTTCTCGCTCGGCCACACCTCCACCAAGCAGGACATCGACGAGGTGGCCCGCGCGATCGGACCGGCGGTGGAACGGGCACGGACAGCGGGACTCAGCTGAGCCCGGGGCGGTACGCCTGGCCCGGTGCTCACCCCGGGGGCCGGGCGCTCACCGCTTCTCGGCCGCCCGGACCAGCTTCAGATACCGGTCCCAGTCCCAGTGCTCGCCAGGATCGGTGTGGTCCGTGCCGGGCACCTCCACGTGCCCGATGATGTGCTCCCGGTCCACCGGCATCCCGTACCGCCCGCAGATCGCCGCCGTGAGCCGCGCCGAGGCCCCGTACATCGCCGCCGTGAAGTCCTGCGGCCGGTCCACGAAGCCCTCGTGCTCGATCCCCACACTGCGCTCGTTGTACGACCTGTTCCCCGCGTGGAACGCCACGTCCAGCTCACGGATCATCTGCGTCACATGGCCGTCCTTGCGCACCACGTAATGCGCCGCCGCCCCGTGTCCCGGGTCCTGGAAGACCTTCACCGCGCTGTTGTAGCTGCCCTGGGTGACATGGATGACGACCCGGTCGACCGTGTAGTCGTCGGGGCGGTCGGCCCGCCGCCAGTTCGCCGAGGACGCCGATATCCACTGGGCCCGCGCGAAATCCACCTCGCCGGGCTTCCGGGGCTTCTCCACCCCCGGCAGCCGCCACCAGGCATGCTCCAGCTGCTCCCGCGCCAGCGCGGCCGTGCCCACGGCCGTGACGGCGGCGCCGATCAGCAGCCCGCGCCGGCTGATGCCGCGCCCGGACTTCGCGCCCGCGGAGCTCTTGGCGCCCGATGTCCCCTTGGTCCCCATGTGATCCACAACGCATATCCGAGAGCGTTCGGTTCCCGGCGCCCCGTACCCTGGTGGAGCTATGACTGAGACTTCCCTGCGCCCCCTCCGTGTGCTCGCCGCCATGTCGGGCGGTGTCGACTCCGCCGTCGCCGCGGCCCGCGCCGCCGAGGCGGGCCACGACGTGACCGGTGTGCACCTCGCCCTCTCCGCGAACCCGCAGTCCTTCCGTACCGGGGCGCGCGGCTGTTGCACGATCGAGGACTCCCGCGACGCCCGCCGCGCGGCGGACGTCATCGGCATCCCGTTCTACGTCTGGGACCTGGCGGAACGCTTCCGCGAGGACGTCGTGGACGACTTCATCGCGGAGTACGAGGCGGGCCGCACGCCCAATCCGTGCCTGCGCTGCAACGAGAAGATCAAGTTCGCCGCGCTCCTCGACAAGGCCCTCGCGCTCGGTTTCGACGCGGTCTGCACCGGCCACTACGCCACCGTCGTGCTCAACGAGGACGGCAGCCGCGAGCTGCACCGCGCCTCCGACATGGCCAAGGACCAGTCGTACGTTCTCGGCGTCCTGGACGAGAAGCAGCTCGCCCACGCGATGTTCCCGCTCGGCGACACCCTCACCACCAAGGACGAGATCCGCGCCGAGGCCGAGCGCCGTGGCCTGGCCGTCGCCAAGAAGCCCGACAGCCACGACATCTGCTTCATCGCCGACGGCGACACCCAGGGCTTCCTGGCGAGCCGCCTCGGCACCGCCGAGGGCGACATCGTCGACGAGTCGGGCACGAAGGTCGGCACCCACGAGGGCGCCTTCGGCTTCACCATCGGCCAGCGCAAGGGCCTGCGCATCGGCCACCCCGCCCCGGACGGCAAGCCGCGCTACGTCCTGGACATCTCCCCGGTGAACAACACGGTCACGGTCGGCCCGGCCGCGTCCCTCGACGTCACCGCCCTCACCGCCATCAAGCCCCGCTGGTGCGGCACCGCCCCGTCCGGCCCCGGCGCGTACACCGCCCAGCTCCGCGCCCACGGCGGCGAGACCGAGGTGACGGCCGAGCTGGCCGACGGGACGCTCAGCGTCTCGTTCGCCGAGCCGGTACGGGGCGTGGCCCCCGGCCAGGCGGTCGTCCTGTACGACGGCACCCGCGTCGTCGGCTCGGCGACGATCGCGACGACGGTGCGCAGGGAGACCGCGCCGGCCGGCTGACGGGCGGGCGGTTTCGGCGAAGTCGGAGTTGACATCGCAACGCCACGGTCCCGGTCGCCCTGGCGCCGCCGCTGATCGTGCGGCCGGCCGACGCCACTGCCCGGTGCCCTCGCCCACGCGGCGATGCCCCGCGCGGCCACGTCCGACCCCTGTACGGGCGTGGATGCGCGGGGTGGTCCATGGGCTCAGGAGGCCTGGCGCAGGGGGGCGTGGCGGGCGAAGAACTCCGTGAGCACCGGGGCCACCGCCTGCGGGGCCAGATCGCGGGTCTGGCCCGTCAGGGTGCGGTGGCGGGCGCGGGGGAGGGTCTCCGCGAGGGCGCGGGAGGCGAGGCGGGACGGGGTGGGGCTGGAGCCGCCGCAGATCACCAGGGTGCGGGCCGTGACGGAGGCGAACCGGGCGGCCGGGATCGCGCCGGTGCCGAGGATCGCGTCGTCGTACGCGAGGGTGTGCGCCATCGCCAGCAGGTCGCTCCACAGCGGGGCGCGGCGCATGCGGGCGATCATGTCGGCCGGCACGCCCGTCACCGACAGGAACAGCTCGACGGCTCCCGCGCGGTCCCCGGTGGACAGCAGCCGGTGCAGGCGCGAGGTGCAGCACACCTTGTACTGGAGGCCCGAGGCGCCCGGCGTGTACGGCGGTTCGTAGACGGCCAGAAGGTCGACGGGGAGGCCGGCGGCCTGTGCCTCCAGGGCCAGGGCCCCGCCGGCGCTCATGCCGAAGACGGAGGCCCGGCCGCCCGACGCGGAGACGAGCGCGGCCAGGTCCTCGATCTCGCGTTCCACCGCGTACGGAGTGCTGTCGCCGCTGGAGCCGCGGCCGCGCCTGTCGTACGTGACGACATGGAAGTGCGGCGCGAGCAGACGCGCCAGCGGCGCCTCGGTCACCGCCGTGCCCAGCGAGCCGCCGACCAGGATCACCGACGGGCCTTCACCGCGCCGCCGGTACGCGATCAAGGTGCCGTCGCGGGAGAGAATCTTGTCCATGCGAGGGTGGACCGCCGGGCCCGCGAAAACTCATCGCTCTCGCCGAAGTTTTTCTGAAATTCTTCGATTGCCCAGGTCAGGGCCCTTCTTGACGATCAGTCGGACGTGGTGTCGCCGACGGTCACGGTGTCGTAGAAGCAGAAGTGGTCCTTGATCGCGGCGACTTCGGGCTTCGGCTCCGGGTAGGCCCAGACGAGATCCGCGGCGTCCGGGAGCGACCAGTACGAGGCATCTCCCTTGAACGGGCAATGGGTTCGGGTGTCCGAGGCCGTGAGGAGTTCGGTACGGACGTCCTCGGGCGGCAGGTAGTAGCGGACCGGGCAGCCGGTCTCGCGCAGGACGAGCGGGCGCCGGCTCTCGGCGAGCACCCGCCCGTCGCGGACCACACGTACATGCTCGGTGCCGGGCTCGACCGTGATGCGGTGTCCTGGTGACGTAGTCATGTAAAGGTCAGCCGTTTCGCGGACCGGATTCTTCCCCGGCCATTCAAGGTGGCCGGTTTCCCACCGGGCGCCGGGGCTGTCGGCGGTGGCCCTTACGGTTGGTCCATGAAGATCTGCGTATTTCTCTCCGCCGCCGACCTCGACGAGCGCTACACCCGGCCCGCCCGCGAATTCGCCGAGCTGCTCGGCAAGGGCGGCCACACCCTGGTCTGGGGAGGCTCGGAGAGCGGGCTGATGAAGGTCGTCGCCGACGGGGTCCAGGAGTCGGGCGGGCGGCTGGTGGGGGTGTCGGTGGACTTCCTGGCCGCGAAGGCACGGGCCAATGCGGACGAGATGGTGATCGCCCGTGATCTCGCCGAACGCAAGGCGCTGCTCCTGGAGAAGGCCGACGCGGTCGTGATCATGGTGGGCGGCACCGGGACGCTCGACGAGGCGACCGAGATCCTGGAGCTGAAGAAGCACGGCAAGCACGACAAGCCGGTCGTCCTGCTCAACACCGCGGGCTTCTACGACGGGCTGCGCCAGCAGTTCCAGCGCATGGAGGACGAGGGCTTCCTGCCCGTCCCGCTGACCGACCTGGTGTTCTTCGCCAAGGACGGCGTGGGCGCGCTGGCCCACCTGGAGGAGTGGTCCGGCCTGCGGTGACGGGGCGGCGGGGGTGCGATCATGAGGGCATGCCCACTCATGTCATCACCGGTGCCGGCTCCGGCATCGGAGCCGCCGTCACCCGCCGTCTGCTGGAGCGCGGTGACGAGACCGTGCTGTTCGCCCGCGACGCGGGCCGCGCCAAGGAGCTGGCCGCGCTCCACCCAGGCGCCCGTACGCTCGTCGGCGATCTCTCCAACCCGGACCGGCTGTCGTGGGCGCTCGCCCAGCAGGCGATGCCGGAGCGGATCGACTCGCTGCTGCACATCGCGGGCGTGGTCGAGCTCGGCAGCGTCGGGGACCTCACGCCCAAGGCCTGGCACTTCCAGCTCAACGCCAACCTGGTCGCGCCCGCCGAGCTGACCCGGCTCTTCCTGCCGCAGCTGCGCGTCGCCCAGGGCCACGTCCTCTTCGTGAACTCGGGCGCCGGCCTCGCCGCGCACGCCGAGTGGAGCGCGTACGCCGCGAGCAAGCACGGCCTGAGGGCCCTCGCCGACTCGCTGCGCCACGAGGAGCACGGCAACGGCGTCCGGGTCACCTCCGTCTACCCGGGGCGCACCGCCAGCCCCATGCAGGCCAAGGTCCACCAGCAGGAGGGCAAGGAGTACGACCCCTCCCGCTGGATCGACCCGGAGTCGGTGGCCACCACGATCCTGATGGCCATCGACCTGCCGCGCGACGCCGAGGTCAACGACCTCACGGTGCGCCCCGGGCGCTGAGCGACGCGGACGCCGGTGGTGGCCCGGCGCGGCCTTAGGCTTCCCGTGTGAGCGAGAAGAGCAAGTTCAGCGGTTGCCCGGCCAGCGGGATCGGGTCCATGCCCGGAGGAGACGCGCGGGAGGCGGCGAAGACCGTCACCGGCTCCTTCGCGGGCGGCGAGGGCCTGCCGTATCTGGCGGAGCTGCCCGCCCGCGGGCCCGGTGCGGACATGATCGGACGGACCATCGGGCTGCTCGTCGACCTGTACGGGCACGTCGAGCCCAGCGGCTGGCGGATCAGCGACCGGCCCGGACGCGACACCCGCCGGGCCAGGTCCTGGCTCGGCGAGGACCTCGACGCCCTGGAGGAGTTCACCCAGGGGTACGAGGGGCCGCTCAAGGTCCAGGCCGTCGGCCCCTGGACGCTGGCCGCCGCGCTGGAGCGCCGGGGCGGCGAGGCCGCGCTCGGCGACCCGGGTGCCTGCCGCGACCTGGCGGGCTCGCTGGCGGAGGGGCTGCGCGCCCATCTCTCGGAGGTGCGGCGCAGGGTGCCCGGCGCCGAAGTGATCCTCCAGCTCGACGAGCCGTCGCTGACCGCCGTACTGCGCGGGCGGGTCAGGACGGCCAGCGGCTACCGCACCTACCGGGCCGTGGACCGCCAGGTCGTCGAGGGCACCCTGCGCGATGTCCTGGCGGCGGCCGGGGACGGGACGACGCTCGTTCACACCTGCGCGCCCGAGGTGCCGTTCGCGCTGCTGCGCCGGGCCGGCGCCGGTGGCATCTCCTTCGATTTCTCGCTGCTCACCGAGCGTGAGGAGGACGCGATCGGGGAAGCCGTCGAGGGCGGCACCCAGCTCCTCCTCGGAGTGGTGCCGGGCACCGACCCGGCCTCGGGCGGATTGTCGGACCCGGGCGGTAGCGTCATGGGTGTCAGGACGCTGTGGCGCAGGCTGGGGCTGAATCCGGGGACTCTGACGGAGTCCGTGGTGATCACCCCGTCGTGCGGGCTCGCGGGTGCCTCGCCCGCGTACGCGCGCGCCGCGCTCGCCCACTGCGTCCGGGCCGCGAGATCGCTCGCAGACAACCCTGAGTAACGGGGCAACGGGTAACGGGAGGACGAGACGATGGCCGGCGAACAGCAGACGACGGTGCCCGCACAGGCCCAGGAGCAGCACGCGCTCCTTGCCGAGCAGATCGAGGAGCACCGCTTCCGGTACTACGTGAGCGACCAGCCGGTCGTCAGCGACGCCGAGTTCGACCGGCTGATGCGCGAGCTGGAGGCGCTGGAGGACACGTACCCCCAGCTGCGTACGCCGGATTCGCCGACGCAGAAGGTCGCGGGCCCCTACCGGACGGAATTCACCTCCGTCGAGCACCGGGAGCGGATGCTCTCGCTGGACAACGCCTTCGACGATCTGGAGCTGGCCGCCTGGGGCGAGCGGATCGCCCGGGACGTCGGCACCACCGACTACCACTTCCTGTGCGAGCCGAAGGTCGACGGACTGGCGGTCAACCTCACCTACGAGCACGGGCGGCTGACCCGGGCCGCCACCCGCGGCGACGGCCGCACCGGCGAGGACATCACCCCCAACATCCGTACGATCGCCGAGATCCCGCACCGGCTGAAGGGCGACCGGATCCCGGCGCTGGTCGAGATCCGCGGCGAGGTCTTCTTCCCGATGGAGGCCTTCGAGGAGCTCAACGCCAGGCTCGTCGAGGCCGACGACAAGCCGTTCGCCAACCCGCGCAACGCGGCGGCCGGTTCCCTGCGCCAGAAGGACCCGAAGGTCACCGCCACCCGCCCGCTGCACATGGTGGTGCACGGCATCGGCGCCCGCGAGGGCTTCGACATCGACTGCCTCTCGCACGCCTACGAGCTGCTGCACGAATGGGGCCTGCCCACCGCCAAGTACAACAAGGTGGTGGATTCCCTAGACGGAGTACGGGAGTTCATCAGGTACTTCGGTGAGAACCGGCACTCCGTGGAGCACGAGATCGACGGCGTCGTCGTCAAGCTCGACGAGATCCCGCTCCAGGGCCGGCTCGGCTCCACCTCCCGCGCCCCGCGCTGGGCGATCGCCTGGAAGTACGCCCCGGAGGAGGTCAACACCAAGCTGGTCAACATCCGGGTCGGCGTCGGCCGGACCGGCCGGGTCACGCCGTACGCGCAGGTCGAGCCGGTCGAAGTGGCGGGCTCCGAGGTGGAGTTCGCCACCCTGCACAACCAGAACGTGGTGAAGGCGAAGGGCGTCCTCATCGGGGACACGGTGGTGCTCCGCAAGGCGGGCGACGTGATCCCGGAGATCCTCGGCCCGGTCGTCGACCTCCGTGACGGCACCGAGCGGGCGTTCGTCATGCCCACCGAATGCCCGGAGTGCGGTACGGAGCTGCGGCCCATGAAGGAGGCCGACATCGACGTCCGCTGTCCCAACGCGCGCTCCTGTCCTGCTCAGTTGCGTGAGCGCCTCGCCTATCTCGCGGGCCGCAAGTGCCTCGACATCGACCACTTCGGCTATGTCGCGGCCGCGGCCCTGACCAAGCCGCTGGAGCCCGCCGAGCCGCCGCTGCGCGACGAGGGTGATCTCTTCGGGCTGACCGTCGAGCAGCTGCTGCCGATCCGGGCCTATGTCCGGGACCAGGACAGCGGGCTGCCCAAGCGCGACCCGAAGACCGGGGAGGAGAAGACCGCCTGGGTCTTCGCCAACCAGCAGGGCGAGCCGAAGAAGAACGCCCTCGCCATGCTCGACGCCATCGCCGCGGCCAAGGAGGCGCCGCTGGCCCGGATCCTCACCGGGCTGTCCATCCGGCACGTGGGACCGATCGCCGCCGCGGAGCTGGCCCGCCAGTTCCGCTCCATCGACCGGATCGACGAGGCGACGGAGCAGGAGCTGGTCGAGGCCGACGGGGTCGGGGACATCATCGCCGCATCGGTGAAGCAGTGGCTCGCCGAGGACTGGCACCGGGAGATCCTGCGCAAGTGGCGGGAGGCGGGGGTCCGGATGGCCGACGAGGAGGCGGGGGAGGACACGGGGCCGCGTCCGCTCGAAGGCCTCACCGTCGTCGTCACCGGCACGCTGGCCGGCCACACCAGGGATGGCGCGAAAGAGGCGCTCCAGAGCCGCGGCGCGAAGGTGACAGGTTCCGTTTCGAAGAAGACCTCCTTCGTGGTCGTCGGTGACAACCCCGGTTCGAAGTACGAAAAGGCCATGCAGCTGAAGGTGCCGGTGCTGAACGAGGACGGCTTTGCCGTACTGCTCGATCAGGGTCCGGATGCGGCGCGCGAGGCGGCGGTTCCGGCCGAGGAACCGGCACTGTAGGCGGATCCCCGCCCCCGGACGGGGTATCGGAACAGAGCGATGGCCGTACGACAGGGAGGCGGGCGAATGGAGAGCAAGGCGGCAATAAGGTGCGTAGATGGGCAGGCCGGGGCAAGGGTTTCGCCGCTTCGGCCGGTTCACCCGATCGGCGCCTAGCAGATGCTGACGGATGGTCGGTCCGCATTCGGGCAAGAGCGTCAGAGCGCTGCCCGTAGAAGCCTTCCGCGGCCTACTGTTGAGACGTGCACCTGCCGTGTCCGGCCGCGGGGTGGGAAACCGGGTCGTGGCGGCATGGAACGGAACCATCGGGTGACATCGGCACCGCCGGCTGTGAGAGGGACGGAATGAAACCGACCGAGAGCGCCGCACCGGTGTCGCGGCTGCAAGGTTTCGTCGGCCTCACGCCAAAAGTGGGTGCCGTTGCCATGGCGATCGCCGTTGTCCAGATAGCGACCGGTTTCTACCGGACCGTGAGCGAGGGACACGCGCTCTTCCCCGACGGCAGGGCCGGCTGGTCCCTCGCCGTCCTGACCGGAATCATCGTCGGCCATCTCGTCGCCCTGGGCCGCGACCGCTGGTGGGGAGGGACCGGTTCCGGTGCCTCGCTCACCCTGGCCGTGCTGCTGCTCTACGGCTGGGTGCCCGCCGGGCTGGTCTCCCTGGTCGTCGTCGTCCTCGTCGGCGTCGCCCGCAGACACCGCTGGTGGCAGGGGCTGCTGCACGGCGCGGTGGACATCCTGGGGATCGGTGCGGCGGCCCTGGTGCTCGCCGCCTTCGGCGAGGTGCAGACCGTCGAATCCCCCTGGCAGCCACTCGACTGGGGCATCGACGCCGTCCCGGAGGTCCTCCTCGCCGCCTCCACCTACCTCCTGGTCACCCGGGTCCTGCTGTGGTACGCGAGGACACCCCAGGGCGGCGGACTGCCGACCATCGCCCGCACCGCACTGCTGCGCCAGGGCCTCGTCGCCCTCGCCCTGCTCGCCATCGCACCGCTGATCTGCGTCGTCGCGATGGCCACTCCGCTGCTCCTGCCGCTCTTCGCCGTCCCGCTGATCGCCCTCGACTCCGCCCTCTGGATCGCCAGGGCCCGGGCCGAGGAGCAGCTGCGCGACCCGCTGACCGGGCTGCCCAACCGGCAGTGGCTGCTGGAGCGCACCTGGACGGCCCTGGAGGACGCCGAATCGGTTGGCGCCAGATCCGCTCTGGTCCTGATCGACCTCGACCGTTTCCGTGCGGTCAACGACACTCTCGGCCATCTGGCGGGGGACCGGCTGCTGTTGCAGATAGCGGAACGCCTCAGACTCGCGCTGCCCCGGGGCGCGGAGGCCGCCCGGCTGGGCGGCGACGAGTTCGCGGTGCTCCTGCCGACCGCGGACTCCACCACCAGCGCCCAGCGGGTCGCCCGCCATCTGGTCGCCGAGCTGTCCTCCCCCCTGGACCTCGACGGACTGACCCTGGTGCTGGAGGCCAGCGCCGGAGTCGCCGTCTATCCGGACCACGCGCTGGACGCCGAGGGGCTGCTCAGGCGCGCGGACGTGGCGATGTACCAGGCCAAGCGGGACCGTACGGGCGTCGAGGTCTACGAGTCCAAGCGGGACAGCAACACCCCGGACCGGCTCGGGCTGCTGGGCGATCTGCGCCGCGCCCTGGACGCCGGCGAGGTCGAGCTCCACTACCAGCCGAAGGTCCGCTTCGACGGCCAGGTGGCCGGCCTCGAAGCCCTGGTGCGCTGGGTGCATCCGGAACGCGGCAGGGTTCCTCCGGACGAGTTCATCGCCATCGCCGAGTCGTCCGGCCTGATGCCGCATCTCACGGAGTACGTCCTGGAGACGGCGCTGGCCCAGGTCGCCCGGTGGCGGGCACAGGGACTGTTCGTCCCGGTCGCGGTCAACGTCTCCCCGCGCGACGTCCACACCCCCGGGTTCGCGGGCGGCGTCGCGGCTCGGCTCGCCCGGCACGGCGTCCCGGCCGGGGCACTGCAGCTGGAGATAACGGAACACGTGCTGCTGGAGGACCCGCAGCGCGCCGCCGACACGCTCGCCGGGCTGACCGGACACGGCGTGAAGATGTCCCTCGACGACTTCGGCACCGGGTACTCCTCGCTCGTCCATCTGCGCCGGCTGCCGGTCAGCGAGCTGAAGATCGACCGCTCGTTCGTGGCCCGGCTGGCCGTGGACAACGAGGACGCGGAGATCGTCCGCTGCACGATCGACCTGGCCCACTCGCTGGGTCTGCTGGTCGTCGCGGAAGGGGTCGAGGACGACGAGACCTGGGAGCGGCTGCGGGATCTGCGGTGTGACGCGGTGCAGGGCTGGCTGGTCGCCGCGGCGATGCCGCCGCAGGAGACCACGGCGTGGCTGCGGGCGCGCGGCGAGCACGGCTGGCGGCGCCCGGCCGAGCTGGCGGCCGCGGCGGCCGCCGCCGCGGCGGCAGCCGGTGCGCAGCCGGAACTGGAACAGCGCCCGCCGGGCCGGGCGGTCAATTCCCGGCCCGCGACGACCTGAGCCCGGGCGATCTGGGTCCGGGCGGCTTGAGCTCGCGGCGGTCTGAGTCCGGATGATCTGGGTCCGGGCGGCTTGAGCTCGCGGCGGCCCGAGCCACGGCGGCCTGGGTCCGGGCGGCTTGAGTCCGCGGCGGCCTGAGCCCCGGCGGCCTGGGTC
>NZ_JBHXTM010000007.1:0-107243 GCF_042677325.1 Streptomyces sp. NPDC127117
GGCCGCGGCGGCGACGACGGCGGTCGTGGCGGTGGCCGCGGTGGAGACGAGGGTGGCCGTGGCGGCGACCGCGGCGGCTACGGCCGTCCCAACGGTGGCGTCCACGCCGGCGGCGGCTTCATGGCCACTGTGATCACCGGTGGTGACACGGGCGGCGGCGACAAGGGCGGCGAGGGCGACCGCGGCGGCTACGGCGAGGGCCGTGGCGGCCGTGGCAACCACGGCGGTCCCTACGGCGGCGTCCACACCGGCGGCGGCTTCATGGCCTCCGTGATCACCAGTGACGACGAGGGCGGTCGCGGTGGCGACCGTGGCGGCGACGAGGGCGGCCGCGGCGGCGACGAAGGTGGCCGTGGCGGTGGCCGTGGCGGAGACGAAGGTGGCCGCGGTGGCGACCGTGGCGGCGACCGCGGTGGCTACGGCGACCGTGGCGGCGACCGCGGTGGCTACGGCGACCGTGGCGGCGACCGCGGTGGCTACGGCGACCGTGGCGGTGACCGACCCCGTGGTGGTGTGCACGCCGGTGGTGGCGGCATGGCGATGACCGGTGGCGGTCTGGCCGCCGGCTCGGCGCTGCTGCTCGGTGGTGTCGGCGTCGGCGCGTACAAGCTGCGCCGCCGCCAGTCGACGGGTGGCGCGATGGCCTGACCAGGCCGAACCACCGGCCGGTCGTTTCGTTGTCGCGGCCGCTGCCCCTCGGGGTGGCGGCCGCGGCGGCTGCTTTTCCTCCCTGATAAGCCCCGGATAAGCCCGGACCTCACCCGGGCCCCGCCGCTCCCCCCTCGGCTTCCCCCGCTCCTCCCGCTTTCCCCCGCTTTCCCTCTCCCCTCCCCCGTTCTCCTCCTCAACACCGCACAACCGAAAGGCACGTTCCCATGGCCGCCCCGCAGTCGACCGGCTCCACCCCCACCCGGACTGCCCCCCGAACCACACTGGGCCGCGCCCTGATGTGGCCCGCCGTGACAGCCGGGCTCGGCATGATCCTGATCTACAACTCCTTCGGCACCTCGGTCGACGACAAGCCTCCGGCCCGGCCCGCCGCCGTCTCGTCCGCCGCCCCCGAGGTCCTCGGCTCCCATGCCGCGCCGGCCCCCGTCACTTCGTCCAAGGCCACCCTCGGCCCGGCGATGGAGCGTTCCGTGCCGAAGCGTCTGCGGATCGCGGACATCGGCGTGGACGCACCGTTCACCGATCTCTCCATCGGCGCCACCGGGCAGCTGGACGCGCCGCCACCCAACGACAACAACCTGGTCGGCTGGTACAAGGACGGCGCCACCCCCGGCGAGCGCGGTGCCGCGATCGTGGCCGGCCACGTCGACACGATGACCGGCCCCGCCGTCTTCCTCCAGCTCCAGTACCTCCAGCCCGGCGCCAAGGTCGACATCACTCGCGCGGACGGCTCGGTCGCCACGTTCAAGGTCGACTCCGTCGAGCAGTTCAGCAAGGCGAAGTTCCCCGACGACCGGGTCTACGCCGACACCGACTCCGCGCAGCTCCGCCTGATCACCTGCGGCGGCGCGTACAACAAGACCGCGAAGGACTACGAGGACAACGTGGTGGCCTTCGCCCACCTCGACAGCTTCGAGAAGGGCTGACCGACGACGGCCGCCCGTGGCGGTGCGGCACAACCATCCGCCGGACCGCGAGGTCGTACGGGGCAGTACGGAGCTCATTTCCGTACTGCCCCGACTCACGTTCCGAGCACCGGAGTTGACCGACATGCCCGCTCCCTCCCACCGCCGCCGCCTGGCCGTAGCGACCGGCATCGTCCTGATCGCCGGGGCCGTCGCGGCCCCCGTGGGCCACGCCACCACGAAGTCCTCCGCCCCCGCGGCGAGCGCCCCCAGCCCGAAGCGGCTGCACGACGACTTCAATGGCGACGGCTATTCCGACGTCGCGGTGGGCGCCCCCATGGCCGTCCTCGGCGACCCGGAGGGCGGCGCGGGCGCCGTGAGCGTCCTCTTCGGCGGCCCCGGCGGCCTCTCCTCCGCCCACAAACAAGTGCTGACCTGGCCGGACCGCCCGGGCATCAGCAACCCCGGGGACGCCCGCTACGGAACGGAACTGCGCAGCGGCGACCTGGACGGCGACGGTTACGCGGATCTCGTCAGCCGCCCCTGGGCGTACCGGGCCAACGGTGACAAGGGCACGGTGCTGACCGTCAACTGGGGTGGCCCGTCCGGCCTTTCGAAGAACGCGATGCTCCTGAAGCCCATCCCCGGTGACCAGGCCTACGGCTTCGGCGACCTGGACGTGGGCGATGTCGACGGTGACGGCATCGCCGACATCGCGGTGGACGACGCGCGACTCGGTGGCCACATCCTGCACGGCCCGATCGACCGCACCGGCAAGTGGAGCAGGCTCGGTTCGTTCTCGGTCGAGGGCACCGACCTGCTCGACATCTCGGAGATCGCCACCGGCGAGGTGACCGGCGACGGCGTGGGCGATCTGGTGATCCTCGGCTTCGGCCCGGACGACCCGTGGCAGCAGCACACGTACCTGCTGAAGGGCAGCCGCACCGGGTTCTCCGCCCCGGTCGAGATCAAGGACGCGGACGGCGCCGGTGTCGGCGGCACCTCCGTGGGCATCGCCGACCTGGACAAGGACGGCCACGGGGACATCGTCATCGGGCACGGCGACGGATCGACGCACCTGAACAACCCGGCACAGAAGGGCGGTGCGCTGTTCATCTCGTACGGCGGACCGAAGGGACAGAGCACCGCCCGCAAGCCCGTCTGGATCAACCAGGACTCCGAAGGCATCTCGGGCACGGCCGAGGCCCACGACCTGATGGGCTACAGCCTGGCACTGGGCGACACGGACGGCGACGGCTACCCCGACATCGCCACGGGCCTGCCGGGCGAGGGGATCAACGGCATCCGCGAGGCCGGCCGGGTCCTGGTCCTCAAGGGCGGTCCGAAGGGCGTGAGCGGTGCGGGTTCCAAGGAGTTCGGCCAGTACACGGCCGGGGTTCCGGGGGTCGCCGAGGCGGGCGACCGGTTCGGCGCGGCCCTCGCGCTGGCCGACTACGACGGCAGGGGCCGCACGGAAATGGTGGTCGGCGACCCGACGGAGAACGGCGGCAGGGGCGCCCTGTGGATCTTCGGTACGGATGCCACCGGCATCATCGCCAAGGGTTCCGTCTCGTTCGGCGCGGCCACGATCGGCGCCCCGGCCGGCCCGTCCCATTTCAGCGAGACGCTGACGGACTGACCGCATGGGGAAGGGGCGGCCGTACGAGGACGGCCGCCCCCGTCCCGGGGCCGGCCGGTCGTCATCCTCTGAATCCACGTTCCCGGTGAACTGACCGCAGAACGGGTCAATTGCCTTTCTCCTGACGTCAGTTGTTGCGCACAGGCCGATCCGGCACCGCCACCGGTGCACACCTCTTGACGTTCCCCGCACGGCGGCGGAACCATCGAATCCCGCTGGGAGAGCGCTCTCAGAGCGCTCTCTCCGCAGTTCGTCGTGCACTCGAACCACGACTCAGGAGAAGTGTCCTCATGCATGCTCCCCCCACGTCACCCCCACGCCGCCGGCACCGGATCCTCGGATTCGCCGCGTTCGCCGCCGCACTGCTCATCTCCGCCCCCACCGCCCCGACCGCCTACGGTCAGGATGCGCGGGAGATCGTCGGCGGTGGCGATCTGGGCCCCAACGTCATGGTCTTCGACCCCTCCACACCCGACATCCAGGGCAAGGTCGACGAAGTCTTCAAGAGGCAGGAGCCGGCGCAGTTCGGTGACGGCCGCTACGCGTTGTTCTTCAAGCCGGGCACGTACGACAACATCAACGCGCAGATCGGCTTCTACACCTCGATCGCCGGTCTGGGACTGAATCC
Organism: Streptomyces sp. NPDC127117; assembly: GCF_042677325.1. NCBI lineage: Bacteria > Bacillati > Actinomycetota > Actinomycetes > Kitasatosporales > Streptomycetaceae > Streptomyces > Streptomyces sp. NPDC127117. Next base: position 3,842 of record NZ_JBHXTM010000007.1, read on the forward strand.
GGACGACACCACGTTCAACGGCGATGTGACGGTCGACGCCGGCTGGTTCGACGGGAACGCCACCCAGAACTTCTGGCGGTCGGCGGAGAACCTGGCGCTCAACCCGGTGAACGGCACGGACCGTTGGGCGGTGTCGCAGGCCGCGCCGTTCCGCCGGATGCACGTCAGGGGCGGGCTGAACCTCGCGCCCGACGGCTACGGCTGGGCCAGTGGCGGTTATATAGCCGACAGCAGGATCGACGGCCAGGTCGGGCCGTACTCGCAGCAGCAGTGGTACACCCGGGACAGTTCGGTCGGCGGCTGGAACAACGGCGTCTGGAACATGACGTTCTCCGGCGTCGAGGGTGCGCCCGCGCAGAGCTTCCCGGAGCCCCCGTACACCACGCTCGACACCACCCCCGTCTCGCGCGAGAAGCCGTTCCTCCACCTCGACGGGAACACGTACAAGGTGTTCGTGCCCGCCAAGCGCACAAACGCACGCGGCACTTCATGGGGCAACGGCACACCGCAGGGCGAGTCGATACCGCTGGACCGGTTCTACGTGGTGAAGCCCGGCGCGAGCGCGGAGACGATCAACGCCGCGGTGGAGCAGGGCCTGCACCTGCTGTTCACGCCCGGTGTCTACCACGTGGACCGGACCATCGAGATCAACCGCGCCGACACCGTGGTGCTCGGCCTGGGGCTCGCCACGATCGTCCCGGACAACGGGGTCACGGCCATCAGGGTCGGTGACGTGGACGGCGTGAAGCTCGCCGGTCTGCTCGTCGACGCCGGTTCCACGAACTCGGACACGCTGATCGAGGTCGGCCCGGAGGGCGCGTCGGCGCGCCACGCGGACAACCCGACATCGCTCCAGGACGTGTTCGTGCGGGTCGGCGGCGCGGGCGCCGGCAGGGCCACCACCGGCATGGTGATCAACAGCAACGACACGATCATCGACCACACCTGGCTCTGGCGGGCCGACCACGGCGAGGGCGTCGGCTGGGAGACCAACCGGGCCGACTACGGCCTCCAGGTCAATGGTGACAACGTCCTGGCGACCGGCCTGTTCGTGGAGCACTTCAACAAGTACGACGTCCGCTGGTCCGGCGAGAACGGCCGGACGATCTTCTTCCAGAACGAGAAGGCGTACGACGCCCCCAACCAGGCCGCCATTCAGAACGGCGACACCAAGGGGTTCGCGGCCTACAAGGTCGACGACTCGGTGAACAGCCACGAGGGCTGGGGGCTGGGCAGCTACTGCTACTTCAACGTGGACCCGACGATCCGTCAGGACCACGGCTTCCAGGCACCGGTGAAGCCCGGCGTGAAGTTCCACGACCTGCTCGTGGTCTCGCTCGGCGGCAAGGGGCAGTACGAGCACGTCATCAACGGCACGGGCTCGCCCACCTCGGGGTCGGACACCGTCCCGTCGCAGGTGGTGTCGTTCCCGTAGCACCGTTCCGTAGCACCGGGAGTACGGGGTGGGGTCCGGTCGCCACGGCCGGGCCCCGCCGGAGTGCCGGTTCCCCTTCGCCGTCCCCCGCTGGTGACGGTCGGCCGCCTCCGCGAGCAGCCGTTCCAGGTGTTCGGCGTCGGCCCGCACACAGGGCTCTCCGTCAGCCCCGGACGGCGGGCAGCTTCCCCTCGACCCGTGGGGCGAGTTCGTCCAGGCCCTTGCAGAGGTCCTGCTGGGTGGGTTCGACGTCGGAGACACCCAGGAATTCCGAGAGCTTCAGCTCGGCGGACGACGAGCCGTCGATCTCGAAGAGCAGCCCGCAGGAGACGTCCTCGCCGGGCGTGGTGTTCCGCCAGACCCGGCGGCCGTCGACCGCGGGCCGCTCGGAGAACTTCTCCTTGGCGGAAGTGCCGAGGGCCTCCAGCTCCTGGTCGGCGGACCGGTTCCGGAGCGTCAGGACCAGGGCCGTACTCGCGTCCTCGAAGAACTTCGAGCCCTGCCACATGCAGTCGGCCGAAGAGGTGAGCTGCGCGGCGTCATGGAGCTGGTACTCGTCGAGTTCGTCCTCGGTGAAGAAGTCGCACGCCTTGATGTCCGCGATGCCGGAGGGGCGCGGCGCGGGCTCCGGCGGTTCGGACGAACAGGCGGTGAGCGCTCCGCCCACGGTCATCAGCGATATGCAGGCGATCAGCAGATCCCGACCCCTCATCCACCCACTCCTCATGGTTCGTCGTGTCCCGCGCCGAGGTTGCGTCCCGCATCGGCAAGGAGGCGGTCGGCGGGTTCACCGTAGCGACTCCGTCGTTGCCGCATCGGGGAGTTGGACCTACCGGCGCGACTACAGTGGACCACACAGTCCATTCGAGGGAGGCGGATCATGCGCGGGGAGCTGACGGCGAAGGGGAGGGCGACCCGGAGCCGGATCGTCGAGGGGGCTGCGGCGGTGCTGCGGGAGAAGGGGGTCGCTTCGGCGACGCTGGACGACATCATGGCGCGGACCAACACCAGCAAGAGTCAGCTGTTCCACTACTTTCCGGCCGGAAAGGACGAACTGCTCGTCGCGGTCGCGCAGTTCGAGGCGGACCACGTCCTGGAGGACCAGCAGCCGTATCTGGGCCGCCTTGACTCGTGGGAGGCCTGGGAGCAGTGGCGGGATGTGGTGATCGAGCGTTACGAGGCACAGGGCGACAAGTGTCCGCTCGGATCGCTGTTCCTCCAGATCGGGCGCTCGACGCCCGGGGCGCGGGCGATCGCGATCGAGCTGATGCGCCGCTGGCAGGAGAGCCTGGCGGCGGGCATCCGCTCGCTCCAGGCGACCGGCCGGCTTCCCGCCGGGCTCGACGTCGATGCCAGGGCCGCCGCGCTGCTGGCCGCGATCCAGGGGGGCGTGTCGATCCTGCTGTCGACGGGCCGGTCCACCCATCTGCGGGCCGCCCTCGACCAGGGGATCGCGGACCTGCGCCGGGCGGGCGACGCGGTGGTGTGACCCGGCGCCCGGCCGGTTCGCGCGATGTGGTGGTGCGACCCGGCGCCGGCCGGTTCGCGCGGCGGCCCCGGCCGGAGCGACGAAGCGGGTCAGCCGGCGACGCCGGTGCGACCGCCGTCGACGTCGAGCACGATGCCGTGCACGAAGGACGACTCGTCGCCGGCCAGGTAGACGGCGGCGTTCGCGATGGCGTCGGGGGTGCCCGTCCGGCCCGCGGGGGTGCCCTTCATCATGACCTCGCCGGGGTGGATCTCACCGGGGGCGGGGGTCAGCACGACGCCCGGCGAGATCGCGTTCACGCGCACGCCCTGCGGCCCGAACTCCGCCGCCCAGGCCCGGGTCAGGGTTTCCACGGCGCCCTTGGTGGAGCTGTAGAGGGCGCCGACCGGAACGCCCAGGCGCGCGATCCAGGAGCCCAGGTTGATGATCGCCCCGCCGCCCGCCTCCACCATGGCGGGCGCGACGGACGCGGTGAGGAAGAACGGGGCCTTCACATTGACCGCGTAGACCTGGTCGAAGGTCTTCTCGTCGGTGGCCGCCGTGGTGTCTCCGGGGTAGATGCCCGCGTTGTTGACCAGGACGTCGATGCGGCCGCCGAGGACCCGTGACGCCTCCCGGGCCAGCGCCTGCGAGGCGGCGGCGCTGCCGTCCAGGGCGGCCTGCACGAAGTCGGCGCGGCCACCGCGGGCGCGGATGCCGTCGACGACCTCCTTGCCGCGTCCGGCGCTGCGGCCCGAGACGGCGACGTGCGCCCCCTCGGCGGCGAACGCCTCCGCGATGGCCCGTCCGATGTTGCTGGTCGCTCCGGTCACCAGGGCGGTCTTGCCCTCAAGGCGCGTCGACATGGTCCACTCCGTTGCTCGGTCCTCCGACATGAACCCGCACGGCCGAACCGCCTACCGCGTTCGACCGGCCGGGGCCCTGGAAAGCCAGGGCGGAGTGCCACTGTGCGACGACAGAATTGGACCTGCAAGTCCAAAATCCGGCCCCACGGCCCACGGACCCCTCAGCGGCGGCGTCGAGGTCAATCGCTGCTCCAGCCACGGGATCCACTCCCGCGGCAAGTGCTGTGACCGGCAACGCCGGTCACGCACCGGGCCCGTGCGGCCCGGCGCCCCCATGCGGTCATGGCACTAGCATCCACGCATGGGCGTCAACATCATGTTCAATTTCGAGGTGACCGGGCTGGCCGACGAGGCACAGACCAGGTCCGTCCTGAGCGCGCTCGCCGAGCTGGTCGCCGAGGAGGGCCTGCAGGAGCACGAGGTCGCCCTGGGCTGGAGCCTCCAGGACGGGCAGCACTGGATCGCCGGCGAGACCGACCACCCCATCGGCATCAGCCGCTTCTACGCCTGGCGCCCGCACTTCGAGGCCGCCTTCCACGAACGCGTCCGCGCGCTCGCACCCGCCGCCACGGCCTCGGTCAACTGGCAGTACCCGGACGAAGACTGACCGCACCCGGCACGGCCGGCCCGGCGAGTTCACCGCCCGAGCCGTCCCGGCGGGCTACAGCCAGCCCTTCTCGCGGGCGATGCGGACCGCCTCGGCGCGGTTGCGGGCCGCCATTTTCTGGATGGCCATGGAGAGGTAGTTGCGGACCGTCCCCTGCGAGAGGTGGAGGGCGGCCGCGATCTCCGCATTGGTGGAGCCGTCCGCCGCCGTGCGCAGCACATCGCGTTCGCGGTCGGTGAGCGGGCTCGCCCCGTCGGCCAGTGCCGCCGCCGCGAGCGTGGGGTCGATGACGCGTTCCCCGGCGAGCACCTTGCGTACCGCAGCGGCCAGTTGGGAGGCCGGGGCGTCCTTCACCAGGAAGGCATCGGCGCCCGACTCCATCGCCCGGCGCAGATAGCCGGGGCGGCCGAAGGTGGTGACGACGACGACCTTCACGGCCGGGAGTTCGCGCTGCAGGGCGGCGGCCGCGTCGATGCCGGTCATGCCCGGCATCTCGATGTCCAGGAGCGCCACGTCGATGTCGTGCTCGTGGGCGGCGGCCAGCACCTCGTCCCCGCGGGCGACCTGGGCCACCACCTCGATGTCGGGTTCCAGGCCGAGGAGCGCGGCGAGGGCCTCGCGCACCATGGACTGGTCCTCGGCCAGGAGGAGTCTGATCATGCTCATTCCGTGGATCCTAGGCCGGAATCCAGCGGAACACTCAGGGTCAGGGTGAAGCCCTTGCCGGAACCGGAGCTGCCGGCCGAGGTGATCAGCGTGCCGTCGACCGTGGCGAGGCGTTCGCCGATGCCGGTGAGGCCGTTGCCCGGCTTCGTGCCGGAGGGGCCGACGCCGTCGTCGGAGACGGTGAGTTCGAGGAGCCTGCCGTCCAGGGTCTGGCGCGGGGCGAGGGTGACCGTGCAGTGCCGGGCCCCGCTGTGCCGTACGACGTTGGTGACGGCTTCCCGCAGCGCCCAGGCGAGGACCTCCTCCGGCTTCTCGGGGAGGTCGTCGGGGGCCTCGGCCGGGACGTCGGCGGTGATGCCCGCGGCGGCGAGTGCGGTGCGGGCGCCCGCGAGTTCGCCGGGGAGGGTCGGACGGCGGTAGCCGGTGACCGCGCTGCGTACGTCGATCAGGGCCTGGCGGCTGACCTGTTCGATGTCCGCGACCTGGGCTGCCGCCTGCTCCGGGTGGTCCGGGAGCATCCGCCCGGCCAGCTCGCTCTTGAGGGTGATCAGGGAGAGCGAGTGGCCGAGCAGGTCGTGCAGATCGCGGGCGAGCCTGAGCCGTTCCTCGTTGGCGGCGAGCTGGGCGACGGTGGCGCGGGCCTCGCGCAGTTCGATGGTGGTACGGATCAGCTGCCGTACGCCGGTCATCGAGAAGCCGCCGAGCAGCGCCGGGAAGACCAGGGCGGTGATGACCTCGCGGGGGTGGTCGTCGGTCAGGCCGATGCCGACCAGGACGGCCGTGACGACGGGGATGAGCCAACGGGACGTCCGCAGCGGCAGGGTGGCGCCGACGGAGACCGCCACGTACACGAAGAGGACCAGCCACGCGGTGCCGAGCGTCAGCGTGAGGACGACCGACAGGACGCCGAGGAAGGCGATCAGGGAGTGGACGAGACGGTGGTCCAGGGGCTTGGCCGTGTGGCGGAAGACCAGGAGCAGATAGACCCCGACGAAGATCAGCAGGCCGAGCGCGCCGAGCGCCGTCGCCCAGGGGGTGTGGTTGCCGTCGATCAGGTCCTTGACCGGGGCGCTCATGAACGCGAGCCAGATGCCGACCCAGAACAGCTTGATCCAGCCCTGCCGGCGGCTCGTGGGCGGGCGCCCGAGGCCCACGGACGTCTCGTCGTCGTTCACGCCTTCAGGGTGTCCTTCCGGTAGAGCCAGGCCGCGCCGCCCGCGAAGATCAGGAAGTAGGCGCAGAGGATGGCGACGTCCTTGGCGTGCGGCGATCCGCCCATCTCGATCGCCTGGCCGAGAGAAGCGTAAGCGTGCGTGGGCAGCCACTCGGAAATGTTCTGGAGCCACTGCGGGAAGGTCGCGCTGGGCATCCACAGGCCGCCGAGGATGGAGAGCCCGAAGTAGATGATCATGGTGAGCGGGCGGACCGCGTCCCCGCTGGCGAGGTATCCGATGGCGACGCCGAGCGCGGCGAAGACCAGCGATCCGGCCCAGATGACCCCGGCCAGCGCGAACCACTGCCAGGTCTCCACCCGTACGTGCTTGACGGCGGCGGCGACCAGGAAGACCACCACGATGCACGGCAGGGTGACCATCGCCGCGCTGGCGATCTTCGCCAGGACGTAGCCGCGGCTGGGCAGTGCGGTGAGCCGCAGCTGGCGGACCCAGCCCTTCTCGCGCTCCTTGGCGATGCGTTCGCTGTTGCCCATGAGGACGGCGGTCAGCGCCCCGAAGGAGGCCATCGAGACCATGAAGAAGGCCTGGAAGGTGAGTTCGGTGTGCGGGATCCGGTCGGTGGTGTTCTGGGTGCTGGAGATGAGGAGGTAGATCACCGAGGGGTAGATGACCGAGAAGAACATGAACTTCTTGTTCCGCAGGGTGCGGGTCACTTCGAGCCTGATCAACGTGTTCATGCGGTCCTGGCCTCCTCGGCCTCGGTGATGGCTACGAAGGCCTGCTCCAGGCCGAGTCCGGCGACTTCGAGTTCGCGCGGGTAGAGGCCGAGTCCGTACACGGCGTGGACGGTCGCGTCGGCGTCGCGGGACTGGATCCGGACCCGGTTGCCGGTGACGTCGAGCGCGGCGAGGAACGGCAGCCCGCGCAGGGCCGCTTCGTCGATCGGGCCCTCCAGCTCGAAGGAGATCCGGCGGGCTCCGGCCTTCGCCTTGATCTCGGCCGCGGTGCCGTCGGCGAGCAGCCGGCCCTTGTGGAGGACGAGGACGCGGTCGGCGATCGCGTCGGCCTCTTCGAGGTAGTGGGTGGCGAACAGGACGGTACGGCCCTGCCCGGCCTGCTCGCGCATGGTGGCCCAGAATGCCTGCCGGGCGGTGACGTCCATGCCGGTGGTCGGCTCGTCGAGGACGATCAGGTCGTTGGCACCGGCGGTGGCGAGCGCGAAGCGGACACGCTGTTCCTGGCCGCCGGAGAGCTTGTTGACCATCCGGTCGGCGATCTGCACGATGCCGGCGCGGGAGAGCACCTCCGCCACCGGGAACGGCTCGGGGTGCAGGTCGCAGGCGAGGCCGACCAGTTCCTTGACCGTGACGTCCTCCATCAGGCCGCCGGTCTGGAGCATCGCGCCGACCCGGCCCGCGGCGATGGCGTTCTGCGGGGTGGTGCCGAACACCTGGACCGAACCGGAGTCGGCGGTGCGCAGGCCCAGCAGCAGATCCAGGGTGGAGGACTTCCCTGCGCCGTTGGGGCCGAGGAGCGCCACGGTCTCGCCGGGGTGCAGGTCGAGGGTGAGCCCGTCGACGGCGCGTACCGCTCCGTACGCCTTGCTGACCTGGTCGAAGCGGACCGCGGCGGTCTTCGCCCCGGTGGCCTCGGCGGTTGTCGTTGTCATGCGTCAAGCGTGGCGGAGGAGGGGGTGGCCGCGGCAGGGCCGCCGGTCGTGGAAACGGGATGACAGATGTCATGCGGTGCGTATGACTCCGCTGCCCCGGGCGTGGTCCGGACACGGCGCCGCCCCCGGCCGGGGTCCGGCCGGGGGCGGGCGTGCGGTGCGTTCGCCGGGGGCGGCGGTCAGCCGTTGCCGTCGAGGTTGATGACGACGGTCCGCTCGGCGGGGGTCTTGCCGAGCAGTGCGGTCTGCATGGCGTGTGCCACGTCGTCCGCGCCGAGCTGGTGCTTCTTGCCGTCGCCCTTGGTGATCATGATGCCGTCGAAGACGCCGTCGCAGAGGGTGTCGATGGCCTTCTTGTCGTAGTGCTCGACCAGCCGTCCCTTGACCGGCACCATCGAGAGGATCTGCGGCAGCGACCTGGCCGGGCCGAACTGGATCTGCTTGGGGCCCGCCTTGATGGTGATCAGACCGGACATCGCGGGCTTCGCGAACTCCTTCATCGCCCGGTCCAGTTCGGCCTGGCCGATGGTGGGTTCGCTGGTGGTGACGGGCAGTTGGACGACCTTCGTCCGGCCGGTCTGCACCTGGGCGCGGTACGCGTCGCGCACCGAGGTCATCGACTGGTTGACGTCCAGCGCCTTGCCCGACTTCCCGGGTACGGCAACGGCCTTGCCCGGCTCGAACTTGATCGTGCCGTCGTTGGCCGAGCCGGAGACACCCGCCAGGTCCGTCAGCGCGACGCCGAGCTTCTCCTTGTCGACCGGGATCACCGGGTCGACGACGCGCTTGCCGCCGAAGAGCGAGCCGATGACGGAGACCGGGTTGTAGTCGCTGCCGGCCGCCGAGCGCACGGTCTCCTGGCTGTCCAGAGCGAGTCCGGCCTTGTCGGGCGCGAGCTGGGTCTTGCGGCCGTCCACCGACAGCTGGAGGGGGGCCACGGCACGCTTGCCGAGGGCAGCGTCCAGCTTGGTGACGCCCTCTTCCTTCGTGCCGCCGCCGATGTCGACACCGAGGACGGTGGTGCCCTTGGGTACGTCGGAGTGGTTCATCAGCAGCCCGGCGCCGTACGCGACACCTAGCAGCGCGACGACGCCGGCGCCGAGGAGGACCAGCTTGGAGCGGCCCTGCTTCTTCGCGGGCGCGGGCGCCGGTTCGGGACGCGGGACGGGCGACGCGGCGGCGGGACCGCCGGGGCCCGCCGGCCCGGTGCCCATCGGGTCGTCCGGGACACGGGGCGCCGCTTCGGGGCCGCCGGCCCCGGGCTTGCCCGGGAACAGGGACGGTGCCCGGCGCTCCGGCGGAACGACGGGGATGCCGCTGGTGAGCGTGTCACCGGAGACGTTGCCGCCGGGAACGGAGGGGGCCGGGGCCGCGAACTGCGGCGTGAGCACCGCGGTGTCGTCGGACATCCGCGGCGGGCCGCCGGGGGCGCCGGGCCCCTGCGGGCCCGCCGGACCGCCCGGGCCCACCGGGCCGGGGCCGGAGCCCATGGGACCGGAACCCGTGGGTCCGGAGCCGACCGGGCCGGGGCCGGTGCCCATGGGGCCCTGGCCGCCCGGTCCGCCGAGGTTCGGCGTGAGGGACGAAGTCCCGGTGACCGGGCCCGTGGTGGGTCCGGTGGGGCCGGGGGTGCGTACACCGAGGTTCGGCGTCGGGCGCGGGCCGCCGGACGCGGACCCACCGGTCCCGAAGTCGTCGGGGCGGGGCGCGCCCTGGTCGCCGGTGCTCTGCGGACCGTCCGAGAAGTACGGCAGATCGGCGCGGGGCGGCGTGGGTGCGGCACCTCTGATGCCTTCGGCGCCACCGGCCGTACCGCCGCCGGAGGTACCGCCCGCGACCGAGGTGTTCGTGGGGGGCTTGCGCGGGGCGAACCAGTCGCTGCCGCTCTTCTCCCTGGCAGGCTTCTCGGCGGCCGGTTCCGCGCTCGCGGAATCGGTCCGGGCCTCGGCGGCCGGCCCGGCGTCGGAAGCGTCCGGGGCACCGTCGGCCGCGGGCGAACCGGGGCGCGGGATGCTGCCGGTGCGCTCGACGTCGGCGTTGTCGGCGTCGCCCACGGGCGTACGCATGACGACGGGCGGGATCGGACGCGAGCCCGGAATGTTGATCCGGATACGCGTCGTCAGCGTCGTCTCGGTCCTCGGCTCCTCGGACCGGGACGGGTCCGCAGGCTCCGGGGCCCCCTCCGGGGCATCCTGCGAAGGGTGCAGCGACGGATACTGGCGGGATCCGTACGGCGGCGTCCCCGAGGGGTACGCGGCTCCTCCGCGCCCCTGGGGCCCGGAGGACGAACTGTCAGTTTCACGACTCAAAGCAGGTTCTCCCGATTGGCTCCGCCGCCCGTACTTCCCCCATGCCGCAGGCCAGGGGACGGCTCGGCGCGCGAACCACCATACTGGCCGCCGCCGACGGACACCCCGCGACCGGGGGAAACGGCCGCGCGGACGCCGGACGGACAGGGGGCATTACGGGATCGGACGTGGCACATTACTTGCCAGGTCGGCCGTTGTCGGCGCCCTGTTGGGGCGACCGCGACATGGTGGCACAGATCACAGCGACGGCCATCCCGCCCAGCATGAAGAGAGTGAGGCCGAGTTCGTCGCCGAAGACATAGTCGCCTTCCGGGCGCCCACCCAGCAGAACGACGATCGAAATCAGCCATCCCGCAGCGGGTGCCAGGGCTCCGAGCTGGGTGCCGAAGAGCCGGCGGCCCCCGTGGAAGAGGCCGGCGGCGGCCAGCAGCGCGAGCAGCAAACCGGCGGGGAACCAGGCGGCTTGGACGAGCGCCCCCGCGATCCCGACGAGGGCGCCCAGCACGGCGAGGCCCACATAGGCGGCGATCCGCCCGGGGTTGAGGGGGGCGGCGAGGCCGGTGGCCGCGGTGCCGCCGGAGGGGGGCGAGGGGCGCGGTGCGCGCTGCTTGCCGCCGCTCATCGTTCCGCTCCCGCGACGCCCGCGAACAGGTCGTCCTCCCGGCTCCCCCGGGGGGCTCCGGAGTCGCCGCGCACCAACTCGTAGCACTCGGTGGTGAAGACGGGCTGGCCGAGGTCGTTGGAGAGGGCGAAGAAGGGGCCGTCCACGACGATCTGGGTGGCGTGCGCCCGCATCGCGGCGCTCTTGGCGTCGGCGTGGGCCGAGCCGTCGATCCGCGCGGTGATCCTGGAGTCGTCGACCACGCCCGGTACGTCGTCGATGCCGGCGATGCCCGGGAAGGCGTCCGGCGCCGTCTCCCGGAGGCGGGCGAAGCCCTCCTCGGCGACCGAGCGGGGCACCCGGTTCCAGTAGATCTTGGCGATGGTGTGCGGGGCGCCGGACCCGGTGCGGTGGCCGGGGTCTGCGGCGAGGTCGGCGGCGCGCATCGCGACGCGGTGCGCCTGGATGTGGTCGGGGTGTCCGTAGCCGCCGTCGGGGTCGTAGGTGACGAGGACCTGCGGGCGCACCGAGCGGATCACCTCCACCAGGTGTCCGGCGGCCTCGTCCACGTCGGCGGCCCAGAAGGCGCCGGGGCGGTGGTTCTGCTCGGCTCCCATCATTCCGGAGTCGCGGAAGCGTCCGGGGCCGCCCAGGAGCCGGTGGTCGGTGACCCCCAGCTCCCTCATCGCCGCGTCGAGCTCACCCTGGCGGAACGGGCCCAGGGTGTCGTCCCGGTCGGCCGCGAGATGGGCGAGAGAGGGCGGGATGACCTCGCCCTCCTCACCGAGCGTGCAGGTCACCAGGGTGACCTGGGCACCCTCGGCCGCGTACTTGGCCATGGTGGCGCCGTTGTTGATCGACTCGTCGTCGGGGTGCGCGTGCACCAGGAGGAGGCGCCGGGCGGGATGGTCCGTCATGGAGACCACCCTACGAGCCGGGCGCACCGATCACCGCCCGCGTCACCACCGCGCACCTGCCGCCGACGAGCCGGGCCTCAGAACTTGAGGCTTCCGATCATGCCCGCCACATTCGTGGTCAGGTTCGAGATGCTCGGCGCGATCGACGAGCTGGCGAGATAGAAACCGAGCAGTGCGCAGACCACCGCATGTCCGCCCTTCAGTCCGGATTTCCGGATCAGCAGGAAGACGACGATCGCCAGCAGCACCACCGCCGAAATCGAGAGTGCCACGGCGGTTCACCTCCATCAGTACGGTCGGGACGGGCAGCACACATGGAGCCAGCAGGTTCATACCCACCGAGCGCTACGGATCATAACTATCCGTCCTAACGCATTGATCGGGGCACAGCAGCACGAGGGGCGCACGACCGGGCGGTCGGGGACCGTTGCCGCTCGTCCGGATCAGGCCCTGTGGCCCCGTCCCGATGCAGACGAAAGGGACTAGGTTCGGCACATGACTTCGCAGCAGATCTCGTTTCCCCGTCAGCACGCCAGGACCATGCGATTCACCCTCGGCGCCCCGAGGTCGTTCACCGTTTCGCCCGACGGTGAGCGGGTGATCTTCCTGCGGTCGGCCTCCGGAACGGACCGGTCGGGCCGGTTGTGGGTGCTGGATCTGCCGAAGGACGGAGCCCCGGAGGAGCGCGTGGTCGCCGACCCCGAGGCCCTGCTGGGCGGTTCGGCGGAGCGGCTGTCGGCGCAGGAGCGGGCCCGGCGCGAGCGCAGCCGCGAGGGCTCCTCGGGGATCGTCGGCTATGCGGTGGACGCGGCCGTCGAGTTGGCCGCTTTCGCACTCTCCGGGAAGGTGTACGTCGCCGAACTGCGGGCGGGGACGGCCCGTGCGCTGCCGGTTCCGGGCCCGGTGATCGACCCGCGACCGTCACCGGACGGACGACACATCGCATATGTGTCCAAGGGTGCGTTGCGCGTCGTGGGCGCGGAGGGCGACGGCGACCGGGCGCTCGCCGAGCCGGACGGGGACGATGTCTCGTACGGTCTCGCGGAGTTCATCGCCGCCGAGGAGATGCAGCGTTCGCGGGGCTTCTGGTGGTCGCCGGAGTCGGACCGGCTGCTGGTGGCCCGGGTCGACAACGGCCCCGTGCAGCGGTGGTGGATCGCGGACCCCGCGCACCCGGACCGCAGGCCCACCGAGGTCGCCTACCCGGCGGCGGGAACGCCCAACGCCGATGTGCGGCTCTTCGTGCTGGGCCTGGACGGCGCCCGTACCGAAGTGGTCTGGGACCGGGCACGTCACCCCTATCTGGCGCAGGTGCACTGGTCGTCGGACGGGGCGCCGCTGCTGCTGGTGCAGTCCCGTGACCAGCAGAGCCACCTCTTCCTCGCGGTGGACCCGGAGACCGGTTCGACGCGTACGGTGCATGCCGACGAGGACCCGGTATGGCTGGAAATCTTCCCCGGCGTGCCCGCCTGGGCGCCGGACGGCCGGCTGGTACGGATCGCGGACGAGGGCGGGGCGCGGGTGCTCGCGGTCGGCGACCGGCTGCTGACCGGGGCGCAGTTGCACCTCAAGGCGGTCCTGGACATCGGGGACTCGGACATCCTGGTCTCGGCCTCCGCCGGTGAGGAGGCGGCCGAACCGGAGATCGGCGAGACCCATGTCTACCGGGTCAACGAACTGGGTGTCGAGCGGGTCTCCGAGGGGGCCGGGGTGCACTCGGCGGTCCGCGCGGGCGGGGTCACGGTGCTGGTCAGCCACTGCCTCGACCGCTCCGGGGCCCGGGTCGAGGTGGTCCGGGACGGCAAGCGGATCGCGACCGTGGCGAGCCACGCCGAGGAGCCGGTCCTCTCCGCCCGGGTGCAACTCACCGAGGGGGGCGCACGGCGAATTCCGTGCGCCGTGCTGCTCCCCGAGGGGTACGAAGAGTCGGACGGACCGCTTCCGGTGCTGATGGACCCGTACGGCGGACCGCACGGCCGCCGGGTGGTCGCCGCCCGCAATCCGCATCTGACGTCGCAGTGGTTCGCGAACCAGGGCTTCGCGGTCGTGGTCGCGGACGGCCGGGGCATGCAGGGACGTTCACCGGGCTGGGAGAAGGCGGTCAAGAACAATCTGGTGCTCTCCGTCGACGACCAGGTCGAGGCGTTGCAGGCGCTGGCCGGCCGGTTCCCGCTGGACCTCGGCAAGGTCGCGATCCGCGGCTGGTCGTTCGGCGGATACCTGGCGGCGCTGGCCGTGACGCGCCGGCCCGATGTCTTCCACGCGGCGGTGGTCGGCGCCCCGGTGACCGACCAGCGGCTGTACGACACCCACTACACCGAGCGCTATCTCGGCGACCCGGCGAAGCAGCCCGAGGTGTACGCGCACAACTCGGTGATCACCGACGAAGGGCTCTCGGAGGCCGCCGAGCAGGTGCGGCCGATGATGATCGTCCACGGTCTCGCGGACGACAACGTGGTGGTCGCGCACTCGCTCAAGCTCTCGTCCGCGCTGCTCTCGGCCGGGCGCCCGCACGAGGTGCTGCCGCTCAGCGGGGTGACGCACATGACCCCGCAGGAGCAGGTCGCGGAGAATCTGCTGCTGCTCCAGGTCGACTTCCTGAAGCGGTCGCTGGGGCTGCTCGGCTGAGAACCCGCCGGGTGCCCCTCCCCGTCACCAGCCGGGCGGCGGCTGGGACGGGGGCGGCGGCCCGAAGACGCCGGGGCGCGGATAGCCGTACCCCTGTCCGTAGCCCTGGTCGGGCAGGGGCGGGGGTGCGGCCGGGCCCGGCAGGGCCAGCGCCAGCAGCACCACGGCTCCGGCGAACACCTCGAAGAACCCGGTCACCACGGTGAGCTGGCTCTCGACCGGCAGATCGACGAAGTGCTCCAGCAGTTCGTAGTGCACCGAGCGGGCCACGCCCAGCGCTCCGCCGCCCAGCAGCAGAGCGGCGGCGATCAGGCCGAACGGCCGCGCGTGCACGGCGCGGAACAGCGCGCTCGCCGCCGCGAACAGGCAGAGCAGCGCCAGGACGGCCGTGAACCAGCCGGGCGGCGGGTCGGTCAGCCCCTGGAAGATCCGGTCCCCGCCGACGAACCAGTCGGGGTAGATGTCGGGAATCCGCATCGCCTGGCGGATCTCCCAGGCGATCGTGACCGCTCCCGCCGCGCCGAGGCAGAGGAAGGCGATCACCCCCGCGCCCGGCCCCGGCCGGGCCGGGACGGTTTCGGAGAAGTCGTGCGGGGCCCGGCGTCCCGCCGCCGCGGTGATGATCAGCGCGATGCCCGCCGCGAGCGACGCGAAGACACTGAGCAGGGCGCGGGTGCGCAGGTCGTCGGCGAACCGGGCGTCCATCCGGGGCTCGCCGATGTTCCAGAGTCCGGGGAGCCGCACCACGAGCGTGATCACACCGGTGGCGACCAGCGTGGCACCGGCCACCGAGGACCGCAGGGACGCGACGGCGGCGGCGAGATACACCACGAGCAGCACCACGTCGTACGCCGATGTGGCCGGCAGCAATGGGTTCCGCATGTCGTAGTAGCCGGCCCATTGGCGCCACAGCTGTCCGATGTCGTCGGCCGCCCTGACGTCCCGTACGACCCAGCCCGCGACGATCAGCGCGAGCGCGGCGCAGAGAACGGCACCTGTGACCCTTGCCCCCCGAGTGAGTATCACCCGAGCGATACTCCACCGTCCCCGCCCACCGGACAAGGGGTTCACCGGCGTGGTGCGCCGACGGGCAACCGGCCGGGGGGACTTGGCGTCCTCCCGGCCGGTACACGGCACCCGCACGGCCGTACGCCGACCATGCTGGCCGGTCCGTGTCTCGGCCGCGAGACGGACGGATTGCCCACGCGTTAACGTGCCCGCGGTCAGCCGGCCCGCGTGCCCCCGGACGACGCGGCCCCGCCTTCCCCGTCCGGTGCCCCGCCCTCCCCGTCCGCGGCCCCGCCCTCCCCGTCCGCGGCCCCGCCTTCCCCGTCCGGTGCCCCGCCCTGCCCTTGCGCGCTGTCCGCGCCGTCCGACGGGCCGTCCTCGGCGGCCGTCTCCCCCGGCGCCTCCAGCAGCCCCTCCGGCGGCACCACCTGCTTCTCCTCCGCGAAGTGGCAGGCCGAGTCGTGGCCGGCCGGTGTCCGAGCCGGCCGGAAGACGGCCGGGACGGCCAGCAGCGGCACCTCCAGTTCGCACCGCTCCTGCGCCTTCCAGCACCGGGTGCGGAAGGGGCAGCCGGAAGGCGGGTTGGCGGGCGACGGGACATCGCCGTGCAGGATGATCCGCTCCCGGTGCTCCCGGGCCGCCGGGTCCGGCACCGGGACCGCGGAGAGCAGCGCCTGGGTGTACGGATGCGTGGGGTGGTCGTAGATCTGCTCGTCGGAGCCGATCTCGACGATCCGGCCGAGGTACATCACGCCGACCCGGTCGGAGATGTGCCGGACGATCGACAGGTCGTGCGCGATGAAGACGTAACTGAGCCCGAACTCCGCCTGGAGCCGGTCCAGCAGGTTGACGACCTGCGCCTGCACGGAGACGTCGAGGGCGGAGACGGGTTCGTCGGCGACGATGATCTCGGGGTTCAGGGCCAGGCCGCGGGCGATGCCGATGCGCTGGCGCTGGCCGCCGGAGAACTGGTGCGGATAGCGGTTGATGTACTCCGGGTTGAGCCCGACGACGTCCAGCAGGTCCTGGACCTTCCGGCGCCGCTCCCCCTTCGGGGCCACCTCGGGATGGATCTCGTACGGCTCCCCGATGATGTCGCCGACCGTCATGCGCGGGTTCAGCGAGGTGTACGGGTCCTGGAACACCATCTGGATGTTGCGGCGCACCGCCTTCAGGGCGCGCCCCGACAGCTTGGTGATGTCCTCGCCCTTGTACTTGATCGCGCCGGCCGTCGGCTGTTCCAGATGGACCAGCATCTTCGCCACCGTCGACTTGCCGCAGCCGGACTCCCCCACGATGCCGAGCGTCTCGCCCGCGGCGAGGTCGAAGGAGACCCCGTCGACCGCCTTGACGGCGCCGATCTGCTTCTTGATCAGGATGCCCTGGGTCAGCGGGTAGTGCTTGACCAGGTCACGGACCTCCAGGATCGGTTCGCCGCCCGCCGCGGCGGACCCGGCGCGTGACCTGGCGAGCAGCGCCCGGGCCTTCTCGCCCTCCTCGCGCGCTTCCCTGCGCCCCGAGTGGTCAGCGTGCATCGAGCGTCTCCTTCCAGAAGTAGCAGGCGCTCTCACGGTGCTCGGCCACCTCGAACAGCGGCGGCACCTCGCCCCGGCAGATCTCCTGGGCCATCGGGCAGCGCGGGTTGAAGGCGCAGCCGGGCGGGATGTGCAGCAGGTTGGGCGGCAGGCCCTTGATCGCGTACAGCTCCCGGCCCTTCTGGTCCAGGCGCGGGATCGACCGGAGCAGACCCTTGGTGTACGGGTGGGCGGGTGCCCGGTAGATCTCGTGGACCGGGGCGGCCTCGACGATCCGGCCCGCGTACATCACGGCGATCTTGTCGGCGACGTCCGCGACGACGCCCAGGTCGTGGGTGATCAGGATCAGGCCCATGTTCAGCTCGCGCTGGAGCTCGGCGAGCAGGTCCATCACCTGGGCCTGGACGGTCACGTCGAGTGCGGTGGTGGGTTCGTCCGCGATGATCAGCGACGGCTCCAGCGCCATCGCCATGGCGATCATGATGCGCTGGCGCATGCCGCCGGAGAACTGGTGCGGGAAGTTCCCGACGCGTTCCTTGGCCGCCGGGATGCGGACCCGGTCCATCAGCTCGACGGCCTTCAGCTTCGCGTCCTTGCGGGACATCCCCCGGTGCACGACGAACATCTCACCGAGCTGCTCCCCCACGCTGAGCACGGGATTGAGGGAGGAGAGCGCGTCCTGGAAGATCATGGCCATCTCCTGGCCGCGGATCTTCCGGCGCTCGTCCTTCTTCATCTTCAGCAGGTCGTGGTCCTTGAAGAGGATCTCGCCGCCGCTGATCTTTCCCGGGGGCATGTCGAGGATGCCCATGATGGCCTGCGCGGTGACCGACTTGCCGGAGCCGGACTCGCCGAGGACGGCGAGCGTCTCGCCCTCGGCCACCGAGTAGTTGACCCCGTTGACGGCCTTGGCGACGCCGTCGCGGGTGTGGAACTCCACGTGCAGATCGCGCACTTCGAGCAACATGGCAGCGGGCTCCTCAGCGCAGCTTGGGGTCGAGGGCGTCGCGCACCGCGTCGCCGAGCATGATGAAGGCGAGCACGGTGACCGCCAGCGCTCCGGCGGGCCAGAGCAGCATGTGCGGGGCGTTGCGGATGTACTGGGAGGCGGCGGAGATGTCGATGCCCCAGGAGACGGCCGGTGGTTTCAGGCCGACGCCGAGGAACGAGAGGGTCGCCTCCAGCGAGATGTACGTACCGAGCGCGATGGTCGCGACGACGATGACCGGCGCGATGGCGTTCGGGGTGATGTGGCGCAGCATCATCCGGGTGTTGGAGGCGCCGAGCGCCCGTGCCGCCTGTACGTAGTCGTTCTGTTTGGCGGTGATCACGGAGCCGCGGGCGATGCGGGCGATCTGCGGCCAGCCCAGCAGCACGATGAAGCCGATCACCGGCCAGACGGTGGAGCTGGTGACCACGGAGAGGAAGACCAGGCCGCCGAGGACCACGGGGATGCCGAAGAAGACGTCGGTGACGCGGGAGAGGATCGAGTCCGACAGGCCGCCGAAGAACCCGGCCAGGCCGCCGAGCAGGCCGCCGAGCAGGGTGACGCCGAGGGTGGAACAGACGCCCACGGTCACCGAGTTCCTGGCCCCGTAGACGGTACGGGTGTACACGTCGCAGCCCTGTCCGTCGAAGCCGAAGGGGTGTCCGGGCTGGGAGCTCTGCTGGGCCTTGGCCAGGTCGCAGTTGAGCGGGTCCTGGTCGGCGATCAGCGAGGGCCAGATCGAGATGATCACCAGGAAGAGGATGATCAGGGCGGAGATGATGAAGACCGGGTTGCGGCGCAGGTCCCGCCAGGCGTCGGACCACAGGCTGTGCGGCTTCTCGGCGGGGCCGGTGCCCTCGGGGCCGCCGGGTGTCCTTTCGAGGGTCGTGCCCTCCTCCAGGGCGAGATCCATCACGCCTCCCGCTCCGGCCGACGAGATCGCCTCGTCCGGTGTCTGCTCAGGCATAGCGGATCCTCGGGTCGAGTACGGCGTACAGCAGGTCGACGATCAGGTTCGCCGCCAGGAAGACGAGGACGAGGATGGTGACGAAGCCGACGACGGTCTGGGAGTTCTGGCGCAGGATGCCCTGGTAGAGCTGGAAGCCGACGCCGTGGATGTTGAAGATCCGCTCCGTGACGATCGCCCCGCCCATCAGGGCGCCCACGTCGGTGCCGATGAAGGTGACGACCGGGATCAGTGAGTTGCGCAGCAGGTGCCGGATGACGACGCGGCGTCCGGGCAGGCCCTTGGCGACGGCGGTGCGGACGTAGTCGGCGCGGGCGTTCTCCGCGATGGAGGTCCGGGTGAGCCGGGTGACGTACGCCAGGGAGACCGAGGCGAGCACGAGTCCGGGCACGAGCAGCTCGTTGAAGGGGGCCTCCGAGGAGACGGAGGGTTTGATGATGCCCCACTCGACTCCGAGGAGGAGCTGGAGCAGCAGGCCGGTGACGAAGGTCGGGATGGAGATGACGACCAGGGTCAGGATGAGCACGGTGGTGTCGACGGGGCGGCCGCGGCGCAGGCCGGTGACGACTCCGAGGCTGATGCCGATGACGATCTCGAAGACGATCGCGACGACGGTGAGCCGGATGGTGATGGGGAAGGCGGTGGCCATCAGCTCGGTGACCTTCTGACCGTTGAACGCGGTGCCGAAGTCGCCGGTGAAGACATTGCCCATGTAGGTGAGGTATTGCTGCCAGACGGGCTTGTCGAGGCCGAACTCCGAGCGGAGCTGGGCCGCGGTCGCGGGGTCGCACTGGCGGTCGCCGCAGAGACCCGCGATGGGGTCGCCCATCACATTCACCATGAGGAAGATCAACAGCGTGGTGCCGAAGAAGACCGGGATCATCTGCAGCAGCCGCCGGATCACATAACGTCCCATGAAGGGGCTCCGGGGGTCGCGGGGGTCAGAGGCTCGGGGCTGGGGAGTGACGCGTCCGGGGGACGGGGAGGCCGGGCGGCCGGTGCGCTCCTGGCACCGGCCACCCGGCCGCAGGGCCTCAACGGGTCACTTGACCTTGATCTGCGCGTAGACCGGGACGCTGAACTGGTTCAGCGACACGTCGGAGATGTTCTCCGAGTAGCCGGCGCTGCCGTTCTGGTACCAGAGCGGGATGACGGGCATCTGCGCGACCAGGACCTTCTCCGCGTCCTGGAAGGTGGAGACGGCCTTGGCCTTGTCGGACTCGGCGTTGGCCTTGTCGACGAGCCCGTCGAACTGCTTGTTGCTCCACTTGCCGTCGTTGGACGAGGCGTCGGTGTAGTAGACGGGCTGAAGGAAGTTCTGGATGAGCGGGTAGTCCATCTGCCAGCCGGCCCGCCAGGCACCGGTCAGCTTCTGCTGGGAGACCTGGCTGCGGAAGTCGGCGAAGGTGCCGACCGGGGCGCCGACGCACGCCTTGTTGTTGCCCATCACCTTGTTGATGCTGTTGCAGACGGCGTCGACCCACTCCTTGTGGGAGCCGGTGTCACCGTTGTACGAGATCTTGAGCTGGCCGCCGGGGATGCCGCCGCCCTCCTGGATCAGCTTCTTGGCGTTGGCCGCGTTGTACTCGCAGGGCGCGCCGCACAGCCCCTTCTTGAAGCCGCCCTCCTCGCCGAGGACCGGGGAGGTCCAGTCGGAGGCGGGGGTGCGGGTCTTCTGGAAGATCTGATCGGTGATCTGCTGCCGGTTGATCGCCATCGACAGGCCCTGGCGGACCTTGATGCCGCCGGGGGTGTCCCACTTCTTGTCGTAGAAGGGGAAGGCGAGGGTCTGGATGATGCCGGCCGGGGTGTTGATGTACCGGTCGCCGAGGTCCGCCTTGACGTTCTTCAGCTGCGAGGCGGGCACGTCGTCGACGAGGTCGAGGTTGCCGGCCGTCAGGTCGGTGTAGGCGGTGTTGTTGTCGGTGTAGACCTTGAGGTCGATGCCGCCGTTCTGCGCCTTGTCGTCGCCGGGGTACTTGTCCCACTTGCGCAGGTTCATCGACGAGCCCTTGGTGTACTTGTCGACGGTGTACGGCCCGTTGCCGATCGGCTTGGCCACCCAGGCGGCGTGGTCGGTGAAGAACGCCTTGGGCAGCGGGGCGAAGGCCGGGTAGCCGAGGGTGTCCGGCCACAGGGAGAACTTCTGCGACAGCTTGACGGTGAACGTCTTGTCGTCGAGGACCTTGAGGCCGGAGAGCGTGGCGGCCGAGGCGGTGCCGGAGTCGGGGTGGACCTTGTCGTAGCCGTCGATGTAACCGAAGAAGTAGGCGTTCTTCTGATTGTTCTTCAGCAGCGCCCCGTAGTTCCAGGCGTCCACGAACGACTTGGCGGTGATCTTCTCGCCGTTGCTGAAGGTCCAGCCGTCCTTCACGGTGACCGTGAAGTTCTGGTTGTCCTTGGTCTCGATCTTCTCGGCGAGCATGTCGGTGGCCGCGCCGGTCTTCGGGTCGTACCTCTTGAGCCCCCGGAAGATCATGTCGAGGACCTTGCCGCCCTGCACCTCGTTGGTGTTCGCGGGTTCGAGCGGGTTCTGCGGGTCACCCCACGAAGAGCTCACGATGCCGTTCGCCCCACCGCCGCCACTGCTGCTGCCCCCGCCGCCACATGCCGTCGCCGCCAGGGCGACGACCACCGCACATGCGGCCCACCTGGCCTGTGTGGCTCCGCGCATGGAGTGCCTCCTCGTAGTGCTCCGTCTTACGTACGGTCAAATATCACCGCATCACGGACATCGCGCACATTTACTCCACCCATTCGGGCGTGCCGGAGCCCACCCGAGTGGCATCCCGCGGCCGGAGGAGCTGCGGGTGTGACCCCCGGCAGACACCGGAGCGATAACGGCCGCGCATCGAATGCGCATCGACCGCGAGTACGGCCGGTCGACCGTACGAATTCCGAGACAACCGCGCCCGCATATCGGACTCATTGCCGGACTTCACCCGTTAAGTCGCGAACACGCCTTCGAAAAAGCCAAACGGAAGCAAAGCCACACCCTTGACTTGGTCATGGATTGGTCAAATTTCCAAAGAGCGTGCCAAGGGCGTCGGACATTCATTGACCCTGCATGAATTGCGTTGAAAAAGTCCGGGTAGCCCGTAGGTGTTGCCCTGCGGAGTCCTTCGACCCTCCGGGCCAGGAGCACCATGACGATTCCAACCCCGCAAGCCACCACCCCCGTTGAGGTGGAGGACGCGAAGCCGCAGTCGACAGCGGGACCGTCCGCGCCCAAGGGCGGCGACGGCCGCTCGCCGGGCAGGATGGCCTGGCTGCGCTTCAAGCGCGACCGTACCGGCGTGATTTCGGCCTATGTAGTCATTTTCTTCTTCGTGATCGCCATCTGCGCGCCGCTGATCGCGAAGCTGTACGGCAAGGACCCGTACACGACGTACGGGCAGAACGACACGAGCCTGCTGGACGACTTCGGTTCGCCGGTACTGCCCAACGGCGGGATCAGCAGCGACTTCTGGTTCGGCATCGAGCCCGGCCTCGGCCGGGACGTCTTCACCTTCCTGCTCTACGGCATACGCAACTCCCTGCTCATCGCCGCGGCAACCACCCTGCTGGTGACGGTGATCGGCATCGCCGTCGGCATCACCGCGGGCTACCTGGGCGGGAAGACCGACTACCTCGTGGGCCGGGTCATCGACATCCTGCTGGCCTTCCCCTCCACGCTCTTCTTCATCGCCTTCTGGCCGGTTCTGATCTCGATCCTGGTCTCCCCGGAGGAGAACACCCCGGTCTGGCTGACCGTGGTCAGCCTCATCTCGGTCATGACGGCCTTCGGCTGGGCCTCCATCGCACGTCTGCTGCGCGGCGAGGTACTCGCCCTGCGCGAGCGCGAGTTCGTCGAGGCCGCCAGGGTGACCGGCGCCTCCCCGGCGCGGATCATCTTCAAGGAACTGCTGCCCAATCTCTGGACGCCGATCCTGATCCAGGCCACGCTCGCGCTGCCCGCGTACGTCACCGCGGAGGCGGGCCTCGCCTTCCTCGGCGTCGGGCTCACTTCCCCGACCCCCGACTGGGGCGTGATGATCCAGCGCGGATCGGACGTCTACCAGAGCGACATCACGTTCATGCTCTTCCCCGGCGTCTCGATGGTGATCTTCGTCATCGCCTTCAACCTGCTGGGCGACTCGGTGCGTGACGCACTGGACCCGAAGACCAAGCGCTGAACCGCACTTCCTCCGGCCGGGCGACGGGGCCCACCGGAAAGATCGTTTCTCTCCATCGACCAGAGCAGGAAACCATGTCCCTTTCCCGCAGAAACTTCGTCATCGCAACGTCGGTCGCGGCCGGCGGTTCGATGGTCCTCTCCGCGTGCAGCAGCGGCAGCACGACCAAGAAGGGCGGCAGCGCCGGACACGGCGGTACCGACAAGTACACCGGCGCGGTCGTGGTCGGCACGAAGGCCGACTCCACCGGTCCGGCCGCCGAGATACCGGGCGCGAAGAAGGGCGGCACGATCCGCGGGATCGCCCCGGACGACTTCTCGCACCTGGACCCGCAGCGCATCTACTTCTCGTGGAACTCCGCGGTCGGTGACCTCTTCATCCGTGGCCTGACCGGCTACAAGATCGCGGCTGACGGCTCGATGACGCTGGTCGGCGACCTCGCCACCGACGCGGGCACCATGTCCGACGGCGGCAAGACCTGGACCTTCACCCTGAAGGACGGTCTGAAGTGGGAGGACGGCAAGGAACTCACCATCGATGACGTCCGCCACGGCATCGAGCGAGGCTTCGCCAGCTTCACCACCGAAGGTGCGGGCTACGTCCAGAACGCGCTGGTCGGCCCGGGTGACTTCCGCTCGAAGTACAAGGGTCCGTTCGGCGGCAAGCACCTCGACGCGCTCGTCACCGACACCAAGGCGAAGACGATCACCTTCAAGCTGGCCGAGCCCCGCCTGGACCTCAACTTCACCCTGGCGATGAACTCCTACGCCGCCGTCCCGGTCAAGGGCGACACCAAGGAGAAGTACGACAAGGACCCGATGAGCTGCGGTCCGTACCGCATCAAGGCCCACGCCATCGACAAGTCGATGACGCTGGTGCGCAACCCGCACTGGGATCCCAACACGGACGCGATCCGCAACGCATACCCGGACAGCTTCGTCTACGAGTTCGGCCCCGAGTCCCTCCAGGCCACCGACCGGATGATCGCCGACGACGGCGACGACCAGTACGCGGTCATGGCGTACAGCGGCGTCCCGGCCGAGCGCATCCAGAAGGTCCTCACCGACCCCGAGCTGAAGAAGCGGACCTTCAACGGCCTGCTGACCGGCATCTACTACTACGCGATCAACACCAAGCGGATCACGGACCTGAAGGTTCGTCAGGCCCTCATCCACGCCTGGCCGCTGGAGCAGATCCGCAAGATCTACGGTGGCCCGTCGGCCGGTGACTACGCGACCTCCATCCTGAGCCCCGACATCCTGGGCTACGCCAAGGACGACGTCTACGGCAAGCTGAAGAAGCCGCAGGGCGACCCGGAGGCGGCGAAGAAGCTGCTCAAGGAGGCCGGCAAGGAAGGCCAGAAGGTCGTCTACGCCTTCCCGCAGAGCAACACCTACGACAAGACCAAGGTCGTCATCGAGAACGCCCTCAAGGCGGCCGGCTTCGACCCGGTCATCAAGCAGCTGGACTCCACCAGCTACTACGACCAGATCCAGCAGATCGACAACAAGTTCGACGTGATGTGGTTCGGCTGGTCCCCGGACTGGCCGACCGGCTACACCCTGATTCAGCCGCTCTTCGACGGCGGCACGATCGCCAACGGCGCGAACAACATCTCGCAGCTGAACGTCGACTGGGTCAACGAGGCCATCAAGAAGAACAACCTCGTCGCCGACCCCACGGAGGCCGGCAAGGCCTGGGCCGCGCTGGACAAGCGGATCATGACGGAGGAGGCGCCGATCATCCCCGAGACGTTCCAGCGCCGTTTCTACCTCTTCGGCACGAAGGTCGGCGGCGCCATGTTCCACCCGCAGTTCTCCTCGGCCATCTTCTACAAGCTGTTCGTGAAGGCCTGACGCCGACACTCCTGAGGCGGGGCGCCCGTGCGGCGCCCCGCCCGCTCCCCTCCCCCTCGTCGGCGTCTGCCAGGGAAATCCATCGCCATGTTCCGCTTCCTCATCCGCCGGGCAATCGGCGCACTGGTCATCCTGCTGATCATCAGTGCCATCACTTTCGTCCTCTTCTACGTCGCGCCCCGCGACCCAGCTCGTGTGGCCTGCGGCAAGGTGTGCACACCCGAGACGCTGGCGCTGGTCAAACGCAACCTCGGCATAGCCGACCCGCTGCCCGTGCAGTACTGGCACTGGCTCCAGGCCGTTTTCGTCGGCCGGGACTACACCTCCTTCGGGCACTGCCCCGCCCCGTGCCTGGGTTACTCGTTCCACAACCGTGAGCCGGTCCTCGGCACCATCCTGGACCGCCTCCCCACGACGCTCTCCCTCTCGATCGGCAGCGCGGTCGTCTTCGTGGTCTTCGGTGTCGGCACCGGCATGCTCGCCGCGGTCAAGCAGGGCAAGGCGCTGGACAAGGTGGCGTCCTCGGCGTCGCTGATCGGGTCCTCGATGCAGATCTACATCGTCGGCGTGGTCGCCATGTACTACCTCGCGGACCAGTGGCACATCCTGAGCCGGCCCAAGGACGTCCCCTTCACCGAGAGCGTGTCCGGCTGGTTCTCCGGGCTGCTGCTGCCCTGGCTGGTACTGGCGCTGATCTTCACCGCCAACTACACCCGCATGGCCCGCTCCCAGCTCGTCGAGACGCTGAACGAGGACTATGTGCGCACCGCGCGCGCCAAGGGCCTGTCCCGACGGACGGTGTTCTTCCGGTTCGCCTGGCGCGGTGCCATGGGCCCGATCGTCACCATCTTCGGCCTCGACATCGGCCTGCTCCTGGGCGGTGCGATCATCACCGAGAAGACCTTCGGTCTGCACGGCATCGGCGCCCTCTCGGTCAAGGCCGTCGGCGACAACGACCTGCCGCTGATCCTCGGTGTCGTCCTGGTCGCGGCGGCGGCGATCGTCATCTTCAACATCATCGTCGACGCCGTCTACGCCCTCATCGACCCGCGCGTCCGCCTCGCCTAGGGAGAGATCCAGTGAGCACCCCCTTCCTCTCCGTACGCGATCTGCGCGTGCACTTCTCGACCGAGGACGGCATGGTCAAAGCCGTCGACGGGCTGTCCTTCGACATCGAGAAGGGCAAGACGCTCGGCATCGTCGGTGAGTCCGGTTCCGGCAAGTCCGTCACCAACCTGACCATCCTCGGCCTGCACCACCCCGACCACACCGAGATCGAGGGCGAGATCCTCCTCGACGGGCAGGACCTGCTGACCGCGTCGGAGCGCGAGCTGGAGCGGCTGCGCGGCAACAAGATGGCCATGATCTTCCAGGACTCGCTGGCCTCTCTGTCGCCGTACCACACCATCGGCAAGCAGATCGGCGAGACGTACCGCAAGCACACCGGCGCCTCCAAGCGGGAGGCCAGGGCGCGGGCCGTCGAGATGCTCACCAAGGTGGGCATCCCGCAGCCCGATCTGCGGGTGGACGACTATCCGCACCAGTTCTCCGGCGGTATGCGTCAGCGCGCCATGATCGCCATGTCGCTGGTCTGCGACCCGGAGCTGCTGATCGCGGACGAGCCGACCACGGCGCTGGACGTCACCGTGCAGGCCCAGATCATGGACCTGCTGAAGGAACTCCAGCAGGAGACCGGCACCTCGATCATCTTCATCACCCACGACCTCGGCGTCATCGCCGACATCGCGGACGACGTGCTGGTGATGTACGGCGGGCGCTGCGTCGAGCGCGGTACGAAGCGCGAGGTGCTGCAGAAGCCCCAGCACCCGTACACCTGGGGCCTGCTGGGTTCCATGCCGACCCTCGAAGGGCCGGTCGACGTACCGCTGTCGCCGATCCCCGGCTCCCCGCCGAGCCTCCTCAACCCGCCGACCGGCTGCCGCTTCCACCCCCGGTGCACGTTCACCGAGCAGGTCGGCGGCAAGCGCTGCGCGACCGACCAGCCGCCGCTGGAGCTCACCGCCGGGCGCGGCGCCGCCTGCCACCTCTCCGCGGAGCAGCGCACCGAGTTCTTCGCAGACTTCGCCGGCACCCGGCCCAACTGACGTACAAGAGACGGGACTTCCCCACCATGAGCAGCACAGATCCCCTCCTGGACGTCTCCGGACTCACCAAGCACTTCCCGATCAAGGGCGGCTTCCCGATCCGGCGGACGGTCGGTGCCGTCCAGGCCGTGGACGGGCTGGACTTCACCGTCGGCGAGGGCGAGAGCCTGGGCCTGGTCGGCGAGTCCGGCTGCGGCAAGTCGACCACCGGCCGGCTGATCACCCGGCTGCTGGAGCCGACCTCCGGCCGGATCTCCTACCGCGGCCAGGACATCAGCCACGCCTCGCGCAAGGAGCTGGCCCCGGTCCGCTCCGAGATCCAGATGATCTTCCAGGACCCGTACGCCTCGCTGAACCCGCGGCAGACCGTCGGCAAGATCATCACCGCCCCGATGGAGATCAACGACATCAACCCGGCGGGCGGCCGCGAGGCGCGCGTACGGGAGCTGCTGGAGACCGTCGGGCTCAACCCGGAGCACTACAACCGCTTCCCGCACGAGTTCTCCGGCGGCCAGCGCCAGCGCATCGGGGTGGCCCGCGCCCTGGCCCTGGAGCCGAAGCTGATCGTGGCCGACGAGCCGGTCTCGGCGCTGGACGTGTCGATCCAGGCGCAGGTGGTGAACCTGCTGCAGAAGCTGCAGAAGGAACTCGGCATCGCGTTCCTGTTCATCGCCCACGACCTGGCGATCGTGCGCCACTTCTCGCAGCGCGTGGCGGTCATGTACCTCGGCAGGATCGTGGAGATCGCCGACCGCGAGGACCTGTACGGCAACCCGCGCCACCCGTACACCAGGGCGCTGCTCTCGGCGGTGCCCGAGGCGACCGTCGACGAGACGCCGGCCCGTGAGCGCATCCGCCTGGTCGGTGACGTCCCCTCCCCGGTCAATCCGCCGTCGGGCTGCCGCTTCCGTACCCGTTGCTGGAAGGCGACGGACAAGTGCGCGAGCGAGGCCCCGCCCCTGGTGCGGGTCGAGGGCAGCCGGGAAGGCCATCTGACGGCCTGCCACTACCCCGAGGACTCCCGGTCGGCCGGGGCCGTCCCGAAGGCCCGTGCGGCCTCCTCCGCGCCGAAGCTCGGCAAGAAGACCACCGAAGACCCCGAGGCCGGGGCCTGACACCCCTGACCCGGCCCCGGGGAACCCCGCGGACAAGGACCCGATCGGTCCAAGGACGCGGGGCTTCCCCGGCCCCGCGGAACCGAGCACGTGAGCCCATTGACCCGAGCCACCTGCGCGCCCGGTTCCGGGAAAAGGAAGAAGCGCCCGGAACCGATCGGTTCCGGGCGCTTCCGCGTCACGCGGGACGGGTCATACGGGACGGGTCACACGCGACGTACTGCTAGGAGGCCGCGCCGACGACGTCCTTCTCCTCGGCGAAGTGGCAGGCCGACTCGTGCGCCGCGGGGCTGTCCGAGCCCTTGAAGCGCTCGGGGACGGCCAGCAGCGGCATTTCCGTGGAGCACTTGTCCTGGGCCTTCCAGCACCGGGTGCGGAAGCGGCAGCCCGAC
This sequence comes from Streptomyces sp. NPDC127117, assembly GCF_042677325.1. Lineage (NCBI taxonomy): Bacteria > Bacillati > Actinomycetota > Actinomycetes > Kitasatosporales > Streptomycetaceae > Streptomyces > Streptomyces sp. NPDC127117. The sequence goes on from NZ_JBHXTM010000007.1 coordinate 32,324, forward strand.
GGCGGGTTCGCCGGCGACGGGACGTCACCGGTGAGGATGATCCGCTCGCCGCGCTCACGGGCCTCGGGGTCCGGGACCGGGACCGCCGACAGCAGCGCCTGGGTGTAGGGGTGCGTCGGGTGGTCGTAGATCTCCGCGTCCGTACCGATCTCGGCCATCTTGCCGAGGTACATCACGCCGACCCGGTCGGAGATGTGCCGGACGATCGACAGGTCGTGCGCGATGAAGACGTAGGAGAGGTTGAACTCGTCCTGGAGCTTCTCCATCAGGTTGATGACCTGTGCCTGCACCGACACGTCGAGCGCGGAGACCGGCTCGTCGCAGATGATGATCTCCGGGTTGAGCGCGAGGCCGCGGGCGATGCCGATGCGCTGGCGCTGGCCGCCGGAGAACTGGTGCGGATAGCGGTTGATGTACTCCGGGTTGAGGCCGACGACGTCCAGCAGCTCCTGGACCTTGGCCCGCCGGTCGCCCTTGGGGGCCACCTCGGGGTGGATGTCGAAGGGCTCGCCGATGATGTCGCCGACCGTCATGCGCGGGTTCAGCGAGGTGTACGGGTCCTGGAACACCATCTGGATGTTCCGGCGGACCGCCTTCAGCGCGCGGCCGGACAGCCGGGTGATGTCCTGGCCCTTGTAGAAGACCTCGCCGGACGTGGCCGTCTCCAGCGCCATCAGCAGCCGGGCGACCGTGGACTTGCCACAGCCCGACTCGCCGACGATGCCGAGCGTCTCGCCCTGGTAGAGGTCGAAGGAGACCCCGTCCACGGCCTTGACCGCACCGACCTGGCGCTTGAACAGGATGCCCTGGCTCAGCGGGAAGTGCTTGACCAGATTGCGCACCTGGAGGATCGGCTCACCGCGCTCCACCGGGGCTTCGATGGCCGCGACCGCCGCCGTCTCGTCGACGGCGTCGACCGCCACGACCTCGGTGACGTTCGGGGTGGCGTCCATGGAACCGTCCGTCTTGTCGAGCTCAGCCATGGATCGTCTCCTTCCAGAAGTGGCAGGCGCTGCCGCGTCCGGGCAGCTCGCTGCCGTCCTGCTCGGAGACCGGCACCAGGGCCGGAATCTCCGTGCGGCAGATGTCCTCCGCCTTGGGGCAGCGGGGGTTGAAGGCGCAGCCGGACGGGATCTTGAGCAGGTTGGGCGGCAGGCCCTTGATCGCGTAGAGCTCCTGGCCCTTCTGGTCGAGCCTCGGGATCGAGTCGAGCAGACCGCGGGTGTACGGGTGCGCGGGCCGCTTGTACAGCTCGTGCACCGGTGCCGTCTCGACGATCCGGCCCGCGTACATGACCGCGATCTTGTCCGCGACGTCGGCGACGACGCCGAGGTCGTGGGTGATCAGGATCAGACCCATGTTGAACTCGGTCTGGAGCTCCTTGAGCAGGTCCATGACCTGGGCCTGGACCGTCACGTCGAGCGCGGTGGTCGGCTCGTCCGCGATGATCAGGTCCGGCTCCAGCGCCAGTGCCATGGCGATCATGATGCGCTGGCGCATACCGCCGGAGAACTGGTGCGGATAGTCGCTGACCCGCTGCTTGGCGGCGGGGATCTTGACCCGCTCCATCAGCTCGATGGCCTTGAGCTTGGCCTGCTTGCGGGAGAGTCCCTGGTGGACCCGGAACATCTCGCCGAGCTGGTAGCCGACCGAGAGCACGGGGTTGAGCGAGGAGAGCGCGTCCTGGAAGATCATCGCGATCTTCTGGCCGCGGATCTTCCGCCGCTCCTCGTTGCTCATGGTGAGCATGTCCTGACCCCGGTACAGGATCTGGCCCTGCGGGATCTTGCCGGGCGGCATGTCGAGAATGCCCATGATCGCCTGGGCGGTCACGGACTTGCCGGAACCTGACTCACCGAGCACGGCCAGGGTCTCGCCCGAGTCCACGCTGTAGTTCACACCGTTGACGGCCTTGGCGATGCCGTCCCGGGTGTGGAACTCCACGTGCAGGTCGCGCACTTCGAGGAGTCGGGCGTCGTCCGGCCCCCCGGAGCGGGGCGCCGGGATGTCTGCTGTCTTGTCCATGATGGTCACGTCTTACGCCCTCCTCAGCGCAGCTTCGGGTCGAGGGCGTCGCGCACCGCGTCGCCCAGCATGATGAACGCGAAGACCGTGAGGCTGAGCATTCCTGCCGGGAACAGCAGCGCATGCGGGTTGTCGCGGATGGCCTTGCTGCCCTCCGCGATGTCGATGCCCCACGAGATCGTCGGGTCCGCGAGCCCGAGCCCGAGGAACGAGAGCGTCGCCTCGGCCGAGATGTACCCGCCGAGCGCGATGGTGGCCACGACGATGGTCGGGGCGAGCGCGTTGGGAAGGACGTGCCGGAAGAGGATCCGCGAGGTGCCGGCGCCGAGGGCGCGGGCCGCCGTCACGTAGTCCGCCTGCTTCGCGGTGATCACCGAGGCACGCATGACGCGGCAGATCGAGGTCCAGCCCAGGAAGGCGAGGGCCAGGATCACCACGTACACCTTGCGCTCGGTGAAGGCGTTCAGCACGACCATCGCGCCGAGCAGGAAGGGGATGCCGAAGAAGATGTCGGTGACCCGGGAGATGACGGAGTCGAGCCAGCCGCCGAAGTATCCGGCGAGCATGCCCAGCAGGCCGCCGACCAGGGTGACCGCGGCGGTGACGCCGACACCCACCAGGATCGAGGCGCGGGTGCCGTAGATGACACGCGCGTAGATCGACCGTCCCTGACCGTCGTAACCGAACCAGTCGGCCTGGAAGAAGTGTCCCAGCTCCGGCTTGGTCAGGAAGTGGTTGGTCAGGTCGCCGTCGCGCGGGTCGGCGCCGGTGAAGAGCCCCGGGAACGCCGCGACGACGAGCAGGAGCAGCAGCAGGATCGAGGAGATCCAGAACATCGGGCGGTGGCGCAGGTCGAACCAGGCATCGCCCCAGAGGCTGCGCGGCTTGTCCTTGCTCTTGCCGTCCGCGGCCGAGGGAGCGGCGACGGCGTCCACCGCCGCTTCGGTCTTGGTCTCGGTGACGTCAGGCATACCGGATCCTCGGGTCCAGGACCGCGTACAGCAGGTCGACGAGCAGGTTGATCACAAGGATGACGAGGACGAAGACCGTGACAACGCCGACGATCGTCGAACCCTCGCGCTGCTGCAGCCCCTTGAAGAGCAGGTTCCCGACACCCTGGACGTTGAAGATGCCCTCGGTCACGACCGCGCCGCCGATGAAGCCGCCGACGTCCGTACCGAGGAAGGTGACGACCGGGATCAGCGAGTTGCGCAGCAGGTGGACGCCGACGATGCGGCGTCGCGGCAGGCCCTTGGCCATCGCGGTACGCATGTAGTCGGCGCGCAGGTTCTCCGCGAACGTGGTGCGCGTCAGCCGTGCCACGTACGCCATGGAGAGCATGGCGAGCACGAAGCCCGGTAGGAACAACTGCGCGTAGTCCGTGGAGTCCTGGACGTTCGGTGCCACCCAGCCGAGCTGGTCCGCGAGGACGAAGCGGGCGAGGTAACCGAGCACGAACACCGGGATCGAGATGACGATCAGGGTGAAGATCAGGACGCCGGTGTCGGCGGCCTTGCCGGCCCGCAGACCCGCCCAGGCGCCGAGCCCGATGCCGACGACGATCTCGATGAGCATCGCCACCGCGGTCAGCCGCAGCGTCACCGGGAAGGACTCGGTCATCTCGTCGATGACTTCGCGACCACCGAAGGTCTTGCCGAAGTCGCCCTGGAAGAGATTGCCCATGTAGTCGACGTACTGCTTCCACAGGGGCTGGTCGAGCCCGAACTCATGGCGGAGCGACGCGACCTGTGCGGGGTCTGCCGCCTTGTCTCCCCACATCGCCCGGATTGGGTCACCGGGAAGGATGTGGACCATGAGGAAAATAATCAGAGTGGTCCCGATGAATACCGGGATCATCTGGAGCAGTCGCCTTGCGACGTAACGCCCCATCATGCCTCCATGCCGTGAGGGGTCGGCGATGGCCTTCTCAGAGTTGTCTCCGCCGCGGGGTGTGGGGGGAGAGCCCCGGGGCATCGCCTACGGGCCGGTTCCGCCGCCCCTGAAGAGGAGCGGCGAAACCGGCCTTCGGGTCCCGATGCTTACTTCTTGGCCTTGACCTGGACGTCGGTGAAGATCGGGTCGCCGTCCTGGCCGTACACGATCTTGCCGAACACGTTGTTGGACTGGCCCGAGTTGTTCTTGTAGAACCACAGCGGGATGGCCGGCATGTCGTTCTTCAGGAGCTGCTCGGCCTCCTGGTAGAGCTTGACGGTCTCGTCGAGCGTCTTGGCCTTGTCGGCCTTCGAGGCGAGAGCGTCGAACTCCTTGTTGGAGTAGCCCGAGGTGTTGCCCGCGGCGGTGGTGCCGTACAGGTCGCGCATGAAGTTCGAGTTGACCGGGTAGTCGAGCACCCAGCCACCGCGGTACATGGACTTGACCTGCTTGTTGTCACGGGCGTTCAGGTCGGCCTGGAAGTCCGGCTTGGAGTCACCGACGCACTCGACGCCGGTGGCCTTGCGGATGCTGTTGCAGACCGCGTCGACCCAGGGCTTGTGGTCCTGGTCGGCGTTGAACTGGATCGAGATCTTGTTGCCCGGGACGCCGCCGCCGTCCTTGATGAGCTTCTTCGCCTGGGCCGGGTCGAACTTCGTGATGTCACCGAGGGCGCCGGGCTTGTAGCCGAGCACACCGCGGGCGACGTACGAGTCGGCCGGGGTACGGGTGCCGTGCAGCACGGTCTTGGTGATCGTGTCACGGTCGATCGCCATGGACAGACCCTGGATGACCTTGGGGTTGATGTCCTTGAACTGCTTGGTGTAGAACGCCGGGACGATCGACTGCACCGCGGAGTACTCGGCGTCGATGGCGCGGTCGCCGAGGTCCTGCTTGTAGCTGGTGAGCGACGTCGTCGGGATCTGCTCGATCCAGTCGAGGTTGTCCGACCGCAGGTCCGAGTAGGCGGCGTCGGCGGTGGTGTAGTTCTTGAAGTCGATGCCACCGTTCTTGGCCTTGTTCGGGCCCTGGTAATCGTCGAACTTGCGAACCTTGATCAGCTTCTTGTGGTCCCACGAGACGAACTTGTAGGGACCGTTGCCGATCGGCTTCTGGCCGGCGGCGGCCGGGTCCTTGAAGAAGGACTCGGGCAGCGGCGCCCAGACGTCGTAACCCAGCTTGTACGCGAAGTACGAGACCGAGCTGGTCAGGCTGATCGTGAAGGTGTTGTCATCGACGATCTTCAGACCGGACATCTTGTCCGACTTCGGCGCACCCTTGGCCGGGTGGACGTCGTCGTAACCCTTGATGTCCTGGAACCAGCTGGAGTTGGTCTGGTTGTTCTTGACGTTGGCCGACCAGTTCCAGGAGTCCACGAAGGACTTGGAGGTGACCGTGGTGCCGTCGTGGAACTTCCAGCCCGGCTTGAGCTTGACGGTCCACACGGACGAGTCGGCGTTGGGCGTCACGGACTCGGCGTTGACGTACACAAGCTTGCCGGTGCCGGGCTCGTAGTCGACCAGGCCGGAGAAGATGGCGCGCAGGACACGGCTGCCCTGGCTCTCCTTGGCGTTCGCCGGCTGCAGCGGGTTCTGCGGCTCTCCGAGCTGGGCGGTCAGGATCCCGTTCGGGTCCGCCTTCCCGGAGTTCAGGCCGCTGTCGCTGTCCTTGTCGTTCCCACCACAAGCGGTCGCGGCCAGGGCGATGATGGCCGCTCCCGCGACCCACTTGGCGCTCTTGGCACCACGCATGGGTTTCCTCCTCATGAGTCCACTTTTGACTACAAGAAGGGCACTGGAGTCGATACACCGACACCCCTGACGGTGATCGTTTCAGTGCCCCTAGTGTGCTCGTGAGTCGGCACTCCCCACAGTGCGTGACCCATTGACCCGAGCTCAATGGAGCCAACTATTAAGTACGACCGGGCTGTAAACCACACTTAAGGGGTCTCGTTTTGACAACATCAAGGAATCGCGATTGCCCAAAATCCGGACAAAGTGATCCCAGACAGACACGCTCGAAACGGACCGTTAACGCAGCTTTCGGAGAGCGACGATCGATATGCGGACGGATGGCCGGAGAAAACCACTGGACAACGGCGTGATGAGCCTGCCGGACGGCGCTCTTCCGCGTCCATCCGGTTGCTGATGCACACCGATGCGCTCCGACGCGCCCCCGGACAGACGCACGGCGGGGCCCGGCCCCCCGTCAACTGACGGAAGACCGGGCCCCGTTGTACGTACCGGCGCTCAGTGCGCCCGGCGTCGGATCAGCGCTTGGCGCGCGACGCGGCGCGGCCGCGCTCCTTCTGGTCGAGGACGACCTTGCGGATACGGACCGTCTCCGGGGTCACCTCGATGCACTCGTCCTCGCGGCAGAACTCCAGGGACTGCTCCAGCGAGAGCTTGCGGGCCGGCACCACGTTCTCCGTGGTGTCGGCGGAAGCCGCACGCATGTTGGTGAGCTTCTTCTCCTTGGTGATGTTCACGTCCATGTCGTCGGCGCGGGAGTTCTCGCCGACGATCATGCCCTCGTAGACCTCGGTGCCGGCCTCGGTGAAGATGACACCGCGCTCCTGGAGGTTGACCATGGCGAACGGCGTCACGGAGCCCGCGCGGTCGGCGACCAGCGAGCCGTTGTGACGGGTGCGCAGCTCGCCGAACCACGGCTCGTGGCCCTCGAAGATGGAGTGAGCGATGCCCGTGCCGCGGGTCTGCGTCAGGAACTCCGTACGGAAGCCGATGAGGCCGCGGGACGGGACGATCCACTCCATGCGGACCCAGCCCGAACCGTGGTTCGTCATCGTCTCCATGCGGCCCTTGCGGGTCGCCATCAGCTGGGTGATCGCGCCGAGGTGCTCCTCGGGGGAGTCGATCGTCATGCGCTCGATCGGCTCGTGGGTCTTGCCGTCGACCTGCTTGGTGACGACCTCCGGCTTGCCGACCGTGAGCTCGAAGCCCTCACGGCGCATCTGCTCGACGAGGATGGCCAGCGCGAGCTCACCGCGGCCCTGGACCTCCCAGGCGTCGGGGCGCTCGGTGTCCAGGACACGGAGCGAGACGTTACCGATCAGCTCGCGGTCCAGGCGGTCCTTCACCTGGCGGGCGGTGACCTTGTGGCCCTTGCCGCCCTTGCCGACCAGCGGCGAGGTGTTCGTACCGATGGTCATCGAGATGGCCGGCTCGTCGACCGTGATCAGCGGCAGCGCGATCGGGTTCTCGGGGTCGGCCAGGGTCTCGCCGATCATGATGTCCGGGATACCGGCGATGGCGCAGATGTCGCCCGGGCCCGCCACCTCGGCCGGCTTGCGGGTGAGCGCCTCGGTCATCAGCAGCTCGGTGATGCGGACGTTGGACATCGTGCCGTCGCGCTTGATCCAGGTGACGGTCTGGCCCTTGCGCAGCTCGCCCTGCTCGACGCGGCAGAGCGCGATACGGCCGAGGAAGTTGTCGGCGTCCAGGTTGGTGACGTGGGCCTGGAGCGGGGCGTCCTCGTCGTACTCGGGGGCCGGGACGTGCGCCAGGATCGTGGAGAAGAACGGCTCCAGGTTGTCGCTGTCGGCCGGGACGGTGCCGTCCTCCGGCTTGGTCAGCGAGGCGACGCCGTCACGGGCGCAGGCGTAGACGATCGGGAACTCGATCTGGTCCTCGTCCGCGTCCAGGTCCAGGAACAGGTCGTACGTCTCGTCGACGACCTCGGCGATCCGGGAGTCGGGGCGGTCGGTCTTGTTGATGCAGAGGATGACCGGCATCTTCGCGGAGAGCGCCTTGCGCAGCACGAAGCGGGTCTGCGGGAGCGGGCCCTCGGAGGCGTCGACCAGCAGCACGACCGCGTCCACCATCGACAGACCGCGCTCGACCTCACCACCGAAGTCGGCGTGGCCGGGGGTGTCGATGATGTTGATCGTGATCGGGTCCCCGCCGTCCTTGGGGTGATACTTCACCGCCGTGTTCTTGGCGAGGATCGTGATGCCCTTCTCACGCTCCAGGTCGTTCGAGTCCATCATGCGGTCGTCGAGGTGCTCGGCGGCGTGCGCGGCGAAGGCGCCGGCCTGCTTGAGCATGGCGTCGACCAGCGTGGTCTTGCCGTGGTCGACGTGGGCGACGATGGCTACGTTACGGATGTCGTGGCGCGTGGGCATGGGTGGCTTGCGCTTCTCTCGGATCGTGGGATCAGGCGTCTAAGTCGGTCTCAAGTCCTCGTACGCCCGCCGGGCGGACACGCCACGGCTCGTCCAATGGTACGGGGCTGGCGCCGCCGCGGCTTCCCGGGCAAGTCCCGCCGGCCTCGGAACGGGCCTCCGGGCGGTTCCGAGGGCCTGCGCGGACGACGGACGCGCGGGGTGCGGACGAGTGCCGCACGGCTGGTGAAGGCCCGTGTCCGCCTCCTGTTTCCGCCTCCGCGGCCGGTTCTTCCGGAGAATTTCACCGGGTGCCACGGCAGCGGTCCCGCGGGCGGAGAAGGCGGAGCAGACGGAGGCGGACACGGGACTTGCACGGCTTCGGAGGTGGGGCTCCGAAGCGGAATCTCCGAGAGGCCGGAGTAGGGGCTCCGGGGTGGGGGGTCTCGGAGGTGGGGGGATCGAGCGGCTACCCGGGTCGACGGGTAGCGACGACCTTGCCCGCCGGGCAAGCCGGCGGGCAAGGGATTTGAGCCAGTTCTGAGCTTCCGGCCCTCTTCTGACCTGCTACTTCTTCTTGTTCGCCGGGGCTCCGGCGGCCTGTGGCTTCTTGAAACCGATGTCCTGGTAGCGCGGTGCCCCGAAGCCGAAGGCGCCGACGTTCACCAGTTTTCGGTCGACCGCCACGAGCTGCGGGCGCTGATAGAGCGGAATCGATGCGGCGGCGGCCCAGATCCGGGCGTCGGCCTGCTTCATCAGGTCCCGGGCGGCGTCCTCGTCCAGCTCCGAGACCGCCTGGTCGAAGAGCTGGTCGATGTGGTCGGTGCCGACCCGGGTGTAGTTCTGCTCGACCAGCAGCGAGCCGTCGGTGGCGGGCACCGGCTTGGCGAAGATCGGGCGGTCGTCGGTGGCCGGGTAGGCGGTCGCGGGCCAGGAGTACAGGGCCATGTCGTAGTCGCCGGAGGCGATGTGGTCCTGGAAGTAGCTCTCGTCGGAGACCTTGGTGATCTCCGTACGGATACCGACCGATTCGAGCATCGCCGAGATCTTGTCCCCGACGCTGCGCAGCGGCTCCGAACCGGGACCGGACGGCAGGACGAAGCGCAAGGTCAGTTGCTCGCCGTCCTTGCCGAGCGGGCCGCGGCGCCCGTCGGACGCCCGCGCCGGGGCCGCGGTGCCGGCGGGGGCATACGCGCCTGCGGCGCCGCCCGGCCGCCTGTCCTGGGCGGTGACCTTGGAGGGGACGTCCTCGGAGGTGCCGGACTCGGAGAGGTGGCCGGCCTGGCGCAGCAGGGCGGAGCTGTGGAACGCGGCGGCGGGGGCGGGGGCCAGTACGTGGGTGGGTCCGTCCACCGGGTCGCCGTCGCCGGGCTTGTCGTCGCCGACGATGTACAGGCCGTCGTCGGGGGCGGGCTCGCGCCGGTCCGCGCCGTCGCCGGTCTTGCCGTCGGCACTGCCCGCCTTCCCGGCGGCCGCACCCGTTCCCTTCTTCTCCGCGTCCGTCTTCTCCGCGTCCGTCTTCTGCGCGTCCTTCTTCTCCGCGCCGGTCTTCTGCGCGTCCTTCTTCTGCGCGTCCTTCTTCTGCGCGTCCTTCTTCTGCGCGTCCTTCTTGCCGGCCTCGCTGCCCGCCTTGGTGCCGTCCGACTTCTTGACCGCGCCCTCCGGCGTCCAGCCCGCGTCGGCCAGCAGCGCCTGCGCCTCCTCGGTGTCCTGGCCGCCGAGCGCGTCGCTGCTGTCCTTGTACGCGGGCTGCCCGGCCAGCGCCAGATGGCTGCCGAGCGGCTGCGCGGGCAGGCCGAGCGGCCCCAGCACGGTGTCGACGAGCTCCTGGCGGTTCAGGGCGCGGGCGACCGCCCGGCGCACCCGGTCGTCGGCGAGCGGTCCGGACTCGCCGTTCAGCGCGAGCTGGGTGTAGGCGGGATCCAGCGACTTGCGCACCACATAGGCGCGCAGCCCGGCCTGCTCGGTGGCGAGCGCCTCGGCGGCGGCCCGGTTCTTCTCCCTGGCGGCCCGCGCGGCGGCCGCCTCCTTGGCGTTCGAGCCGTGTGCCACCGCCCAGGAGCGCAGGGCCGCGGCCGGCCCCTCCCCCGCGCCGGGTCCTTGGGCGAGCGGCTGCCCGGCGGCGCCCCCGCCGCCGGCCGCCCGGGCGATCAGGTGGGCCGAGGCGGCGTCCACGTCGGCCACGTCGACCCTGCCCGCGGCCAGGGCCCCGGTCCGGTCCTTCGGGGCGACGGCCCGGAAGACCAGCGAGTCGAGCTTGGCCGAGCTCCCCCACCAGCGCGGGTTGCGGACCAGGGTGACCTCGCCCGACGCCCTGTCCACGCCGCGCAGCCGGAACGGTCCGGAGGTGGCCTTGAGGGTGGTCCGGGCCCCGTCGTTGAAGGCGCCCGGGGAACCGGTCACGTCCCTCGGGTAGAGCGGGGAGAACAGCGAGCGCCAGTCCGCGTACGGCTTGGCGAAGGTGACCCGTACCTCAAGGTCGTCGGCGCCGCGCTCGATCTTCTCGATGCGCTCGTAGCCGGCGTTGCGGGCGGTCCAGAACGCCGAGTCCTTGCCGCTCAGCGCCCGCCACTGGGCGACGAAGTCGGGCGCCCCGATCTCCCGGCCGTCGGTCCACACCGCCTGCTGGTTGAGCCGGTAGAGCACCACCTGCCTGGGCTCGCTCTCGACCACCTTCGCGGACTCCAGATAGTCCGGGTTGAGCTGCGGCCGGCCCTTGGCGTCCAGCGGGAAGAGCGTCGGCAGCAGGGCGCCGGTGATCCGGGTGGTGGTGCTGTCGGCATCCGCCTGGAAGGCGTTGAGGGTGGTGGGCAGGGCGTCGACGGCCCAGTTGACCGTGCCGCCCTCGGCAACCAGGTTCCGGCCGGCGACCGCGACGTCCTGGGGGGCCGTCACACCCGTCGCGCCGTCGTCGGAGCAGCCGGCCAGCACGGGGAGCGCCAGCACGCCCGTCGTGAGGAGCGCGAGGGAGCGACGCTTTCGGGCCGTCCCGCGCGGGACGCCGACGTGGGACATGGCTGATACCTCCGGGGACGGCCCGACCCACCCGTCCACGGGTGTGCCGGAATATGCGTTTCTGGCGGCATATGCAGTTGATCACACTGATTCCTTCCGTCCACTGAAGGCGCCCCCGCGCGAGCGGGGGCGCAGACACGGCGCGACGGCGCCGAACCTCACCCGTGCGGCGGAGCGCCCCGGCCGCCGCGCCGCACGGGAGCCGGACGGGCCGGCCCGGAATCCGTTCCCCGGGAATCGTTCACCGGGAACCGTTCCCCGGGAATCGAGGGACCGGCCGGCCGCGGTGATCAGCCGAGCAGCGCGATGATCGCCTCCGTCGTGTCCGTCTCGCCCAGGCGCGGGAAGATCTTCGCGACGCTGTTGCGGTGCGCGTCGGCGTCCATGTCGGTGACCGCGTCCGCGGCGATCGTGACGTTGTAGCCGTGCTCGTGCGCCGCGCGGGCGGTGGACTCGACGCCGATGCTGGTCGCGATGCCGGCCAGGACGATCTGGGTGACGCCGGCGCGGCGCAGCCGGAGGTCCAGGTCGGTGCCGTGGAAGGCTCCCCAGGTGCGCTTGGTGACCACGATGTCGCCGTCGCGCGGGCCGAGCTCGGGCACGATGTCCGCCCAGTCGGCGGGCAGCCGTCCGCCCTCCATCGGGGTTTCGTTGCGGCCGGGGGCGCCGTCGACGACATGGACCAGGACGACCGGGAGGCCCTTGGCGCGGAAGGCGTCGGCGAGGGCGACGGAGTTGGCGACGATGCCGGCGGCGGGGTGGGCGGTCTCCCGGCCGACGATGCCCTTCTGGAGGTCGATGACGACCAGGGCGGTCCTAGGGTCCAGGGTGGTGGCGGTCATGGTGTTGCTCCTGTGCGGTGGGTGAAGGGTGGGAGTTCAGGTACGGGGCGGTGCTGCGGGCCCCGGGCGCGGGCTGCTGCCCGGCGAGGACTCACGAACGGGGTCACCACGGGCTGCCCGGCGAGGACTCACGGACGGGGTCACCACGGGCTGCTGCCCGGCGAGGACTCACGGACGGGGTCGGCACGGGCTGCTGCCCGGCGAGGACTCACGAACGGGGTCACCACGGGCTGCTGCCCGGCGGAACCCACGTACGAGATCTGGCGCGGGCGGCTGCCCGGCACGGGCTCACGTGCGAGATCGTCACGGGCGGCTGCCCGGTGCACCAGGCAGCCGCCCGGGCCGGGGCCGGGGACATCACTTCCCGGTCAGCCGGTCGATCAGCTCGGCGGCCTCGGCGACGGTGCGCCGCTCGTCCCCGTCGAGCCCGGCCGCGATGGCCTCGGCGAGCCAGTCGTGCTTCGCGGCCCGGACCTCGGCGAGCGAGGCGGCCCCGGCCGCCGTCAGCGACATCACCGCCTTGCGGCCGTCGGCCGGATCCGGCGCGCGCTCGACGAGCCCCTGGCTCTCCAGCGCGCCGAGGGTCAGCCGCATGGACTGCGGACGCACGTACTCCGCACGGGCCAGCGCGGCCGTGGTGGCCGGTCCCTCACGGTCCAGCCGGGCGAGCACCGAGCGCTGCGTCGGTGTGAGCAGACCGCCCGACGACGTACTGCGCAGCCGCCGCAGCAGCCTGCCGACCACGGCCGAGAGCCGGGTCGCCAGCTCCTCGGCACTCGGCTCGGCGGACGACGCGGCGCTGCGGCCCGAGGGGGCGGCTCCAGTGGGTTCCGGCATGCCTCCAACGTAAAAGGTGCACAGGACACCTTGCAAGGTTGCCTGTCTTCTTCCTGGGCGGTCTTGCCCGTCACGCGGCCCGCGATCTAGGGTGAATGCGCTTTCAGAAGAGGGTCGGTACATGCAACAGCAGGTGCTTCGGTACGGAACAAGAAGCGGACGGTCGGTCGAGTGAGCGCCCCAACGGTGTACGACGTCGCCGAGCGGTCGGGCGTCTCCATTGCCACGGTCTCGCGGGTCTACCGCACCCCCGATTCGGTACGCGCCCAGACCCGTGAGCGGGTTCTCGAAGCCGCCCGCCAGCTCGGTTACGTACCCAGCGGGAACGCCCGCGGCCTGGCCAGCCGGACCACCGGTGTGCTCGGTCTCTGCTTCCCCGACTACGCCGACCCCGACGCCGAGGCCGACGCGGAGGCGGACAGCGACGCCGACGACGCGGTGATGCTCTACTCCGACCAGATCATCCGCGGCATGGAGCGGGCGGCGCGGCGGCACGGTTACGCGCTGCTGATCGCCGCCTCGCTGGAGGGCGGCCCGGAGAGCCTCGTCGCGAAGGTCGCGGGACGGGTCGACGGCTTCGCCGTGCTGGCGCAGACCGTGCCGACCGAGGACCTCGAACTGATCTCCCGCCGGCTCCCGGTGGTGATGCTCGCCGGGCCCCGCGAGATCGACCACCTCGATCACATCGTCGTCGCGAACGCCGACGGTGAGCGCGAACTGACCCGCCATCTGATCGAGGACCACGGGCTGCGCAGGCTCGCCTTCGTCGGCGGCGAGGTGGAGTCACCGGACGCCGAGGCGCGGTTCCTCGGATTCCAGCAGGCGTGCCGCGACGCCGGGCTGCCGGTGCCGGACGCACCCGATCTGCGGGCCGAAATGATGACGCAGGCCGAGGGCGCGCGGGCCGCGGAGGCGCTGCTCGACCGGGACGGCGAACGGCCGCAGGGGGTGCTCTTCGCCAACGACCAGATGGCGGTGGGTGCGCTGCGCGCGCTGGAGCGGCGCGGGGTGCGGGTGCCCGAGGACATCGCGGTGACCGGCTTCGACGGGATTCCGCTGAGCCGGATCGTCCGGCCGCCGCTGACGACCGTACGCCAGCCGATCCGTCAACTCGGCGAGCAGGCGGTGGAGTTGCTGGTCGAGCGGCTGGGCGACAGCGGCAGGGAGCCGGTGTCGCTGATGCTTCCGGTATCCCTGATCCGCCGCGCCAGCTGCGGCTGCGGCTGACGGGAACCGGCCCGCTCGGGACCGGCCCCCGTACCGGCTATCGGGCCCGGCCCAGCCGCTCCCCGAAGAACCGCTGCCGGGCCGCCCGGAGCTCCGCCACCTCGGCCGCCTTGCCCTCGTACTCGAAGTGCCCCGCGTCCAGCACATGCAGCTCGTGCTCGCCGGCCAGCGCGTTGTGCACGGCGAACTGCCCCGGCGGCGGCACCGAGGGGTCGAAGAGCGCCGCGGCCACCAGGGTGGGCGTCTCCAGCCGCGTCGCGGCCGTGGCGGCGTCGAAGTACGGAAGCACGTCGGTGACCTCGGGGTGGCTCTGGCGGTGGGCCCGCACCGACTCGCCGCTGCCGATGCACTGCAGGGTGAGCCGCAGGGGGTGGTTGCCGAAGGTCGGCACGGTCAGCTGCGCGGCCCCGAAGCGGTCGTCCCAGGGCAGCGCGAGTGCGCCCAGCCCGCCGCCGAAGCTCTCCCCGAGGTAGCCCAGCCCGGGGCCGCCCTCCCCCGGCGCCAGCTCCGGCACCAGTTCGTGCAGCGCCGACGCCGCGCACCACAGGTCCGCCACGCAGTCGCCGATGACGTACGTGTCGCGCGAGCCGATGCCGTGCAGCACGTGCGCGCTGGACACGCCCGGGATGCCCGGGTGCACACCGCGCGTGGCCATGCCCCGTACGCACGGCAGGATCGCCGCGGCCCGGGGCAGCGGCAGCGGCACGTCGGGGCCCGGCTGATCCCGGCCGCCGTAGCCGTGTCCGATGACGAATCCGTACTCCGCGGCCCCCTCGACGGGCAGCGCCACCCAGCCGCCGATCCGCAACCCGCCCACCGAGGTGTACGTCACTCCGTGGATCCGCACCCCGTCGCGCTCCTCCTCCGCAGGCCCGAGCTCCGGCTCCGTGGCGACCTTGCGGGCCTCCTGGTAGCGGTCGCGCCAGAAGGCGTCGAAATCGTCCGGAGCGGCGGGAGCGGGGACGCGCAGCAGGTCCTGGAGCTCGTAGCCGTATGCCGGGTCGAAGGGGAAGTCATGTTCGAACGAAGCCATGAACACGACCGTAACGGCCACGGCCCGCGCGGCACAGCCCCTTGATCATCATCGGACCGACAGCGAAATCGGTCACATCACCCCCAATTTCTCATTTGGCGCGCATACCGTGCCAAGTTGAACATTCAGATGTCCAGCACGTTGCACGAGTGTGACCTAGCACCCTCTTGCGGATTCCCGAATGTCTGCCGCAGAGTGATGTATGCGCTTACAGGCAGCGCATACATCAGGATTGCTCAAGGAGGAGCCCTCCATGCCCCGCACCGCCAGAAACGCCTCGATCGGTATCGCAGTCGCCGCCGCGCTCACGCTCGGCCTGACCGCTTGCGGCAGTTCCGGTGACGATGTCGCCGCGGACAAGAAGCAGACGCTCACCGTCTGGGCCATGGGGGCCGAGGGCGAGAAGCTCGCGGATGTGGCCAAGGTCTACGAGAAGGCCAACCCGAACATCACCGTCAAGGTGACCCCGGTCGGCTGGGACGTCGCCCACCAGAAGCTGGTCTCCGCGGCCGCCGCCGGCACCCTGCCGGACGTGGCGCAGATGGGCGGCAGCTACATGGGCGAGTTCGCCGAGCTCGGTGTGCTGGAGCCGGTCGACACCAAGACCTTCGACGAGAAGGACTACTTCCCGTCCGGCTGGAAGCAGGGCGAGGTGGACGGCCAGGCGTACGGCGTGCCGTGGTACGTCGACACCCGCGTCCTCTACTACCGCACCGACCTGGCCGAGAAGGCCGGCGTCACCAAGGCTCCGACCGACTGGAAGGAGATGCAGGACCTCGCCTCGGCCTACCAGAAGAAGGCCGGGACCAAGTGGGGCCTGTCCATCCAGCCCAGCGGCCTGGACACGGTGCAGAACTTCTACTCCTTCCTGTACTCGGCCGGCGGCGAGATCGTCAACGACAAGGGCGAGGCCGTCATCGACAGCCCCGAGGCCGTCAAGGCGCTCAAGGAGTACGGCTCGTACTTCGACAAGGGGCTCTCCAACAAGTCCGTGCAGCCCGGCTACGACGTGGTCAAGGACTTCGGCAACGGCCGCGTCCCGATGTTCTTCGGCGGCCCCTGGCACGTCACCCTGCTGAACGAGGGCCAGCCGCAGATCAAGGGCAAGTGGGCGGTGGCCAATGTGCCCGCCGACAAGACCTCCGCCTCCATGGCCGGCGGCTCCTCCCTGGTGATCTCCAAGGACAGCGAGCACAAGGCCGCCGCCACCGAGTTCATCAAGTACCTGACGGACACCAAGGGCCAGGCCGACTGGTACAAGCGCACCAAGGACCTGCCGGCCAACACCTCCGCGTGGACCACCGGCACCCTCGCCGACGACGCCGACCTCCAGGTGTTCAAGAAGCAGATGGACACCGCCAAGGCATCCCCGTCGCTGTCCAACTGGACGGAGATCACCGACAAGGTCGACCAGGCCATCGCCAAGGTCACCCAGGGCAAGGCGTCCGCCGAGGACGCGCTCAAGACGGCCCAGTCCCAAATCGAAGGCCTTCTGAAGTAATCGAAGGCCGGACGAAGTAGGAGTCATGCGCACCATGACCGCAAAGGCCGCGGAGTCGGCCAAGGCGCAGGCCGGGCCGGGGGCCTCCGGGGCCCCGGCCACCGGGCCCGCGGGTCGCCGGCGCGGCAAGAAGGCCTCGATGGGCGTGCAGAACGTGGCCGGCTGGCTGTTCTCCACTCCCTTCCTCGTCCTCTTCCTCGTCTTCATGGCGTTCCCGATCATCGCCACGCTGGTGATGAGTTTCACCGACTTCGGGCTGCGCAATGTCACGCACCCGCTGGACGCGAACTTCATCGGCTTCGAGAACTACATCAAGCTGTTCAGCGACGAGAAGTTCCTCAAGTCGCTGTTCAACACGGCGTACTTCGTGGTGATCGGTGTCCCGCTGACGATCGGACTCGGTCTGGTCGTCGCCGTACTGCTGAACAACGGCATCGACCGGGCGCGGACCTTCTTCCGCGTCGGCTTCTACGCCCCGGTGGTCACCACCATCGTCGCGGTCGCCGTGGTCTGGCGGTTCGTGCTCGACCCGAGCGACGGGCTCATCGCGGGACTCTTCTCCGAAGTGGGGCTCACCTCGCCCGACTTCCTGGGCTCCGAGACGCTCGCCATGCCCTCGATGATCGCGATGGCGGTCTGGCGCAACCTCGGCACGGTCATGGTGCTCTTCATCGCCGGTCTGCAGGCCATTCCCACCGAAGTGCGGGAGGCCGCACGGCTGGACGGCGCCGGTGTCTGGCAGGAGTTCAGGGGAATCACCGTGCCGCTGCTGCGGCCCACGCTGCTCTACGCGACGGTGATCACGACCATCGGTTACCTCAACGTCTTCGAGGAGCCGTTCGTGATGACCCAGGGCGGTCCCTCGGACTCCACGCTCACCGTCTCGCTGAACATGTACCGCGAGGGCTTCAACTTCTTCCACATGGGCTATGCGAGCGCCATGGCGTATGTCCTCTTCGTGGTGATCATGGGCATCACGGTGCTCCAGCTCCGACTGCTGAAGGACAACACGAAATGAGCGCCACCAGTGCACCGGGCGCCGTCTCGACGGCGCCGTCGAAGCAGCCCGGCGAAACGCCGCAGCCCAGGATGAAGAAGGCCCGCAACCCGAGGCGCGTCCTCGTCTACGTCCTGCTGTCGGTCGGCCTGCTGATCATGTCGGCACCGTTCCTGTGGATGGCCCTGTCGGCCTTCAAGACACCGCAGGAGCTGACGGCCAGCCCGCCGGTGTGGATCCCGACCGAGTGGACCCTGGACAACTTCCGGGAGCTGCTCGACAAGCTCGATCTGCCGCTGTACTTCATGAACTCGGTGATCGTGGCGGTGCTGGTCACCGTCTCGAACCTGGTGTTCTGCTCGATGCTCGGGTACGCCCTGGCCAAGCTGAACTTCGCCGGCCGCAACAAGATCTTCGGCCTGGTTCTCGGCGCCCTGATGGTGCCCGGCAACCTGATGCTGCTGCCGCTGTTCGTGCTGATGAGCAAGTTGCAGCTGATCGACTCGTACGCCGGTCTGGTGCTGCCGTTCGCCGCCGGAGCCTTCGGGGTCTTCCTGATGCGGCAGTTCATGCAGTCGATTCCGGACGAGCTGCTGGAAGCGGCCCGGATGGACGGCGCCGGTGAGTGGTACATCTTCTGGCGGATCGTGATGCCGCTGGTGAAGCCCGCCCTGGCGACGCTCTCGATCTTCACGTTCCTGGGCTCCTGGAACAACTTCGTCTGGCCGCTCATCGCGACCAACGACCCCGACAAGTACACCCTCCCGGTCGCCCTGGCCACCTTCGCGACCGACCCCAACAAGGCGGGCGGGTCCAACGGCATGCTGATGGCCGGTTCTCTGCTGGTCGTCCTGCCCGTCGTGGTCCTGTTCATCGCGCTCCAGCGGCACTTCACCCAGGGCATCGCCACGGCGGGCATGAAGTAGCCCGCCCGGCAGCCCCACCGAAACGTACGGGGCCGCGGCCCCACACCCCGCGGCCACACCCCTTCATCACCAGAGAGACAGTTTGCGATGACGCACACCCAGGTCCCGTTCCCCGAAAACTTCCTGTGGGGCGCCTCCACGGCCGCCCACCAGATCGAGGGCAACAACACCAACAGCGACTGGTGGGTCAAGGAGCACGCCGCGGGCACCCACATCCAGGAGCCCAGCCTGGACGCCTGCGACAGCTACCACCGCTGGAACGAAGACATGGACACGCTGGCCGGTCTGGGCTTCACCGACTACCGGTTCTCCATCGAGTGGGCGCGCATCGAGCCGGCCGAGGGCCGCTTCTCCCGCGCCGAGCTCGCCCACTACCGCCGCATGGTCGAGGGCGCCATCGAGCGCGGCCTGCGCCCCATGATCACCCTGCACCACTTCACCGTGCCGCAGTGGTTCGAGGCGCGCGGCGGCTGGACCGCCGAGGGCGCGACCGAGCTCTTCGCCCGTTACGTCGCGGCCTGCGCGCCGGTGATCGCCGAGGGCGTCAGCCACGTCTGCACCATCAACGAGCCGAACATGATCGCCGTGATGGCCGGCCAGGCCAAGCGGGGCGACAACAGCTTCCCGCCGGCCGGACTGCCGACCCCCGACGACGAGACCACCGACGCCGTCATCGCCGCGCACCACGCGGCTGTCAAGGAGGTCAGGGCGATCAACCCCGGCATCCAGGTCGGCTGGACCATCGCCAACCAGGTCTACCAGGCCCTGCCCGGCGCCGAGGAGGTCACCGCGGCCTACCGTCACCCCCGCGAGGACGTCTTCATCGAGGCCGCCCGCGGCGACGACTGGATCGGTGTGCAGTCCTACACCCGGACCAAGATCGGCACCGACGGCCCGATACCCACCGCCGAGGGCGTCGAGCGCACCCTCACGCAGTGGGAGTACTACCCCTCCGCGGTCGGCTACGCACTGCGCCACACCGCCGAGGTCCTCGGTAACGACGTCCCGCTGATCGTCACCGAGAACGGCATCGCCACCGACGACGACACCCGCCGCGTCGACTACTACACCGGCGCCCTCAACGAGGTCGCGTCCGCGATCCAGGACGGCCTGAACATCCAGGGCTACCTGGCCTGGAGCGCGCTCGACAACTACGAGTGGGGCTCCTACAAGCCCACCTTCGGCCTGATCGGCTGGAACCCGGAGACCTTCGAGCGGCTGCCCAAGCCGTCCGCCGTCTGGCTGGGCGAGATGGGCCGCACCCGCGCCCTGCCGCGCATCGCCGACTGACGTCGGCCCCCCGGGCCGACCGATGTCGGCTCCCCCGACCGGGAGCTACCTGACAGCTCCCGCCCGTACGGGAACCGGCGACACCTGACGGACGCCGGTCCCCGTACAGCAGGGCCTTCCGGGCCCTGTGCCCGCGTGCGGCGCCGCTCGTGTCCAGCCCTGCTCACGTGCGGCGGCGCACGCGGGTGCCGTACGAGGCAACGGCGCCCCGCGCCCGCAAATCACGACCGACGAACGAAATCCGCCCACCGCCCACAGTCGGTGGCTCTTTCTCTTCGAGGGGTTCTGATGGACCGTCGTACGTTTCTCACCGCTGCGGGAACAGGGGCCGCCGCCCTGTCCCTGGGAGCCGTGGCCGCGCCCCCGGCGGGCGCCGCCGCCCAGCCCGCACGCGGCTCGCAGGCACCGCTGCTGCTGCGCTGGTTCCGCGACACGTATCGCTCGATCGAGGCCATGACGACCGACTTCGGTCTCGCCGTCGACAAGATCGACGTCAGCGGGCCCGGCGCCCCCGTCCAGTCGCGTCAGACCTCCCCCACCAACATCGGGTGCGGTCTCTGGTCGACCGTGGCCGCCGCCGGGCTCGGGGTGATCGACGACGACACCATGCGCCGCCGGCTGGAGCGCACCGTGCGGGCCGTCGAGAAGCTGGAGCGGCACCACGGCTTCTGGCTCAACTGGTACGACGCGCACGACGGTTCGGTCCTCACCGAGTGGCCGGGCACCGGCGACCCGGTCCGCCCGTTCCTCTCGTCCGTCGACAACGCCTGGCTGGTCACCGGCCTGCGCATCGCCGCCGACGCCTCGCCCGCGCTGCGCCCCCGGATCGCCCGCATCCTGGCGACCGCGGACTGGTCCTACTACTACACGCCGTACGACCCGGCCGACCCGGTCGCCGGTCCCGGCCAGCTGCGGGGCGGGTTCTGGCCCGACACCGAGGAGCCGACCGGCCACCACTACGGCGCGCTCAACACCGAGCCGCGGATGGCCAGTTACCTGGGGATCGCGGACGGCTCGCTGCCCGCCGACCACTACTGGCACCTGCTGCGCACAATGCTGCCCGAGCACGAGCAGGAGCAGCACCCGCAGGGGGGTTACGTCGCCATGGACGGCGTACGCGTCTGGCAGGGGCACTACACCCATCGCGGCCGGAAGATCGTGCCCACCTGGGGCGGGTCGATGTTCGAGGCCCTGATGGTGCCCTTGTTCGTGCCGGAGGCGGAGTGGTCGCCGAACTCCTGGGGCCTCACCCACCGCCGGTACGTCCGCAGCCAGATCGAGCACGGCATGGAAGAGGCGGGATACGGGTACTGGGGCTTCTCCCCCTCGAACATTCCCGAGGGCGGCTACCAGGAGTACGGCGTCGACGCGATCGGCATGCAGGTCGACGGCTACGCCTCCAACACCGACCGTACGTACACGAAGGACGGCGAACCGCTGCCGCCCGCCTCGGCGTTCACCAACGGTGTGGTCACCCCGCACGCCTCCTTCCTCGCCCTGCCGTACGCACCGGCCGAGGCGATCGCCAACCTGCGCGCGCTCGACCGCGACTTCGGCGCCTACCACCCGGGGTACGGCTTCCGGGACTCCGTCAATGTCGGCACCGGGCGGGTCAGCGACTATCTGCTCGCGCTGGACCAGGGCATGATCGCGGCGGCACTGGCCCAGGCGATCCGTCCGGGTCTGCTGCAACGGCCGTTCCGGACCGGTGGGTTCCGGTCGAAGGTTCGGCCGCTGCTCGCCAAGGAGCGGTTCTCGATCTGAGCCGCCTCGAAACGTGGTGGCGTACCGGTCCGGGGCGGAGCGCTCGGGGCCCGGCCCCGGCCCGGTACGCCACCGCTCAGTTCCAGCCCTGTCGGTACGCCGTCCAGTCGCCCTCCCGCGCGGCGAAGTCGACGTAGAGCGCGACCCCGAACCGTTCGCGGTCGCGGTCGGTGCGTCCCAGTCCCAGTCGGGTGCCCCGGACCGCGGCCGCGACCGTCTCGGCCGATTCATGGTGTCCGAGGTCGTTCTCGTGGAAGAACGGCACGCCCATCAGCAGATCGGTGTCGCGCGGTGTCACTTCGAGGGCGAGCGCCGTCTGCTGGGCGACATAGCCGCCGAACAGCCCCTCCAGGGGCATCCAGGTGTCGTACGACATGACGGCGATCTGGTCGACCCGGCGCGCGACCTGGCCGAAGAACTTCTGTGACCACCACTTCTGGCTGCCGCCGCTGAGCACCCCGACCACGCGGTGCGCCGAGGGCAGCGGGTCGATCTGGTGGGCGGCGACGGACAGCTGTGCCCGGCGGGCCCCGGTGAGCGCGCGCAGGTCGTCCAGGAGCGAGAGGTAGTTCCTGTCCCCGGAGTGCAGCGGCTCCAGGTCGAAGTGGACACCGTCGAACCCGGCGTCCAGGATCTGCCGGGCCGAGGCGACCACGGCGGTGCGCGACCCGGCCCGTTCCAGGCGCAGTCCGTCGGGCCCTTCGGTGGCGAGCACATCGCCGAGCCAGGCCTGGACCCGGATGCCGGGCAGGGTGCGGTGCACGGCGTCGATCAGCCACCGCGCCCTGGGGTAGCGGTCGGCGGGCAGGGTGCCGTCGTGCTCCAGCGGTCCGGCGTGGACGTACAGGTCCTTGATCCCCGTCCCCTCGATCCGGGTGGCGAACGCGGCGAGGTCGGCGTCGTTCTTGCGTCCGTCGACCCAGGCGTGGCCGAGCCAGATGGCGTCGCGGCCACGGGTGCGGGTGTGGTCGCCCGGGTCGCCGGAGTAGTTGAGCCGCAGGGCGGCGCCCGCGGTGAGGACCGGCACCACGATCACCAGGACCGCCACCAGGGCGATCCTTCTGGGCCAGGTCCACCTGAACCTGGCCGCCCGTTCGCGTATCCGCCCGGTCCCGCGTTTGATCCCTGTGAGCACGTCCGTCTCCCCCGGTGTTCCGGTGTGCCGTCGCCGTACGAAGGGCATCATGACGCACCGCACGGGTGCCGTTGGCGGGCCCGGTCGCCGGGTCGCGGGTGACGGAGGGTGGACATAGCCTCACAAATGTGACGCCGCCCGTGAGCCGTACCCGGATATCCATACCGGGCCGGGCCCTGCTCACCGTGCTGATGGCGGTGTGCTGGCCGGCCCTTCCCGCAGCGCCGGCCGCGAGGCCGTCCCCGCAGAGTCCCGCCTGGCTCGCGACACCCGGCACGCACGCCGACGGCGTTGTCGCAGTCGCCTTCGCACATCCGGTACGAGAGCGATCCTCCGCCTCGCGATCGCACGCACCGGACGCCGTGAGCCACGCCCTGCGGGCGTACGACGGGACTCTGCGGACACAGCTTCGCGCCGATGATCCCGTCACGCTGTCCCGGGACGGTCAGATCACCGACAAGGTGGGGGCGCTCGGGGACCGCAGGGAGCAGGTGCGCACGGCACTCGACCGGCTGTACGCGGACCGCCGCGTACAGCTCTTCGTCGTGTACGTACGGGACTTCTCCGGCCGGTCCGCGCAGAGCTGGGCCGATGCGACGGCCGACCGCAACGGTCTCGGCCGCGACGACATCCTGCTCGCGGTCGCCACCCACGACCGGCAGTACGCGTACACCGTCGAGCAGGGCTCACGTCTGACCGACTCCCAGCTCCAGGACGTGGCGAGGACCGCGATCGAGCCGGCGCTCCGGGAGAACGACTGGGCCGGCGCGGCGATCGGCGCCGCGGACGGGTACTCCGCCGTACTGGCGGACAAGCCCGTGCCCACTCCGGCCATCACCCCCGGTGCCGCCGATCCCGGCAGTGGCTCCGGCGGGACCAGCACCGGGGACCTGATTCTTCCGGTGGTCGTCGTCGGAGGTGCTGCGGCGGTGGCCGGCTACGCGTACACCCGGCGCAGGCGGCGCGCCACGACCCGCACCACGCCCGGCGCGAAGGGCTGGGGCCCGGCCCCGCCCGGCGGGGTGCCCGAGCCGACGCCGCTGCCGGAGCTCGACGCCCGCGCGAAGGAGGCGCTGGTGGACACCGACGACGCGGTGCGCACCAGCGAGGAGGAACTGGGTTTCGCCACCGCCCAGTTCGGCGAGGAGGCCGCGGCCCCGTTCGCCCAGGCCGTCGGTTTCGCGAAAGGTGAGCTGACGGCGGCGTTCCGGCTGCGGCAGCAGTTGGACGACGCCTTTCCCGAGGACGATCCGACCAGGCGCCGGATGCTGGACGAGATCATCAGCCGCTGCGCGGACGCCGGCGACCGGCTGGACGCCGTGTCCGAGGACTTCGACCGGCTGCGTGCCCTGGAGGCCGACGCCCCGCAGGCCCTGGCCACGGCCGAGACCGCGTTCCGGGCTCTCGCCGGGCGGATCGCCGCGGCCGAGGCCACCCTGACCACGATGCGCGAGGAGTACGCGGAGTCGGCCTTCGCGGCGGTCGCCGGTGACATCGAGCAGGCCAAGGACCGGCTGGTCTTCGCCACGTCGAGCCTCAACCGGGGCCGGCAGTCGGTGGACAGCGCCAACAACTCGGCGGCGGCGGTGTACATCCGGGCCACCGAGGGCGCCGTCGACCAGGCGACCACTCTCGTGGACGCGGTGGAGCGGCGCAGCCGGGAGCTCGCGGAGGCGGCGGGGCGGCTGCCCGCCGCCCTCACCGAGACGGAGACCGATCTGGCCGATGCGGGCGGGCTGCTGGAGGGCACCGGGGACGGTGCGCCGACCGCGGACCTGCAAGGCCGGATCGCCCGTGCGAAGTCGGTGCTCGGCGCTGTGCGGGCCCAGATGCTGGCCGGTCCGTACGACCCGATCGACGCGTTGCGCAGGGTGGAGGAGGCGGACGCGGCGCTCGACGAGGCGCTGGCCGGTGTCCGTGAGCGGGAGCAGGGCGACCGGCGGGCGCTGTCGCTCCTGGACGGTGCGGTGCTCACCGCGCGTTCGGCGATCGCCGCGGCGGCCGACTTCATCACCACGAACCGGGGGGCGGTGGGCAGCCAGGCCCGGACCCGGCTGGCGGAGGCCCAGCGGCGGCTGGACCGGTCCCGTGAACTGGCCGGGTCGAAGGATCCGCAGGGAGCGCTGGCCGAGGCGCAGCAGGCGGACTCGCTGGCGGGTCAGGCCCGGAGCCTGGCCGAACAGGACGTGCGCTCGTACGGGAACCGGAACGGTCCGGGCGGTGCGCGGGGAACGGGCGGCGGGGTCGGCGGGGCGGTGCTCGGCGGCATCATCCTCGGCGGCCTCCTGGGCGGCGGAGGGACACGCGGTGGTGGCGTGCACGGCGGCGGGTTCGGCGGCGGGGGGCACGGAGGGACCGCCGGGCCGGGCAGCTTCGGCGGCGGGGGCACCCGGGGCCGGCGCGGTGGCGGCGGCCGTTTCTGACCCGGCCGGGGGCGGCGGCACAAGACCTCGCCCGCGGCTTCACTCACAGCTTCATCAGCAGGGATTCACCCGGAGAACCGCACTCGCACAAGGAGAGGTCCATGACCAAGCAGACCATTCTCGGCCGCGTCACCCAGCTGGCTAAGGCCAACATCAACGCGCTGCTCGACCAGGCCGAGGATCCGCAGAAGATGCTGGACCAGCTGATCCGCGAGTACACGGCCAACATCTCGGAGGCCGAGCAGGCGGTCGCCACGACCATCGGCAATCTGCGGCTGATGGAGCAGGACCACCAGGAGGATGTGGACGCGGCGAAGGAGTGGGGCGGCAAGGCGCTCGCCGCGAGCCGGAAGGCCGACGAGCTGCGGGCGGCCGGGTCGGCCGCGGAGGCGGACAAGTTCGACAACCTGGCCAAGGTGGCGCTCGGCCGTCAGCTGCGTTCGGAGAAGGAGGCGAAGACGGCGGAGCCGACCATCGCGGCGCAGACCGAGGTGGTGGACCGGCTGAAGTCGGGCCTGGACCAGATGAAGGCCAAGCTGTCGGAGCTGAAGGCGAAGCGGGACGAGCTGGTGGCCCGCGCCAAGTCCGCCGAGGCGCAGAACCGGATGATGGACTCCGTCAAGAGCATCGATGTGCTCGACCCGACCAGTGAGCTCAGCCGGTTCGAGGACAAGGTGCGGCGGGAGGAGGCGAGGGCGCTGGGCAAGCAGGAGCTGGCCGCGTCGTCCCTGGACGCCCAGTTCGAGCAGCTGGACAGCCTGGGCGACAGCGCCGAGGTCGAGGCCCGGCTGGCCGCGCTGAAGACGGCCTAGGCCCGGTTCGGGCGGGT
Organism: Streptomyces sp. NPDC127117; assembly: GCF_042677325.1. NCBI lineage: Bacteria > Bacillati > Actinomycetota > Actinomycetes > Kitasatosporales > Streptomycetaceae > Streptomyces > Streptomyces sp. NPDC127117. The sequence continues at coordinate 58,220 of NZ_JBHXTM010000007.1, forward strand.
CAGTACATGCTGAGCAGCTGGTCGACCGAGAGTTCGGCGGCCGGCTCGCCGTCGGGCAGGGCCAGTTCGAACCAGACGGTCTTGCCGCGCGGGGTCCGCCTCGATCCCCAGGCCACGCTCAGCAGCCCGACCAGCTGGAGCCCGCGCCCGCCCTCGTCGGTGTCGCGGGCCCGCCGTCGCCGGGGCTGGACGAGTCCGGCGTCCCAGACCTCGCAGACGAGGGTGCGGTCGCGCAGCAGTCGGAGCCGGATCTCGCCCTCCCCGTACCGCAGGGCGTTGGTGACCAGCTCGCTGACCAGCAGTTCGGTGGTGTCGACGAGGTCGTCCAGGCCCCAGGCGAGCAGCCGGCCGCGGGCCAGTTCGCGGGCGCGGCCCACGGAGCGGGGCTCGCGGGGCAGCCGCCAGTCGCCGACCGCGTCGGCCGGCAGTCCCTGGATGCGGGCCACCAGCAGGGCGATGTCGTCCTCGCCGTGACCGGTGTCGAGGGTGGTCAGTACGTGGTCGCAGACGTCCTCGATCGGCCGTTCCGGTTCGACGAGCGCCGCGCGCAGGGCTTCGAGCCCTTCGTCGAGCGGGTGGTCGCGGGACTCGACGAGCCCGTCCGTGTAGAGGGCGAGCAGGGAGCCCTCCTTGAGTTCGACCTCGACCTCCTCGAAGGGTTCGCCGCCGACGCCGAGCGGCATGCCGGGCGGCACGTCGAGCAGCAGGGCGGCCTCGCCCGGTTCGACGACGGCGGGCGGGAGGTGGCCCGCGTTGGCGAAGGTGCAGCGCCGGGTGACCGGGTCGTAGACCGCGTACACACAGGTCGCCAGGTAGACCTCGGAGAGGTCCGCCTCCCGGGACTTGTGGGCGGCCCGCGAGGGCCACTGGGAGCCGCCGCCCGAGGCGCTGCCGCCGGGGGTGCCCAGTCCGCGGGCGACCTCGTCGAGCGCGGAGAGCACCTCGGCGGGTTCCAGGTCCAGCAGGGCCAGGGTCCTCACGGCGGTGCGCAGTTCGCCCATGGCGACGGCGGCCCGCAGTCCGCGGCCCATGACGTCGCCGACGACGAGGGCGGTGCGGTGGCCGGGGAGTTCGATCACGTCGAACCAGTCGCCGCCCACCTCGGTGGCCGTGTTGCCGGGCAGGTAGCGGCAGGCGATGTCGAGGCCGGCGGCCACCGGGTCGCCGGGCGGCAGCAGGCTGCGCTGGAGGATCAGCGCACGTTCGTGCTCGCGCCGGTAGAGGCGGGCGTTGTCGATGCAGACCGCGGCGCGGGCGGCGAGTTCGGTGGCCAGGGCCCGGTCCCGCTCGCCGAAGGGCTCGCTGCCCTTGGTGCGGGAGAACTGCACGAGACCGACCACCGTGTCGTGGGCGACCATCGGGACGGCGAGTGTGGACTGGACGAAGCCCCGGTCGTCGCCGGGCACGTCCTCGACGTGGCCGGTGCGCAGCGCGATGGCGCACGGCGAGTTGAAGGAGAAGCGGTGTACGGAGCCGAGCTCGGGCGAGCCGGTCTCCGCGGCGGTGTCGGGCAGGACGTCCGCCACCGCGCTGGCCAGGGCGACGCGGCGTAGTTCGGCGGAGCCGCCGACGGCTTCCTGACGGAGCGAATCCCAGCTGCCGGGCGGTGCGTCGTCGCCGGTGAGCAGCCCCTGGTAGAGGTCGACGGAGGCGAGGTCGCAGAAGCCGGGCACGGCGACGTCGAGGAGTTCGCGGGCGGTGGTCTCCAGGTCCAGGGAGTTGCCGATCCGGGCGCTGGCCTCGTTGAGCAGGGCGAGGTTGCGGCGGGCGCTGGCGGCCTCGCGGGCGGCGATGTGCCTGCGGGTGACATCGGTGGCCAGTCCGGCGACGCCGACGGGGCGGCCGGATCCGCTGTGCACGCGGTAGAGGTTCATGGACCAGTGGCGGCTGCCGGGTTCGCCGGGCGCGGTACCGACGATCCGGAGATCGGTGACGGACGTTCCGGTCTCCAGTACGCGCTCGATGGTGGCGGTGAGCTGGTCGGCCTCGGAGCCGGAGAGATAGTCCTCGACCGTGCGGCCGCGGTGGTCCTCGGCCCGGCCGCCGAAGACGGTGGCGAAGCGCTGGTTGGCGCGGATCACCGCGAGGTCCGTACCGAACAGCACGAAGCCGAAGGGAGATTGGCCGAATATTGCCTGTGATGCGGCAAGGTCCGTCTCGATGTGACGCAGTGCCCGGACGTCCACGACGATGCAGAGCGCGGCCCGTTCCCCGCCGGCCGTCTCGCTCGGCATCACATAGATCTCGGCAAGCCCCCGCACCGCCTCTTCGCCGGGAATGCGGAAGGGGACGAGGCCCGTCCATTCCCGGCCGTCGAGGATCTCTCCGACCGTGCGGCGGCCGTCCGTGCGCAGTTCGGCGGGCATGAATGCCTCGACCGGGTCCATGCCCACCGCTTTGTCCGCGGCAATGCCGAAGAGGCCGGCGGCCCGGCGGCTCCACTGCTCGATCAGGCCATCGGGGCCGATCGAGAAGGAGGCGACCCTGATGTAGTCGTAGATCGAGCCAGGCGGGCTGCTCTGCCACACGATGTCGCCCGCTGTCCCAGGTATTTCGCTCACGCGACCGTCCCCTCCAGCTCACACACCGGACCGGTCATGCCCGCAGTATTCAGCACTCCGGCCCCAACCGACACGGCGTTCACGATCACAGCACGGTCTCAGTCCCTTTCAGCCAGCTTCTGGCCGACCCGGTGATCGCTGTCCGTCCCACCCCACTCCTAACCAGGCAGGGCCAGCTCGAACCACACGGTCTTGCCGGTCTTTCCCCGCCGGGTTCCCCAGCGGCGGGCGGAACACGCCACCAGCTGCAGCCCTCTGCCCCCTTCGTCCTCCGGTCCCGCCATACGTTCGGTGGGCGGATCCGGAAGCGGATCGGAGACTTCCACGAGCAGTCCCGGATGGGCGGAGGGGGCGTCACCGTTGAGATGAGGACGTACCAGGCGTACGCCGATGGGCCCCGATGTATAGCGCATCGAGTTGGTGACCAACTCGCTGACCAGCAGAACTGTCACATCCCCGACAGCGGCGTCGAGCCCCCAGGCGCTCAACGCCCCATGGACCGCATGCCGTGCGGATCGCACGGCGCCCGGCTCAGCCGGAAAGGTCCACTCGGCGCAGTCGCCTTCACTGTCGATCACGCCGATCACTTCCCAAGACCAGCAGCGGGGAACACCCTGTTTACAAGGGTTATTCAGCACATACCCGATATTTGGGTTTAACTATCGCCAGGATCGACACGTGGGGCGTACGGGTGTACGGCCGCGCGCACGAACAGATGTGCCTGGGTAGAAGGGGCGCACGAGGCAGCGGCCACGCGCTGCCGCCTTGGCGCCTGCCCCGGTCGACCACCCCTGGCGCCCCCGCGTACGGGCCAACTCCCATACGGCTTCCGCCCCGTTCGGGCCGCCGGCGCGAACGCCGGGGCAAGGACCGGGGCGAGGGGCGGGGCGATGCGGCGGAACCGTGGTGGTACGGGGAGGCAGGGCGGGGCGGATCAGGCCAGCGCGCCCGAGGCCCTGAGGTCGTCGAAGAGCAGTTGGTCGACCGGCGGGACGAGCGGTCGGTCGGCGTAGGAGAACCAGGCCATCTCCTCGATCTCGCTGCTGACGGTCAGCGTCCCCCGGTACTCGCCGGCGTAACAGCTCATGCGCACGACCACGCCTTCCGGATGGCCGTGCGCCTGCGCCTCGTACGTACCCATGTGGGACACCGTCGCGGGCAGGATGGCCACGGCCAGCTCCTCCTCGACCTCGCGCAGCAGGGTCTGCAGGTCGGTCTCCCGGCCCTCCCGCTTGCCGCCGGGGATGTAGAAGACGTCCTTGCCCCGCGGTCGCGCACAGAGAATCCTGCCGTTCTCCACCCGCACCCATGCCACCGTGTCGATCAGGACCGACATCACTCCGCCTTCGCTCATCCGCAACCCGGTCGGACCGACCCGGGGTCTTTCGTCCGGATCATGCCGGGCGGCCGGCACGGGCGGCAAGCGCGGGCGACGGGCCGGTGAACGCGGGCACGGTCATGCGCCGGAGCGCGATCACCGCCCCGCCGCGCTCCTCGCGCTCGCCCTACGGCCGGGCGCTCTGCCCGACGCGCTCCACCCAGTAGAGCTGCTTGTGGCCGTGCTCATCGAGCTTGTCGGCGATCTTCTGGGCCTCGCCCTGCGTGGCATACCTGCCGACGCGATAGCGATTGCCGTTGTCGTCCTGCCTTATCACCAGCCACGGGAGCACGGCACCGCTGTCGCTCATCGTGTCCCTCCCGAGCATTGCGCCCCTCCCTCGAACGGCGTGCACATCAGTAAAGATCCCCAGGAAACCGCAGTACGCATATGCCCGAGCGTACGCCTGACCTTTACTCAACGGATACGTAATTACACAAAGAGATACGGATCCGGCCGACAAGAGGGGGCGCACCCAGCTGGATGCGCCCCCTTCTGCGCCCCTCGCGCCCACCCCGGACGCCGGAAGCCCGGCCGGTGCACCGGCCGGGCTTCGTGTCGGCTGCGCCCTGTCCGTCACCGACGGCTTCGCGTCCGCCTTCCGATGAGCGGGTACGGAACGGAAGGCAGGATCAGGACATGACAATCAGCTGAGACCGGTGATCACCGCCCGGTCGCAGGATGCGGCAGGGCGTCGGCCCGACCCGGCCCAGCCCGATTCGGCCCGGCGTCGGCCCGGTGGACCGCGCCGGACGGCGCCCGCCGAGCACCGCTCACCGGACCGGTAGGTGGTAGGCGACCCGGTAGCGATCGGCGGGCACCACCACGTCCGCCGTCTCGACCGGGCGACCCGAGGCGTAGTACGTCCGCTCGATCACCATCACCACATGCCCCGGCACCCCGCCGAGCGCCAGGAGCTCCTCCGCCAGCCCCGGACGCGCGCCGACCTGCTCGGCCACGTTGTCCACGACGACATCGATCGCGGCCATCCGCTCGACCACTCCGCAACCGCCCAGCGGACCCTCTTCCGGCAGCATCACCGGCGTACGCCCCGTCACGGCGAGCGGCTCCCAGGAGGTGGAGAGCATCATCGGCTCCCCGGCCTCACGGAAGGTGTACCTCGTCCGCATCACCCGGTCGCCCGGCTCGATGCCCAGGCGCTCGGCGATCTCGACGCTCGCCCCTTCCTGTTCGCTGCGGGACTCCCATGTCCCGTGCACCCCTTCCGCCGTCTGCTCCTGACGGAACGGACTGGCGCCGGCCGCGGACCGGTATCCGGAGCGGGCGATCCGCCGCGGGACGGGGCGCTCGCGCACATAGGTCCCGGAACCGGAACGCCCCTCCACCAGACCCTCGGCCATCAACACCTTTCGCGCCTCCAGCGCGACGGTGTCCGAGACTCCGTACTCCTCGCGGATACGGGCCTGCGAAGGCAGGCGCGTATGCGGCGGCAGCGAACCGTTGACGATCTTCTCTCGCAGATCGCTTGCAACGCGCAGATACGCGGGCTGCTCACCGAAAGTCACAGGCCACTCCCAACAGGTTGACAGTCTGCAACAGCCTGACAACCGTCGGTTGTGAACCGCAAGCGCAGGCCAAAGATTCACTCGAAGTGATGATTCGCCCTGGCCTTACGCATATCCGGCCGTCGGCCACCAGATGGTTCTCGGCTCTTCTCACGCCTCCTCCCCTGGTCCGGTTCACCGCAACCGCGTCCGTCATTTCCTGCATGAACCCGCATACGGAGGCGCTCGCCCGGGAACGCGCGAGTGGGACGGCCGCCGAAGCAGCCGCCCCACTTGTTCGGCGCGTCAGTTGTTCAGCGCGCCAAGGACGTACGGTTTCCCATCAGCCCGTCAGAACTGCAGGCCCGCGGTTTCCCATCAGCCCGTCAGAACTGCAGCCCCCAGGAGTTGATCTTCCCGGTGTCCGCCGCCGCGTTGTCCGCGACCCGCAGCTTCCAGGTGCCGTTGGCCACCTCCGACGAGGCGTTCACGGTGTAGGTGGTGTTCACGTTGTCGGCGCTGCCACCGCTCCCGGCGGCCTTCAGGTTGTAGACCGAACCGTCGGGCGCGACCAGGTCGATCTTCAGGTCACCGATGTAGGTGTGCGTGATGTCGACGGGCACGCTCAGCGTGGCCGGCGCGTTCCCGGTGACACCGCTGACGGTGATCGGCGACTCGACGGTGGCGTTGTCGGCGATGGTGTAGCTCGTCGTGCTCTCGAACTTCTTGCCCGGCGGCGTGGTGGTGCCGGTGCCGACGTTCAGCAGACGGTTCGGCGAGCCCGTGCCCGGGTTGGTCACCACTCCGGTGCTGGCCGCGGCGACCAGTCCGGCCGAGACCTGGGCCGGGCTGTCGCTCGGATGCTGGGCCAGGTAGAGGGCCGCGGCACCCGCGACGTGCGGGGTCGCCATCGACGTACCGGAGATGGTGTTGGTGGCGCTGTCACCGGTGTTCCACGCCGAGGTGATCGACGAGCCGGGGCCGAAGATGTCCAGCACGCTGCCGTAGTTGGAGAAGCTGGAGCGGGCGTCGGTGCTGGTGGTGGAACCGACCGTGATGGCCTCGGTGACCCGGGCCGGGGACTTCGTGGAGGCGTCGGTCGACTCGTTGCCCGCGGCGACGGCGTAGGTGATGCCGGACGCGATGGACTTGCGCACGGCGGCGTCGAGCACCGAGTCCGCCCCGCCGCCCAGGCTCATGTTGGCCACCGCGGGCTTGACGGCGTTCGCCGTCACCCAGTCGATGCCCGCGACGACCTGCTCGGTCGTGCCGGAGCCGCTGTCGTCGAGGACCCGGACGGCGACGATCTTCGCCTTCTTGGCGACGCCGTACGCCGAACCGGCGACGGTGCCCGCCACGTGCGTGCCGTGGCCGTAGCCGTCCTGCGCGGTGTTGTCGTTGTCGATGGCGTCGTAGCCGTAAGAGGCCCGGCCGCCGAAGTCGCTGTGGGTGATGCGCACACCGGTGTCGATGATGTACGCGGTCACACCCTCGCCCCCGTTGTCGGGGTAGGTGTAACTCTGGTTCAGAGGGAGGGCCTTCTGGTCGATCCGGTCGAGTCCCCAGGAGGGCGGCGAGGGCTGGGTGCCGGTGACCCTGAAGGTCCGGTTCTGCACGACGGACTTGACGGCCGGGTCCGCGGCGAACTTCCTGGCCTGCGCGGCGGAGAGCTCGACCGAGTAGCCGTTGAGGGCGGCGCGGTAGGTCTTCCTGATCTTGGCGCCGTACTCCTTGGCGAGCGCCTTGCCCCGCGCGGAGCCGGCCTCGGCCGCCGAGTCGTCCAGCGTGACGATGTAGCTGCCACTGATGGTGCCCGGGGCGCCCGCGTTCTCGATCCGGCCTTCCGCCGCGGTCCCGGACGCGGAGGCGGGGAGCACCGCCGCGGTGGAGAGCGCGAGGGCGGCACCGGCTATGACACTCGCCGCGGCAAGTCTTCGACGCGTGTGGGGGGTGCGACGCATCACTGACATGTGGGGGGTCCTCCTCGATTGCGGTGCACTGGTGGGGGTTGCACACGGAGCGGAGACGGAACGGGACAGCCGAACAGCATGGACATGACAAGCAACTGCTGCGGGTTCCGCACCGCTCGCTCCCTGCCGACAGCGAAAGATTGACCGATTCATAGGAATCACACAAGGGTGCGATGGGCTCTGCAATACCTTCGCCACGGGCCTGCCACGCGCCTGACATGCTGACGGGCATGCCCGCATACATCTGCCCGCAGGACGGCACCCGCGCCGACACCACCGCTCTCACCTGGTGCTGCCCGGTCTGCCGGGGCCCCTGGGACCTCGAATTCGAACCCGTCGGCGCGCTCGCGCTCAACTCCCTGACCGGGCGCGTCAATTCACTGTGGCGTTACGAAGAGGTGCTGCCGCTCTCCTCGCCCACGACCACGCTCGGCGAGGGCCGCACCCCGCTCGTCCCTCTCACCGGCACGGTCTCGGCCAAGCTCGACTTCCTGATGCCGACGCTCTCCTTCAAGGACCGCGGCGCAGTGATGCTCGCCGAGCTGGCCCGCCGGCTGTCGCCCGGGCGCGTCGTCGCGGACAGCAGCGGCAACGCCGGCACGGCCGTCGCCGCGTACTGCGCCCGCGCCGACCTCCCCTGCACGGTGTACGTCCCCGAGGGCACGTCCCCGAAGAAGACCGAGCAGATCCGGGCGCACGGCGCGCACCTGGAGATCGTCCCCGGCGACCGCGAGGCCACTGCTGCCGCCGCCCGTGCGGCCGCCGACGTCCCCGGCACCTTCTACGCCTCGCACGTCTTCAACCCGTACTTCCTGCACGGCACCAAGACATACGTGTACGAGCTGTGGGAGGACCTCGGCGGCCGCCTCCCGGACGCCATCGCCGTACCGGTCGGCAACGGCACCCTGCTCCTCGGCGCCGCCCTGGCCACCGCCGAGCTCCACGCCCGGGGGCTGATCGACCGGCGCCCGGCGCTGATCGCCGTGCAGGCCGAGGCAGTCTCGCCGCTGGCCACCGCCTTCCGCGCGGACGCCGAAGACCTGCTGCCCGACGGCCCGGCCGGCACCGCCGCCACCCTCGCCGAGGGCATCGCCATCCCGCGCCCGCCGCGCGCCCGCGCCATCCTGGCCGCGGTCCGGGAGTCGGGCGGCACCTTTCTCACGGTGACCGAGGATCAGATCCGCGCCGCGCAGCTCGATCTGGCGGCGCGCGGGTTCTACGTGGAGACGACGGGCGTCGCCTGCTGGGCGGCGGTCGGCGACTGGACGGACCGGAGCGTCGTCGTCCCTCTGTGCGGCGCGGGCCTCAAGACCGGCCTCGCGAGCTGACGGAGCGGGCCGCGCGAGCGACCGGAGCGGGCGGGCCGACGAGGTGGACGGGCGGACAAGGTGAGCGGGCAGGCGGCCGGGAACGGCCCGGACGGCCCGGACGGCCCGGACGGCCCGGACGGCCGGGAACGGCCAGGGCGGGCAGGGCCACCGGCCTCCCCCGGCCCCGTCAGCCGTTCACCCCGCGCGCCGCTCACCACCGCGCGGCGCACGCGTCCCTACCTTCGTACGGTGAGCCTCTCGCGCCTCGTTCTCCTCACGTCCCTCACGTCCCTGATCGCGGGCGCCCTGATCGCGCCTTCGGCCCCCGTCCCGTACGCTGCGCCTCCTGCGACGGCGGCGCCTGCCTCCGCGACGACCGCCTGCGGCCGGGACACCGACCCCGCCTGGGCGCCCACGTCCACCCGGTACGGCGAGGCGGCCGGCTACGACGCCTACACCGGCAACGGATACCTGGGCCACCGGGTGCCCGCGGCGGGCGCCGGATACGCGGCGTCGGGCGAGAAGACCGGCTGGCCGCTGTTCACCCCGCGCTACGACGGCGCGTTCGTCTCCGGCCTGTTCGGGCGCGAGAAGGACCTCGCCGGCGGCCGGGAGGTGGCCGCCGCGCTGCCGAGCTGGACCAATCTCGACCTCCGCGTCGGCGACGAGGTCTACGGCGCCGGCACGCCCCCGGGCCGGATCTCGCGCTACCGCCAGACGCTCTTCCTGCGCTGTGGACTGGTGCGTACGTCGCTGCGGTGGACCACGGCCGACGGCCGCGCGACCGATCTGACGTACGAGGTGCTCACCGACCGGTCCGATGTGCACACGGGCGCCGTGCGACTGCGCATAACACCCCACTGGAACGGCACCGCGACCGTCGCCGGCCGGCTCGACCCGAGGGGCGCGCGCCGGATCGCCCTCGCCGGCGACGGCACGTTCCGCACCCGGGGCACCGGCACCGAGGGCGCGATCGTCCAGGAGCTGCGAACCGGGGGCTCGGGGACGGGAGCTCCGGTCGCACCACGGAGCACCCACCGGGTGCGTGACGGGCGCACGCACACCTTCGTGAAGTACGTCGGCGTCGACACCGCGCTCACCTCCGCCACCCCGCGCGCCGCCGCCCGCGAGGCCGCCCGGCGCGCGGCCGGGCGCGGCTGGTCCGGGATCATGGCGGCGAACACCGCGGCCTGGCGGCGGGCATGGGCGGCCGACATCGCCGTACCGGACCGTCCCGAACTCCAGAAATGGCTGCGGGCGGCGCAGTACGGACTGCTGGCATCCACCCGGACCGGATCCCGCGACAGCATCGCGCCGGCCGGTCTGACCAGCGACAACTACGCCGGCATGGTGTTCTGGGACGCTGAGACCTGGATGTACCCGGGGCTGCTAGCCACCCGCCCCGAACTGGCCCGCCCGGTCGTCGAGTACCGATACCGCACCCGCGAGGCCGCCCGCGCCAACGCCCGGAAGCTGGGGTTCCGAGGCCTGTTCTACTCGTGGACGAGCGCGAGCAGGGGCGATCTGTGGTCCGAGTGCCAGAGCTGGAACCCGCCGCACTGCGTCACCCAGAACCACCTCCAGGGCGATGTCTCGCTGGCCGTCTGGCAGCACTACCTGGCGACCGGGGACCAGGAGTGGCTGGCCGGGCACGGCTGGCCGCTGCTGGAGGGGATCGCCGACTTCTGGGCCTCGCGGGCCACCGCCAACGACGACGGCAGCTACTCGGTGAAGGAGGTCGCGGGCCCCGACGAGTACAGCAACGGCGTCACCGACGGGGTCTTCACCAACGCGGTCGCGGCCACCGCCCTGCGCGACGCCACCCGAGCCGCGCAACTGCTCGGACACACAGCACCGGTCGAGTGGAAGCGGGTGGCGAACGGCCTGCGCATCCCGTACGACCCGGGGCGCAAGCTCTTCCTCCAGTACGCGGGGTACAACGGATCGACGATCAAGCAGGCCGACACGGTGCTGCTGATCTACCCGCTGGAGTGGCCGATGGAGCCGGGCGCCGCCGCCGCCACGCTCGACTTCTACGCGGCGCACACCGACCCGGACGGCCCGGCCATGACCGACTCGGTCCACGCGATCGACGCGGCTGCGATCGGAGCGCCCGGCTGCGCGACGTACACCTATCTCCAGCGCGCCGTACGCCCGTTCACGCGCGGGCCGTACGCCTTGTTCAGTGAGGCCCGGGGCGCGAAGGCGGGCGCCCAGGACCCGCTTTCGGGGTTCCCCGCCGACGACTTCCTGACCGGGAAGGGCGGCTTCCTCCAGGTCTTCACGCACGGCCTGACGGGGTTGCGGCTGCGGGAGGACGGGGTGCGTCTCGATCCGATGCTGCCGCCGCAGCTGGGCAGCGGTGTCACACTGACGGGCCTGCGCTACCGGGGCCGTACGTACGACCTCGCGATCGGTCCCCGGACGACGACGGTCCGGCTGGTCTCCGGTGCCCCCTTCACCGTCCACTCCCCCGCCGGCCCCCGCCTGCTCACCGGCATGCTCACGCTCCCCACCCGCCGCCCGGACCTCGCCGCGACCACCGACTCGGCCCGCTGCCGCCCGGTGACGGCGACATCGGAGTCCCCCGGCCTGTACGCGGTGGCCGCGGTGGACGGCAGTCCGGCCACCTCCTGGTCACCGGACGGCGCGAAGGGCGCGCTGACGGTGGACCTGGGACGTGCGGGCGCGGTGACATCGGCCGAGCCGGAGTGGGCGGACGTGCGCCCGTCCTCGTACCGCCTGGAGACATCGCCCGACGGCACGCACTGGCAGCCGTACCGGGCGGGCGCGGTGGCCCGGACGGTACGGCTGACGGTCGAGTCGGAGGACCCGCAGAAGCCCGCGGGCGTACGGGAGTTGAGAATCACCCAGCCGTAACCGTAACCGTATCCGCAGCCGCAGCCGCAGCCGCAGCCGGCGGAGCGTGCCCGGCGTACGGAGTGTCAGTCGCGGGCGCGGAGCCTGCTGCCGAAGCCGTAGTAGAGGCCGAGCAGCACACCGCCCACCGCCGCGACGATCCCCGTCGCCCTGCCGGAGCCGAGGGCCCCGGTGAGGACGACGGCCGCCGCGTACACGCTGGGCAGCCACCAGTTGAAGCCGGATCTCGCGGCCGGGCGCCGTTCCATGATTCCCCCTGATCGATGTCGGCAGGCCGCATGGGTGCGGCCGAGCGTTGCCGATCATGTCATCCGGTCCCGCGCGGCGGAATGGTCTCCGGGAAGAGGACCGGATGGGGGCTGGAAGAGGACTGGCAGAGTCCGGTACCGCGCGCCGGCAGGCCGTATCGGGGAGCCCGCTCCCGAAGATCCGCCGCGAGCCGTCCGAACTCCTTCAAACGGTCGTGGTGAACGGGGCGCCCCGGTCCGGCCGGCTGCGCCGTGGTGAAGAAGGCGGACAAGTGCGGCCCGGCCTGTGGAAGACGCCCTGAGCGGCGAGTTCGCGCCGGAGGAGCCGGCCTGCTTCGAGGAGTACCTGGAGCGGGCGATCACCCTGCTGGGCGGCCTGGACCGAGGTCGGCCCCGCCGAACCATCACTCACCGCCGCTGCGAGGACTTCCCGGGCCCGCGGCGAGCCGGGCGCCGGAGAGGATACGCGGAGACGATCTGCCCTGGAGGCTCGCGGCAAGGGTCCGGATGGCGGGGAGCCGCGCGAACAACGCTTCGCCGGGACAGCTGGTGGCGAAGCCGTCGCGGTGGCCGGAGATGGCGTCGAACTCGGCCGAAGTGCCCTTGGCGTAACGGCTCTTGCCGTTGGTGGAGGTGAGCCGCACCTTGCCGGCGGGGTCGACACCCCCCAGTCCCAGCTTCCAGGCCGCGAGAGCCGCGATCGCGTGCTCCATGGCCGCCGGCACCGGCGCCCCCGGCCCGAAGGTGCCGATGGCCGCGATCCCCGTGGTGCCCTGGTTGAACCCGAGGGTGTGGGAACCGACGACGGGACGGTCGGCACCGCCGGCGCGGCCTTCGTAGATGGTGCCGCACTTGTCGACCAGGAAGTTGTAACCGAGGTCCCCCCAACTCCGGTCACGGGTCTGGCCCGTGTACAGATTGCGCAGGGTACGGGGGACGTCGGCGCAGTCGTAGCCGTTGGGGGTGTCGGTGTGATGAATGAAGACCGCCCTGACACCTCCCGCGTAGTGCGCATGGCGGTCCCTCTTGGTCTCGTCGGCCCGCCACTGCGCACGCGAGACGATGGCGGGCCGGTGCACCGTACGGGGCAACGCCATCGACGCCGCCCCGAGGGCCGGGAACGGAGGCGCGGCATCGGCCGCCGGAACGGCCGGCGGTGTGGCCGCTTCGGGCCGCCATACGGAGAGGGGCCCTTCCGGAGCCGCATCGCGAGCGACTCGGGCCGCCGTCACTCCGGCGGGTGCCACAAGGAGGGGAAGCGCCATGGGGACGGTGGCCCACAGCGCTATTCGGTACAGACGCACAGGAAAAACCTTCTTCGTCTTTCGCCGGGAAGCCGGCGGGAGCGCGTATGCCCACAGCTTTGCGGCGCCGGGTTCGCCGCGCTCGCCGGGTTAGTGCAGACAGGCGAGCAGCACGACGACCACGAAGAGTGACGAAGAAACGAGAAGGGCCGACGGCCGTCAACGTAGCCGCCCACCCTCGAAAGATTTCACAGAAACCCACCTGACCTGGCAATTCACCACAGCTGCGAATCGACTACCGGCCCCCACATGACCGCGTGCAGGGCGCACGACCATCGCGATCATCACCGACCGTTCAACAGCCGGGCAGTGCGCGCATCAAGGTCCTCGCGCCGGTCCCGGGCGACTCGGCGCGGCCACTCTCGCGAATCCCGCGACGCCCCACCACTCGACCGGGTCGCGGATGCCGGCCGACAACCCCTTTCCGTGAGCCACACTTCCCCGGCCCCGACCGCCCAGCCCCTCCCCTCCCCGGCCCGGCCCGGAAATGCACGGCCCCAGTACCGATCCATCGATGCCACTGCACGGATGAGCCACCGCTTCCCGAGCGGAACGGTCAAGGTCCTACCCTGGGCCAGGAACGCTCACTGCTTCTCAAGCCGTACCGCCCATCGGAATGGCAGGCCCCGTGAAGAGCATCGATCACCCCTACTTCGGGCACCTTGAGGTTCCGTCGGCGGACGGGACGGAAGTCATCTGGGAAGGCGCAGCCGCACTGGGAAACAGCAAGGTCAAAGTGTGGCTGTGGGCCGACCCCGGCACCGGGCCGGACGCGGGAGAACTGGATGCGTTCGCGACGCACCTGACCCACCTGCCGGCTCTGGACACCGCGGCTCGCGCGGCGCTGCGCGAGAACCTGGAGCAGGATCGCTACTTCATCGACCACCACGCCGACGAACTCGACGACATCGAAGTGATCGAGCGCCTCACCCGCGAAGCGAACGGCGAAGCGATCAGCGCGGGCGCGTTCACTGCAGCCATGTACCCCGTTCGGATCGGTCTGTGGCACCGGACCGAGGAGGCCGGGGCCCGGATCGTCATGGACTACACAATCGACGCCACGACCAGTGACGAACTCCTCGCCGTCAAGGTGGCCAGCGACGGGACCGTGGTCTCCGTCGACTGGGAAAGCTGACGGCGTCGGCCCCGCCCCGGTGGCGGCAACCCGGCAGCACCGAACGGGGCACGGCGCATCGATCCCGGGCGCTGAGGACCCGGACCGCGCCGGTATTCAATCGCGACAACCCACGGGCCCCCAGGAACTCGCACAAAACGGTGCGCTTTTCGCGGACCTGGGGATTCGGGTGATGCTCCGCAGCCGCAGAAAGAACTCCGCGTCGTCGGCGTCGACCCGGCCGCGAAACTGGAGCTGGTCCAGGACGCCGATAAACCCCTGTCCCTGCTGCGGGCGTCTCGTCCTGGACGAGACGCCCGGCGCGTACGCCACCTACCCTGTCCGCTTCCGGGAGGACGACGCCATCCAGTTTCAGTGGCCCACCATGGATGGCGGGGCGAACAAGGTCTCCCTCACCCATCAACGACCTGGCCGGCCACGCCCAAGTGATCCTCCACTCCCAGTTCTGGCAGGTGGACGCCGGCCGCACGTACGGCGTCTCCGGCACCGGCCTGGACTGGGAACTCGACTGGACTGAGTGTGCGGTGAAGGGGAGCCTCGGAGGACCGAGCGTCTATCGGATCAGCTCCCGTCCTGGTCGTCCTCGTCCTGTGCGCGAGGTGCGGCGGGCCGGTGCGGGCTGCGCGAGGCGTCCCAGAAGTACGGAGGCGCCATGTCGTCCTCGCTCGTCTCCTGCCGGTCTTGGCTCCGTCCGCCTGCGCCGCTCTCCGCGGGCCCCGGCGTGAACGGGTCCGCGCCGGCATCCGGGTCCGCGCCGGCATCCGGGTCCGCGCCGGCATCCGGGTCCGCGGCCGCGTCGGTGAACGGCGCACCCTCGGGGGCTTGGAAGCGCGGCGACCAGGGCCCGGTGGTGTCCCCCTCGCTCGGAGGTTCACCCTCCGGCCCCTCGTCGGGCGCCGGGAGAAGGGTCCGCCTGATCTCCTCGGCGGCCTCGTCCAGCTCGGCCGCCTCCAGGCTCCGCACCACACGGTGCACGAACACCGTGTACTCATCCATGTCCGGCTTCAGGCCCACCGCCGCCAGCAGCAGGAGCAGCCGATCCGAAACCCCCACTGCCTCCTCGCGGTCGAACGTCCCTCCTCCCTGGGTGTGTCCGTCCAACAGCGGGCCTCCGACGGTTGCTCCGGTCCGCGCGTCCACGGGCGGGACGAGCAGGTGCCGGAAGATCTCGGGCACCTCCTCGTTCTTGGCCGCCGCCGAGATCTGGGCGAGCGGACCGATCATGTCGACTGCCTTCTCGATGTCGTCCTCGTGACGGGCCAGCCACCACACCACGGCGCTGCCCGTGCTCTTGAGCACGTCGTCACCGAGGTAGCCCCGCTTGTTGCGCTCGTGCTGACGCTCGTACTCCCAGAGCTCCTCGTCCTTGCGAAGGTCGTTCAATTTCCGCAGGCGCTCGCGGTCGGCGGGGGCGAGGGTGAGTGTCACATCGGCCGCCAGGGCCTTCACCCGTCCGCTCCGGTCAGGGAGCGGTGCGCCCAGCTCCCCTTCCAGGAGATGGCGTGCGAAGCTCGCCCGGCCGGGCTCCTCGTGGCGGACGACCTGCAGGGCCCGGCTGACGACCGAGGAAACGGCAAGGGCTGGCGAGGCGCCGTTGGACCAGTCGGCGTGGTCGGGGACCGGCCTCCACCACACGGTGGCGGAGAAGAGGAAGTCGTAGCCGTCCGTTGCGCTCGGCAGCGCCGCGTCGACCACCCGAGTCTCCTGGTACGGCTGCTCCGTCGGCGCCGCGGGCGGCTCAGCTTCCTCGGGCTCGTACGGATCGGCCGACGCGCGGCCACCGCTGAGAACCGTCATCACGAGCAGCAGGGAGCCCGAGGATGTGACCATGGACATGAAGCCCCACAGCCACGCCGACCAGTGCAGGAGGTTTCCGAGCACAGCCGGTGCGAGGCCGCAGAGAGCGACGAACAGCAGGCTGGGAAAGCGGTGTTTCATCGTGCCTCTTCCGTGGTCCGTGGTCCGGCGCCCGCACGCTTCGCACTCTCCCTGCGGACGTACTGCGCGTTGTCGATGTGCTGCCAGAAGAGGGCGGCGACGGCCGCCCGGGACGGGTGGTGCCTGGGCCCCGCCCAGTCGCAGGCGATGGCGTAGAGGCGGTGCAGAGCGGCCGTGCGGCCGTGTGTCGCCCCGACCATCACGCCCAGCGCCATCTCCCGCGTACTGTCGCCCGCCGCGGCGTTCAGCCAACTGCTCACCAGCGGGTTCCAGCGCTCCGTCGGCGGATGGGAGAAAACCTTCTCCCATCCCAGGAACAGGTCCGGCCACGGTGGCGGCTCCGGTGCCCGGTCGCTCCTCAACAGTTCAGCGAGCAGATGGAGATGGAGCTCTGCCTCGCGCGGTTCCCGACGCGCCCGGTCCCGCAGGCGGTCGATCAGTAGCCGGTAGGCCCGACGGTCGCGGCCGGCGAGGTCAAGAAGTATGTCCCGGGCCTCGCGTGCCGCCTCTCCCTTCCGTACGGCGAGGTAGTGGAGCCGCACCATCGCCTGATCCGGGTGCGTCGCGCCGAGGCTCTGGAGGCAGGCAGCGGTCAGGACGCGAACGAGACCGTCCGACAGGGGACCGGACCTCGCGCACTCGTACATCCGTCTGCGGAACCATCCCCCGAACCTCTCGTGGCTGAGACCGAGTTCGAGGGCCGTCACTGCTCGTGGGTCGCAGGACGCCCCGGTCGCATGGTCCGCCCAGCGGACCACAAGGTCGAAGAGGTGGTCGGGCCGCCCGACGGCCAGGGACCGCTCGCCGAAGCGGACGACGACGTTCACCCGGTCGTCGGTGGTCAGACCGCGGAGCCCGGCGGCATGGCCGATCCAATTCCTGAGGTCGTCGCGCGTCCCGGGGAAGTTCGCCCAGAAGTACGTCCGTACCGCTTCGGCGTAGGCCAGCCGCCCGAAGTGGAGCCGCCCTTCCAGGGCCCGCTCGATCCCGAGCGTCGCCAATCGCTCCCCGAAATCCATCCGTGCGAGCTCGGTTGTCGTCTCTTCCTCGTGCCTCACCGTCCTCATCAAGCCGTGCCACGCCTCGTAGACGGTGTCTGCGCGGGCCTCCTCGAACACTGCCGCCGCAAGCAGCAGGGCCCGTTCGGGCACGGTGCGGACCGTGGCCACCTGCCGGCCCACCTCACCGGCACGGTCGGTCACCGCGTGCATAGCCTGGTCGAGCCATCCCGCGAAGTCGACGCCGAACCGGCCGCTGTCGCGAGCAGACCTCACCAGCCCCGTGAGCCGCGCCAGTTCCCGCATGGGGGAGCGTTCGCACAGGCGCTGGAGGTCGTAGCTCCCCAGGTCCGTGGAGTGGAAGGCCATCCGGTCCATACGGAGGTACCGGGTGACGACGGCGATCCCCCGAGGGCGCCCCAGCGCCACCGTGTGCGGTTCGAGCTGCGGTGCGTGGGCGTGCTCCATGCCCGACGGCAGGACGACCACCATGTGGGCCCCCGCCTCCTGGACCTGCGACCGGCGCACGGCCAGTAGGCGCTGGGCCTTGGCATACGCCTCCTCGTCGGCGATCCCGGAGAGGTCGAGGAGGAAACGGTCCCCCTCGCCGGGGGCGAGAATGGCCTCGTCCTTGTCCGTGGCGGGAAGCTCCTCGAACCGGTCCTTTTCCTGCTCCTCTTCAGCGCCTGCGTCCTCACCGAGCTCGTGCAGCAGCATGATCGCTGCGGCGCGCCGGCCGCTGCCGGGCTCAGCCTCCAGCAGCACCACCGATCCGGGCTTCTCCAGGCAGTCGGCGGCGATGCGATAGCCCACCGGCCGAACGAACCGGTCGGCCAGGCGCATCCGGTCGTCTCGGACGATCCGGAGGGACTCGACCCCTTTGCGGATCATCCAATCCGCGCCGCCGTAGAAGACGTACTGGGGCCCTACGCCATTGTTCACCGGGCCACGCGGATCGTTGACGGTGACGCGGTCCTGCTCGGTCATCGTTTGCCGTCCGAGCGCCGACGCTCGCGCTCGAAGCGTTGGTGGACCGTACCGCTGTTGTCGCCCGCGGTGAACTGGACCCCGGTGTTGTCGCCCTCGAAGTGGGGAGCGTTGTACTGGTGTCCCCCACCGGTGTTCACGGGCCCCTGCGGTTCGTTGACGAAGGTGCCGGACAGATCTCCGTTGAGGTTTCCGATGCCGCGCACGCGCTGTTCGACGTCGCGCGTCCGCATCCTGGTGTGCCTGGCATCCTTGGCCGACTTCTTGCGGGACTTCGCCTCCGCCCGCTCCCGCGCCGCACGGGCATCGCGGTCCACCGCACCCAGCTCGGGCAGGAGCCGGGCGAGGGTGTCGCCGAGCGCCGTCAGGTCCGATTCGGCGTTGCGGTGGTCGAACCGCCTGTACTGGCAGTCCGCCAGCTCCAGCAGATCGTCCGGAAGGACGGAGCGGTCGATCCGCGTGGCCTTTCCGACGAGCACGGGGATCACCAGGACCCCGCGGTCGAGCGCGGTCTGGATCTCGCGACGGGTCCAGTCCTGCTCGGCTTCGAGGGCGGGGCGGCCGTCGGCCCCCCGCACCTCCGCCCAGCGCGGGCCGATCACGGCGAGGAGAGCCTGGCACTCCTCCACCGCCCTGACCAGTTCCACCGGGAAACGGCGTCCGGGCTCGATCGAGTTACTGGCGAAGAAGATCCGCGCGTCGCCGAACCGACGGGCGAGTTCCCGAGCGATCATGGTCGCTGCGGACTCCTCGTCGCCTGTGCGGTAGTTGACGAAGACGTCAGGCATGAAGGTTCCCTTCGTGAGAAGAAGACGGGGCGAACGGGCGCGGGGCTGTGGACCGGCGCTCCGGTCCGCCCGGGCCATGAGGTCCCGACTGTGTGGACGGCATGGCGCATCCACGGGAGGGCGTGCGGGTGGAGGGGCGCCGCCTGGTGCGTCGCTGGTCGCGGGCAGCCCGAAAAAGCCGGGGGCGCGATGCGACGCGTCGAGCGGTGATCAGAGGGTTCCGCCGGGGATCGTGGGATCCGGGGGGGGCGGAGAGACCGGGCAGTCCGGCGAGCCGGGCGGCTCGGGTCCGTGTCGGTCGTGGAGGGGCTGTCAGTCGTGCGCGGGGGCGAGCACGCGTGCCAGCGCGGGTTGCAGCTCACGTACGGCGCGGCTGCTCCGGAACCGGGAGAGTTCCCGTGCGAGACGCCGGACGTCGCTATTCACCGTCGCCGAGGGCACGGCCGGCATCACTTCCAGGAGATCCCCGGCGATCGCACACGCGCGCTCGACCTCCCCGGACGCGGCATGGGCCAAGGACCGGCGGAAGCCGTACCGGGCACGGGCACGCAGCGCGTGCGGCGGGAGGCGGCGGTACTCCCGGTCGAGTACCTCGGCGGCGGCCTTGGGACGGCCGAGGTCGTGCAGGCACCAGCCGGTCGACATCGCCGCCGGATCGCTCACATGGGAAGTGCCGATCACGGGCTCGGCGCCATTGCGGGCGTCGTCACCGGCAAGCAGTTCCCGCGCTTTGTCGAGGCTGCGGAGGCAGTCGACTTCGTTGCCGACGAGAGCGTGCCCCTGGGCCTCCCGCTGGGCCGCGAGTCCCCGGATGCGCGGCGGGAGTTCGCTGCTCTGGGCGCGGCGGGCCAGGGCAACGGTGCCAGCGGCGTCCCCGCCATACATTGTGACCAGGGCGCGTCGCACCAGTGCGTAGGAACCGAGGTACGGGTCACCCCCGGCGCGCGCCAGTTCGGCGGCCTCGCCCGTCCAGCCGAGTGCCGCGTCGCTGTTCCCGGCCTCCTGGGCCATCCAGCCGGTGAACTCCGCGAACCGCGAGGCGAGCAGGAGCGCAGGGGCCCGAGAAACGGACCGGGCGTCGGCGGCCAGCCCGGCGATCATGCGAGTCTGCGCCTCCAGCAGGGGCAGCAGTACCTTGGGTGCGGTGGACTGACCGAGCTTCCGCAGCTGGTCGAACTGCATGCGGAGGGAGGGCAGGAGGGGGTCGTCGGCGGAGGACAGCGCCTGACTGCCGAGTTTCAGGCCGAGGTCGATCAGCGCTCCTGTCCCCGCTGAGAGGACCGCCCGGCGCCCGACGAGCCGGCGGCTCGGACCGGCGGGGGATTCGGCGGTGCCCGAGTCCGTCTCGGGTCGGGTGACCAGGCGCTGCAGCTCGCCGTCCGCGCCGAGGAAGGCGTCGCACCGCCGGGCTAGTTCGGGGGACGCGGAACGTTCCCCGCGCTCGACCTTGCTTATGTGCCCCTTGTCGTAGTTGAGCGCCACGGAGAACTCGGTCAGAGTCAGCCCCGCTTCTACTCGTAAACGGCGAAGTTCCGGGCCAAAACATAAAGTTGTGCTCATCATCAGCCTCCCCTTGAACAGTGACCGTGATAGGCGTCTGCCCTCACGGGAGCCGTCATCCGACGATCATCGGTCGACACGAAACCCCGACGGCGAACACCCGCTGTGACAGCGTCGTTTCGGTCCGCATCCGAAAGTGAGTCTGGCACGACGCGCGCCTGGAGAATCGAGGTTCGGCGGTGTTGCCCGTTGCCTCTTTCGTTCTCCGTTGCTTCCCGTCCGTTTCTTGGAGTGACCGGGGTCGACCACGGTCGGTACATAGCGATCGAGAATGGCAGGATCACGGGCGGGGTCCAGTCGTTCACGAAGTCGCAGCGCTCGTCCATCCAGTGGGGGCGACGAAGATGTTGTCGTCGGCGGGAGCTTCGGAGGCTTCCATCAGAGGCCAGGTGCGGGACTCTTCGACCAGGTGCTCCCAGGGCGCGACGGGGGAGCCTTTCCTGTCCCGGGACCTGGGCACGAGGAGGCTCAGGTCCGCCAACTCCGCACAACAGGGCCGGTAAGCAACCATGGCCTCACCGACTCCCGTACCTCACCCGACATCCGCCACTCACAGCGGCCAGGCAGTCAGCAAATCGCCGGGGCCGTAGGTGGCGTCGAGCCCCGGACAGTCGACTCCACTACGCGAAACCGCCACGACTGGAACAGGTTCGTCGGTGAGGGCAGCCCGGTGCCGGTGCAGAGCGGCCAAGTCATGCCGGTCGAAGGGCGACTGCTCCAGCCACTTGATGGAGCCGACGAAGAACAGCTCCTTGGCGATGGGGGCGCGGTCGGCCCCGACGATATCGATCTCGATGTCGTTGGTGCGGGTCCAGTAGCCGCCCACCGCAGGGGCAGCGGGCAGTCGGTCGTCGGGCAGTATCCGCGCCAGGGCCTCACGGACAAGAGGCTCGACGGCCCGACCACGCCAGCTGGTCCAGTTCTCCCGGATGCGCGCCAAGGTCAGATCGCCCCGCCCCCGCTCGATCTCCTCCATCGACGGGCCGAGCAGGTGCAGCCAGAACCGCAGGTACGGATCTGTCACCCGGTAGCGGCGGTCCTTCGACGGGCGCAGCGATACAGGCAGCTCGCCGGCGACGATCCGTTTGTCCGTAAGCAGCTCCAGAGCTCGCTGCAGCGGCGTGGCCCCGATCCCGCCGACTGCACGGGCGATATTGGTGAAGGTCCGCTCACCACTCCCGATGGCCGTCAGCACCTTGCGCGCCTGTACCTGCGGGGGAAATTCGGCGGCCAGCGAACGCTCGGCCGACACCAGCAGAGCCGAGACCGGATCGCTCAGCGCCTCGCCGAGGAAGTCCCACAGCCCTGCGCCGCGCGGCCACTCCGCGCAGATCAGCGGCAGCCCGCCGGTGACCAGTGCGGCGTCGAAGGCTTCCGCCGGATCCAGCCCAAGCATCTGCCCCACCTCGGCGGGGTTGAGCGGTCCCAGCACCATCTCCCGGCCGCGTTGATGGAAGGGGCGTCCGTAGCTGTTCAGTGCCTCCATCATCGACAGATCGGAGCCGATGAGGACCAGCAGCACCGGCTTGGTCTCCAGCACCCGGTCCCAGGCCCGTTGCAGCATCCCTTCAAAGGCACCGTCGGTATCCATCAGGTACGGCACTTCGTCGATGATCAGAACGCTCGCCCGGTCGGCAGGCAGCGCCGCGGCCAGCACATCGAACGCGGCATCCCAGTTCTCCGGCCGCGCGGCGGCCACCAGCCCCGCCAACGGCAGCGTCGATGCCTGGGCGTCCCGGGCCAGGCGTGCCAGATCATCCCTGGGGGATGCACCAGTCGCAGCGAAGAACAAGAAGGGGGCTCCGGAGCGCTCCGCAAAGCACTCGACCAGCCGCGACTTGCCCACCCGGCGCCGCCCACGCAACATCACACACCGACCGGGCCGCTCCCCGCCGATCCCTGCCGCCACCTTCTGCAGCTCTCGCTCCAACGTCGCCAGCTCCTGGCGACGTCCTACAAAATCCACCACGTCCGGTCAACCTCCACCCATGACACTAACAACAATGTTAGCAACATGGAGGTTAGCAATTACCTTCGTGACCCTCGGTAGACCTGTCGACCGAGCCTTACGACACGGTGACACTCTGTGCGTCAATGCGCACTCAGGGTTGTCACTTCGAGCAGACTGCGCGTGCGCATCGTGTACGGGCAGGTGACACCGGAGGCGCTGTACCGACGGAACCGGTACCCGCGCAAGGAATGACCGAGGTCGCAACCTGGCCCAGGAACGTTCACTGCTTCTCAAGCCGTACCGAGCCCACCGGAATGACAGGCCCCGTGAAGAGCATCGATCACCCCCACTTCGGGCACCTTGAGGTTCCGTCTGCTACGACCAGTGACGAACCCCTCGCCGTCAAGGTGGCCCGCGACGGGGCCGCCGGCGTCCCGATCGAGGACGTGATGAGGGAGACGCTGGCACGCAGCGAGTGACTACCGCACGGTGTTCCGACCCGAGGCCCAGGCCGAGCTTCGCAAGATCCCTCGCGACATGACGCTTCATATCCTGGCCGAACCGACAGAGTTGGAGAGCGACCCTTTCGGCTTCAACACCACGGCACTTGTATCCCAGCCCGAGCGCCGCCGCCCACGAGTCGGCGACCATCGCGTCTTCTGCACCATCGACAACGGGGAACCAGCGGTGCGGGTCGTACACGTCGGACACCGCTCCACGGTCTACGCCACGCAGCCGCCTCAGGTTCTGCGGACCACTACGGACAGCACAACGGCCTGACCTGCCTTCTCGCAGGTCAGGCCGTTATTCACGTCCAATCAGACGTTGAAGCGGAACTCCACAACGTCCCCGTCCTGCATCACATAGTCCTTGCCCTCCATGCGGGCCTTGCCCTTGGCGCGGGCCTCGGCGACCGAACCGGTCTCCACCAGGTCCTCGAAGGAGACGATCTCCGCCTTGATGAAGCCCTTCTGGAAGTCGGTGTGGATCACACCGGCCGCCTCGGGGGCCGTGGCGCCCTTCTTGATCGTCCAGGCTCGGGCTTCCTTCGGGCCCGCCGTGAGGTAGGTCTGGAGGCCCAGGGTGTCGAAGCCGACGCGGCCGAGGGTGGCGAGGCCGGGCTCTTCCTGGCCCATGGACTGGAGGAGTTCCAGGGCCTCGTCGTCGTCGAGCTCGATCAGTTCGGACTCGATCTTGGCGTTGAGGAAGATCGCCTCGGCGGGGGCGACCAGAGCGCGCTGCTCGTTCTTGAAGTCCTCGTCAACCAGCTCGTCCTCGTCGACGTTGAAGACGTAGAGGAACGGCTTGGTGGTGAGGAGGTGCAGCTCGTGGAGGAGGCGGCCCTTCTCGGTGGAGGCCGTGATGCCGGCGTGGAAGAGGGTGTCGCCCGCTTCGAGGATCTTCTGGGCCTCCTCGACCGCGGCGAGGACCGCGACCTTCTCCTTCTGGAGGCGGGACTCCTTCGTGAGGCGGGGGATGGCCTTCTCGACGGACTGGAGGTCGGCGAGGATCAGCTCGGTGTTGATCGTCTCGATGTCGTCCTTGGGCGAGACCTTGCCGTCGACGTGGACGACGTTCTCGTCCTTGAAGGCGCGGATGACCTGGCAGATCGCGTCGGACTCGCGGATGTTCGCGAGGAACTTGTTGCCCAGGCCCTCGCCCTCCGAGGCGCCGCGGACGATACCGGCGATGTCGACGAAGTCGACCGTCGCGGGGAGCAGCCGCTGGGAGCCGAAGATCTCCGCCAGCGTGTTCAGCCGGGCATCCGGGACGCCGACGACGCCGACGTTGGGCTCGATCGTGGCGAACGGGTAGTTGGCCGCCAGCACGTCGTTCTTGGTCAGGGCGTTGAACAGGGTCGACTTGCCGACATTCGGCAGGCCGACGATTCCGATCGTGAGCGACACGTTGACGACTTCCTGAGGAGTGGAGTGGTACTGCGGGCCCGGGTGGGTCGATTCTCCAGTTTACGGGCGGGGGCGGCCGGGTCCTCACGGGTCCGGTCGGGTGCCGATTCGGTTCCCGTTCGGCCGTGTGGCATCGAACTCATCCCCTAGGTCGCGCAAAGGGCGTGTCCCGTACCTGCTTCCTGCTGCCCGGCGACCTACGTTGTCCCGGTGGAGCAGCACAGGACACGTCCCCCGCAGCGCAGGCAGTCTCGCCAGGCCCCGCTGTCCCCGCAGGGCACCATCGAGGAGACCGCGACCGTCTACCGGGTGGTGAGCGCGCCGGAGGGCCGTTCGCGTCCGGTACCGCCCGTCGTTCTCGCGCTGCGCAGGCTGCCGAACCCCCGGCTGACCGGGATCGGGGCCGGGCTCTTCGCCGCCGCCACCATGTTCGTACTGGCCTGCCTCGACCTGCTGGTCCTGGACGGTTCCTCGGTGGTGTTCGGTGTGCTGTTCCTGCCGGTCTGCGCACTGACCGCACTGTGGGTGCGGCCCGCGGACCTGGTGACCGCGCCGATCATCGTGCCGATCGCGTTCGCCGTCGGCGTCATCCCGATCGCCGGTGGCACGGGCGGCTTCGGCGGCCAGACCATGGCGGTCGTCACCGCGCTCGCCGTGCACGCCGGGTGGCTGTACGGCGGAACGCTCATCGCCGGGCTCATCGCGACCGTACGGAAGGTACGGCTGATGCGTCAGCGGCAGCGTCGCATGCTGCTCGCCGCGCAGACGGCGCGCCCCTCCTCACAGGGACCGCGCCGCCCGCGGCGGTGAGCGGCGCGTGAGGCTCTAGTTGCCCCTGGCCGCCATCGCCGCGCCGACGATGCCGGCGTTGTTCTGGAGCTCCGCGGGGACCATCTCGGCCCGTACGTGCTCGATCAGCGGCAGGAACTTGTCGGCCTTGCGGCTGACCCCGCCGCCGATGATGAAGAGCTCGGGCGAGAACAGCATCTCCACATGGGCCAGGTACTTCTGCACCCGGTGCGCCCAGTGGTGCCAGCTCAGGTCCTCGTCCTCCTTGGCCTTGGTGGAGGCGTGCTTCTCCGCGTCGTGGCCGTTCAGCTCCAGATGGCCCAGCTCGGTGTTGGGTACGAGCCGGCCGTCGATGAAGAGGGCGCTGCCGATCCCCGTACCGAGCGTCAGGACGATCACGGTGCCCTTGCGGCCCCGGCCCGCGCCGAACGTCATCTCCGCGACGCCGGCCGCGTCCGCGTCGTTCAGCACGGTGACGGGGAGGCCCAGCCGGTCACCGATCAGTCCGCGGGCGTCCGTGTCGATCCAGCCCTTGTCGACATTGGCGGCGGTACGGGTGACCCCGCCGGTGACGACGCCCGGGAAGGTCACGCCCACCGGGCCCGACCAGTCGAAATGGCCGACGACCTCGGCCACGCATTCGACCACGTCCTTGGGCGTGGCCGGGTGCGGTGTCAGCACTTTGTGGCGCTCCTGCGCCAGGTCTCCGCGGTCCAGGTCCACGGGAGCGCCCTTGATCCCGGATCCGCCGATGTCCACGCCGAAGATCTGCATGCAGTCCACGGTACGGGCAGGGCGCCCGGCCCACTTCCCGAAATCGGAACCGCGGGGGCGGAACCGCGGGGTCGGGACAGCGGGGGCGGGGCAGCCTGTGATCGGGACAGCGTGACGCCGGGGCGCTACTTCTCCGAGAGTGCGGCGGCCTCGGCGCGCAGGTCGCGGCGGAGTTCCTTGGGCAGCGAGAAGGTGATGGACTCCTCGGCCGCCTTCACGATCTCCACGTCCTCGAAGCCGCGCTCGGAGAGCCAGGCCAGGACTCCGTCCACCAGCACCTCGGGGACCGACGCTCCGGAGGTGACGCCGACCGTGGAGACACCCTCCAGCCAGGCCTCGTCGATCTCCTCGGCGAAGTCGACCAGATGGGCGTCGTTCGCACCGGCGCCGAGGGCGACCTCGACCAGGCGGACCGAGTTGGAGGAGTTCTTCGAACCGACGACAATCACCAGGTCGGCGTCCGCGCCCATCTGCTTCACCGCGATCTGGCGGTTCTGCGTGGCGTAGCAGATGTCGTCGCTGGGCGGCGAGATCAGGAGCGGGAACTTCTCCTTGAGCGCGCCGACCGTCTCCATCGTCTCGTCGACGGAGAGCGTGGTCTGGGAGAGCCAGACGACCTTCGACGGGTCGCGCACCTCGACACCGGCGACGTCCTCGGGGCCGTCGACCAGCGTGATGTGGTCGGGGGCCTCGCCGGAGGTGCCGATGACCTCCTCGTGGCCCTCGTGGCCGATCAGGAGGATGTCGAAGTCGTCCTGCGCGAAGCGGACGGCTTCCTTGTGGACCTTGGTGACCAGGGGGCAGGTCGCGTCGATCGTGGCGAGCTTCCGCTCGGCCGCCTCCTCGTGCACGGTCGGTGCGACGCCGTGCGCGGAGAACATCACGATCGAGCCCTCGGGGACCTCCGCCGTGTCCTCGACGAAGATCGCGCCCTTCTTCTCCAGGGTCTGTACGACGTACTTGTTGTGAACGATCTCGTGGCGCACATACACCGGGGAGCCGTACTGCTCCAGGGCTTTCTCCACGGCGATCACGGCACGGTCCACGCCCGCGCAATAGCCACGGGGAGCGGCGAGCAGGACGCGGCGAGGTGTCGTAGCAGTCATGCGACCCATCGTAAGGCCGAGTCGAACGCGCGGAAGATCGGCCGGGTGGCGAGACTGATCCGTACGCGATCGAGGGAGGGCTCATGTCGGATACCGGCAGCGGCGTCGGCGAGGATGTCGGCGGCGGTACGGAGCCGGCGGGGGCGGAAGGGGCGACGGGGCCCCAGGGGGCCGTGGGGGCGGCGGGGGCGCACCAGGAGAGCGGCAGGCTGCGGCGGACGCTCGGCTTCCGTGACCTGGTGGTCTACGGGCTCCTGTTCATCGCGCCGATGGCGCCCGTCGGGGTGTTCGGCACGCTCGACGCGAAGTCCGACGGCGCGGTCGCGCTGGTCTATGTCGCGGCGACCGTGGTGATGGCGTTCACGGCCTTCAGCTACGCCCAGATGGTGCGGGTCGCGCCGCTGGCGGGTTCCGTCTTCGCGTACGCGCGCAAGGGGCTCGGGGAAGGGCCGGGGTTCATCGCCGGGTGGATGGCGATGCTCGACTATCTGCTCATCCCGGCGGTCGCCTATCTCTTCTCCGGGATCGCGCTGAATTCCCTGGTGCCCTCGGTGTCGCGGTGGGTGTGGACGGCGCTCGCCGTCGTCGTCACCACACTGCTCAACCTCTGGGGTGTGCGGGCCGCCGCCCGGGTCGGCTTCGCGGTGCTCGCGATGGAGACCGTGGTGCTGCTGGTGTTCCTGGTGTCGGCGGTGGTGGTGCTCGTACGGGACGGCGCGCAGCGCGGCTGGCTGACCCCGCTCACCGGTGATTCCGGCTTCTCCACGTCGGCGGTGCTGGGGGCGGTGTCGGTGGCGGTGCTGTCGTATCTGGGCTTCGACGCGATCGCCTCGTTCGCGGAGGAGGTGACCGGGGGTTCGGCGAAGGTGGCGCGGGCGCTGCTGTTCTGTCTGGTGCTGGCGGGTGTGCTGTTCGTGGCGCAGGCGTATCTGGCGGCGCTGCTGGAACCGATGACGTCGGCGGAGCTGGCCGCCGATCCGGCCGCGCAGGGGTCGGCCTTCTACGACACGGTGGACTCGGCGGTCGGGAGCTGGCTGCACGATCTGGTGGCCGTCAGCAAGGCGATCGGGGCGGCCTTCGCGGCACTGGCCGGTCAGGCGGCCGCGGGCCGGCTGCTCTTCGCGATGGCCAGGGAGCGGCGGCTGCCCTCGGTGCTCTCCAGGGTCGACCCGCGGTCCGGGGTGCCGCGGACCGCGATCCTGCTGGCCGCGACGGTGACGCTGATCGCCGCGGTGTGGGCGACCCGGCGGGACGACGGGCTCGACCATCTGGTGTCGGTCGTCGACATCGGCGCGCTGACGGCCTTCGTGCTGCTGCACGCGTCGGTGGTCGGCTGGTTCGCCGTACGCCGGATGGCGGGGCCGCCGAGCTGGTGGCGGCATGTGCTGGTGCCGGTGGTGGGTGCGGGGGTGCTGATCGCGGTGATCGTGGAGGCGACCGGGAGCGCCCAGGTGGTGGGGGCGTGCTGGCTCGCGGTGGGGCTGGTGGTGCTGGCGTTGCAGTCGAGGCGCGGCGCACGGGCCGGTGCGGCGGGGTGAACCGGCCGGTGCGGGTGGTGCGGGTGGCGTGAGCCGACCGGCGCGGGTGGCGTGAGCCGACCGGCGCGGGTGGCGTGAGCGGCGTACGGGCCGGGACGGCGGCGTGAGCCGAGCAGGGTGAGCAGCGCACGGACCGGGACGGCGGCGTGAGCCGAGCAGGGTGAGCAGCGCACGGACCGGGACGGCGGCGTGAGCCGAGCAGGGTGAGCAGCGCACGGACCGGGACGCGGGTGGCGTGAGCGGCGTACGGACCGGGCGGCGGGGTGAGCCGAGCAGGGTGAGCAGCGCACGGACCGGGACGGCGGCGTGAGCCGGGCGGTGGGCGGCATACAGCCAGGGCAGTGGGGTGAACCGGGCGGCGCGGGTGGCGTGAACCGGGCGATGTGGGTGGTGCAACCAGCACACGGGCCGGGGCGGCGGCGCGAGCAGCGCACAGGCCGCGGCGGCGTGAGCAGCGCACGGACCGGGACGGCGGCGTGAGCCGGGCGGTGGGCGGCCTCCGGGCCGCCCTTGTCGTGGCCGCCCGATTGTCGGTGCGGCGGATGCGCCCGCTCTGTCGGTGGGGGCGGATACGCTCGCTCGCATGGCTCTCCAAACGTCCGCGGAAGCTCCGCTGCCCGTAGGTGATGTGTCGCGGCTCATCGGCGGCTGGATCGACCGGCTCGGGGCGGTCTGGGTCGAGGGACAGATCACCCAGTTGTCGCGGCGGCCGGGTGCCGGGGTGGTGTTCCTGACGCTGCGCGACCCGTCCCAGGACATCTCGGTGAGCGTGACGTGCTTCCGGCAGGTCTTCGACCGGATCGCGGATGTGGTTACGGAGGGGGCGCGGGTCGTCGTCCTGGCCAAGCCGGAGTGGTACGCGCCGCGTGGCCAGCTGTCCCTGCGGGCCACGGAGATACGGCCGGTCGGCATCGGTGAGCTGCTGGTCCGCCTGGAACAGCTGAAGAAGTCGCTGGCCTCGGAGGGGCTCTTCGCACTCGACCGGAAGAAGCCGCTGCCGTTCCTGCCGCAGCTGATCGGTCTGGTCTGCGGGCGGGCGTCGGCGGCCGAGCGCGATGTGCTGGAGAACGCCCGGCGGCGATGGCCCGCGGTCCGCTTCGAGGTGCGCAACGCGGCGGTGCAGGGTGTGCACGCGGTGAATCAGGTGGTCCAGGCGGTGAAGGAGCTGGACGACCTGCCGGACGTCGATGTGATCGTCGTGGCGCGGGGCGGCGGCAGCGTCGAGGACCTGTTGCCGTTCTCGGACGAGCAGCTGATCCGGACGGTGGCAGCGTGCCGTACGCCGGTGGTGTCGGCGATCGGTCATGAGCCGGACTCCCCGCTGCTCGACCTGGTCGCGGACCTGCGCGCCTCCACGCCGACGGACGCGGCGAAGAAGATCGTGCCGGACGTGGGCGAGGAGCTGGACCGGGTGCGGCAGCTGCGCGACCGGGCGCTGCGTTCGGTACGGGGGCTGCTGGACCGGGAGGAGCGGGGGCTGGCGCACGCCCTGGGCCGGCCGTCGATGGAGCGCCCCCAGCGGATGGTGGACGAGCGCGCGGCGGAGATCGACGCGCTGGTCGGGCGGAGCCGGCGGGTACTGGGGCATCTGCTGGACCGGGCCGACTCGGAGCTCGCCCACACCCGGGCGCGGGTGGTCGCGCTGTCGCCCGCGGCGACGCTGGAGCGCGGTTACGCGGTGCTGCAGCGGCCCGACGGCCACGTCGTGCGGGCTCCCGAGGACGCGGGGGCGCCGGGCGAGGTGCTGCGGGCGCGGGTCTCGGGGGGCGAGTTCGCGGTGCGGGTGAGCGAGTGAACGGGGTCAGGATCATGGACGGACGAGGTCACAGGCTCCCGGTGGGCCGGAACGTAGGGTGGGGCGCATGACGGACGACGCGACTACGGCGGCTGGTGCGACGGGCACGCTCGGCTACGAGCAGGCACGTGACGAGCTGATCGAGGTGGTGCGCCGCCTGGAGGCCGGCGGTACGACGCTGGAGGAGTCCCTCGCGCTCTGGGAGCGGGGCGAGGAGCTGGCGAAGGTGTGCCGGCACTGGCTGGAGGGCGCGCGCGCACGGCTGGACGCGGCACTGGCCGGCCCGGCCGACTCCCGGGAGAGCGGCGGCGCGGCAGCGGCAACGACCGACAACGGCTGAGGCCGAGTGGAACCGCCCCGGTGACCGCTGAGGCCCACCGGGACCGGCCGCTGGCCGCTGTGGCCCGCCGGGCGGTTGCGCACCGCCCGGGCTGCCCGGACCGCTGAGAACTGCCGGGACCGCCCCGACTGCCGGGACCGACCCAGCGGCCGCTGCGGCCCGCCGGGCGGTTGCGCACCGCCCGGGACCGCCGGAACCACGGTGGCCACCGGGGCCGTAGCCGCCGCCGGGGCAGCTGAACCGCCCTGGCAGCCCGGCAGCCGGGCCGATGTGGAACGGATCACCCGGAGCACTTTTAGTTGAAAGTTAACCTATCTCTGGGTTACCGTGATCCACGTCAGTCGATCCATGTGTACATCCGGAAGGCAATACGCACGATGTCCCTCGCTCTTGACCCCGCCGCCCAGGACCTCCTCTTCCGTGAGGCCCGCACCGCCAACACCTTCACCGACGAGCCGGTGACCGAGGAGCAGGTCCAGGCGATCTACGACCTGGTCAAGTACGGGCCGACCGCGTTCAACCAGTCGCCGCTGCGCGTCGTCCTGGTCCGCTCCGACGACGCCCGCGCGCGCCTCGTGAAGCACATGGCCGAGGGCAACCAGCCGAAGACCTCGACCGCCCCGCTGGTCGCGATCCTGGCCACCGACAACGAGTTCCACGAGGAGCTCCCGGCCCTGCTGCCGCACTTCCCGCAGGCCAAGGACGCGTTCTTCTCCGAGCGCCCGGTCCGTGAGTCGGCCGCCGCACTGAACGGCGCGCTGCAGGCCGCGTACTTCCTCATCGGCGTCCGCGCCGCCGGCCTGGCCGCGGGCCCGATGACCGGCTTCGACGCCTCGGGCATCGAGAAGGAGTTCCTGGACGGCGACCACAGCCTGCTGATGGTCGTCAACATCGGCAAGCCGGGCGAGGACGCCTGGTTCCCGCGCCTGCCGCGTCTCGCCTACGACGAGGTCGTCACGACCGTCTGAGTCGGACCGCCGCCGCGCCCGGCGGCGCACGGAGAAGGCCCTGGAGCACCGAGCCGAGTGCGCCAGGGCCTTCTTCCGTACGGCGTCAGGAAGTCTTGAGCGCTGCGGCCATCTCCGCCAGCCGCTCCGGCGAGGCGGAACCCGTGACCACGGTGGTCGAGCCCTTGTCGTGGCGCACCAGGGCGTCGTACTTCGAGCCCTCCCAGTGCTGCCAGGTCTCGCCCGCGACCTGCTTCGTACGCCCGGTGTTCCTGGCGTCCTGGCTGACCTCGGTGACGTACTTCTTCGCCGGGGAGGTGGACTGCTCCACCCCGACGTACTTGCCCTCCGGGTCGAGGAAGCCCAGGTGCCAGCTGTTGCCCGCCTTGCGGTCGTAGCTGACCGAGGTCGGCTTCCACTTCTCGGTCAGCCCGTCCGGGGCGACCACGGGGTACGGCGCCGCGCGGCGGGCCGTCAGGAGCTCGACCCGGTAGTCGACCGCCTTGACCGGGTTGGCGTTCTCGTCGTGCGGAACGAAGATGTAAACAACCCCTGCCGCAGCGGAGACGACCGCCATCGACAGGAACATGTCCCGCACTGTCTGCTTGCCTCGCTTGCTAGCCACGGGTCCATGGTCGCATTAGGCCCGACGGGCCCGACCCGGGGGCAGCCGCTCATAAGTGACCCGGTCTGCTCATTTTGTCGACCTGGCGATAGAGTCACAGCACCCTCTTCCGGTCGTCGCCGTACAGAAAGGTGCGCTCCGATGTCCGAGCATCATCTGCCGTCTCAGCTCGAGGTCTCCCCCGAGGCCCCCGACCGCAACCTCGCCCTGGAGCTGGTCCGGGTCACCGAGGCCGCCGCCATGGCGGCGGGGCGCTGGGTGGGTCGCGGCGACAAGATCGGCGCCGACGGCGCCGCCGTGAAGGCCATGCGGACCCTCGTCTCCACCGTCTCGATGAACGGCGTCGTCGTCATCGGCGAGGGCGAGAAGGACGAAGCCCCCATGCTGTTCAACGGCGAGCGCGTCGGCGACGGCACCGGCCCCGAGGTCGACATCGCCGTCGACCCGATCGACGGCACGACCCTGAACGCCAAGGGCATGCCGAACGCGATCGCCGTGCTGGCCGCCGCGGACCGCGGCACCATGTTCGACCCGTCGGCCGTCTTCTACATGGACAAGCTGGTCACCGGCCCCGAGGCCGCCGACTTCGTCGACATCAACGCCCCCGTCTCGGTGAACATCCGCCGGGTCGCGAAGGCGAAGAACTCCGCCCCCGAGGACGTCACGGTCGTCATCCTCGACCGCCCGCGCCACGAGGGCATCGTCAAGGAGATCCGCGAGACCGGCGCCCGGATCAAGTTCATCTCCGACGGTGATGTAGCCGGCTCGATCATGGCCGCCCGCGAGGGGACCGGCGTCGACCTGCTGATGGGCATCGGCGGCACCCCCGAGGGCATCATCTCGGCCTGCGCCATAAAGTGCCTCGGCGGTGTCATCCAGGGCAAGCTCTGGCCGAAGGACGAGGCCGAGCGGCAGCGCGCGCTGGACGCCGGGCACGATCTGGACCGGGTGCTGTCCACCGACGACCTGGTCAGCGGCGACAACGTGTTCTTCGTCGCGACCGGCATCACGGACGGCGAGCTGATGCGCGGCGTGCGGTACCGCGCGGAGACGGCGACCACCGAGTCGATCGTCATGCGGTCCAAGTCCGGCACCATCCGGAAGATCGACTCCACGCACCGGCTCTCGAAGCTGCGCGCCTACAGCGCGATCGACTTCGACCGCGCGAAGTAGGCCGACCCCCAAGGCCCGGAGAACCGGCCCCGGAGAACCGGCCCCGGAGGCCCGGACACGGTCCCGTCCCGGAGACCTCCGGCAGCAGAACGCGAAGAGGCGCCCCCCATGTGCGGTGGGGGCGCCTCTTCGCGTGGCGGTCCTACGGGAGCCGGCCGGCTCCGGTCAGCCCGCCGCGGCGATCCGGCCCGTCGCGCCGGCGGCGGACGAAGCCTTGCGCTCCATCTCGCGACGTCTGCGCCGGGCCAGGACCACACGGCGCTCGGCGGCGGTGAGCCCGCCCCACACCCCGTACGGCTCCGGCTGTATGAGCGCGTGTTCCTGGCATTCGATCATCACCGGACAGCGCGCGCAGACCCGCTTCGCGGACTCCTCGCGGGCGAGCCTGGCAGCAGTCGGCTCCTTCGACGGGGCGAAGAACAGCCCGGCTTCATCCCGGCGGCACACCGCCTCCGAATGCCAGGGACCGGCCTGGTCCTCCCGCGCGGGGGCGCGCTGGGCAGGGACAGCGGCGACCTGCAGGGGCTGATGCGGCAGTTGCAGCACGGTCTACTCCTGACGACGGCTTCGCGAGCGAGAGACGATGCAGCAGTCCCTACCCGCTGTACGCGCGCCTATGCACTGAGTGGCACCGGGCCAGGGCTGCGCAATAGCGGCCGACAAGGAATCTGGCTTGTTTTCGAAGGCGCTCCCGAGTCGTTCCGAAGGAGTTCCGGAGAAGTTCCGAAGGAGTTCCAAAGGAGCACCGAGGGAGTTCCCGCGAAGTTCCGAACGACGGTCCGGAGCGGCTTCAAGCGACGGTCCGGAGCGGTTCCAAAGGAGCTATCCGAGGTATTTGCGCAGCCGGTCCTGGAGGTCCGCGATGAACTTCCCCCGCTTGGGCTTCGCCTCCACACTGCCGAACACCGAATAGCCGTTGACCACGACCACCGGCGCCTCGGGGTCCGCGGATTCCAGTGTGGCGACTTCGAAATTACCGAAGACGCCCGTGCCGCTGCCGCGCAGCGAGATGTTCTCGGGGACCTTGACGTCGACACTTCCAAAGATGGAAGTCGCGTTGATGACCGTGAGTCTCTGACCGAAAAGCGCCTCGGTCAGATCGACCTCCACACTGCCGAAGAGCGCAAAGGCGTTCGTACGGCTGCCGACCCGCCAGCGGCCCTTGCGGGTCGAGCTGCTGAAGATCGCCACCAGGTTCTCGGCAGGGCCGGTGGGGCTCTCGTGACCGTAGGCGCCGGGGGCGGCGGCCGCCCGGGCGGCACCGCCCGGGGCTGGCAGGTCCCGTACCAGCGGCTCCAGTTCGCCGACGGTCTTGGCGCGGTAGACCGCGTCGACCCGCTCGGCGTGCTCGTCGGCGGTGAGCCGGCCCTCGGCCATGGCTTCCCGCAGGATGTCCGCGATCCGGTCCCGGTCCGCGTCGGAGGCGCGGATGCCGGCCGGTTCCACCGGGGCCACCGGCTGCTGGGGCTGCTGGGGCTGCTTTTCGAGGTCCACCGGCCCAGCGTACCCAAACGCGATAGATCGCGACTACCCCCCGCCCCGCCCCCGCCGTGTCGCACCCGGCCCCCGCAACGGCCCCCCGGGGTGGCCGGACTGAGCCTTACCTCACAGCTTCGGCACTCGTGCGGCGTTCTACCCTGGTGGGTGCGCTGCCCAAGGGAGGTCAGCCGCCGTCTGCCGAGTGAGGAATGGCCGTAATGCCAGAGTTTGCGTACTCCGATCTGCTCCCCCTGGGAGAGGACACCACGCCGTACCGTCTGGTGACCTCCGAGGGTGTCTCCACCTTCGAGGCCGACGGTCGTACGTTCCTCAAGGTCGCTCCGGAGGCGCTGCGCACCCTGGCCGCCGAGGCCATGCACGACATCTCGCACTACCTGCGCCCCGCCCACCTGGCGCAGCTGCGGCGGATCGTGGACGACCCCGAGGCCTCGTCCAACGACAAGTTCGTCGCGCTCGACCTGCTGAAGAACGCGAACATCGCGGCGGCGGGCGTGCTGCCGATGTGCCAGGACACCGGCACCGCGATCGTCATGGGCAAGCGCGGACAGAACGTCCTCACCGAGGGCGGTGACGAGGAGGCGCTGTCGCACGGCATCTTCGACGCCTACACCAAGCTCAACCTGCGCTATTCGCAGATGGCTCCGCTCACCATGTGGGAGGAGAAGAACACCGGCTCGAACCTCCCCGCCCAGGTCGAGCTGTACGCCACCGACGGCGGCGCGTACAAGTTCCTCTTCATGGCGAAGGGCGGCGGCTCGGCCAACAAGTCGTTCCTCTTCCAGGAGACGAAGGCCGTGCTGAACGAGGCCTCCATGATGAAGTTCCTGGAGGAGAAGATCCGTTCGCTGGGCACGGCCGCCTGCCCGCCGTACCACCTGGCGATCGTCGTCGGCGGTACGTCGGCCGAGTTCGCGCTGAAGACCGCGAAGTACGCCTCCGCGCACTACCTGGACGAGCTGCCCGCCGAGGGCTCCCCCACCGGCCACGGCTTCCGGGACAAGGAGCTGGAGGAGAAGGTCTTCGAGCTGACGCAGAAGATCGGCATCGGCGCCCAGTTCGGCGGCAAGTATTTCTGCCACGACGTGCGCGTCGTCCGCCTTCCCCGGCACGGCGCCTCGCTGCCCGTGGCGATCGCCGTGTCCTGCTCGGCGGACCGCCAGGCCACCGCGAAGATCACCGCCGAGGGTGTCTTCCTGGAGCAGCTGGAGAAGGACCCGGCGCGCTTCCTGCCGGACACCACGGACGAGCACCTCGACGAGTCGGGTGACGTCGTGAAGATCGACCTCAACCGGCCGATGGACGACGTCCTCGCCGAGCTGACCAAGTACCCCGTCAAGACCCGGCTCTCGCTGACCGGCCCGCTGGTCGTGGCGCGCGACATCGCGCACGCCAAGATCAAGGAGCGGCTGGACGCGGGCGAGGAGATGCCGCAGTACCTGAAGGACCACCCGGTCTACTACGCGGGCCCGGCGAAGACGCCCGAGGGGTACGCCTCCGGCTCCTTCGGCCCGACGACGGCCGGCCGCATGGACAGCTATGTCGCGCAGTTCCAGGCGGCGGGCGGTTCCAAGGTGATGCTCGCCAAGGGCAACCGGTCCAAGCAGGTCACCGACGCGTGCGACGCGCACGGCGGCTTCTACCTGGGCTCGATCGGCGGCCCGGCGGCCCGGCTCGCGCAGGACTGCATCAAGAAGGTCGAGGTCGTCGAGTACGAGGAGCTCGGCATGGAGGCGGTCTGGAGGATCGAGGTCGAGGACTTCCCCGCGTTCATCGTCGTCGACGACAAGGGCAACGACTTCTTCACCGAGCCCGCCCCGGCACCGACGTTCACCAGCATTCCGGTGCGGGGTCCGGGTCTCGCCTGACCTTCGGCCACGGAGCCAGGGCCCCGCGGGGGCGTTCCGGCAGGAGCGCTCCCGCGGGGCCTTCCCGTACCGATTCCGCCCCGTACCGCCGTTCTCACGCCTCCAGCAGGCCCGACGTCGCGACCAGATAGCCGAGTTGGGCCCGGCTCTTGCTGCCCAGCTGCTCGGAGACCCTCCGTACGTGCTCGGCGACGCTGCGGCGGCTCATCCCCAGCCTGCGGGCGATCGACTGGTCCGTCTCGCCGCCCACCACCGCCTGCAGGATGGTCCGTTGCAGGTCGGAGGTGACGACCGGGGTGCGCAGCGGCACCCGTTCCGGGCGGACCGGGACCGAGCGGGCCCAGGCCTCGTCGAAGTGCCGGGCCAGGAAGCGGACCAGGGACGGGTGCTGGATGCGCAGGGCGCTGTGCGGCTCGTCGGAGAACGGGATGAACGCCAGGCTCCGGTCGAAGACGATGATCCGGTCGGCGACCTCGGCGAGCGTTCTGACCTCGGCGCCCTCGGTCGTCACCCGCTCTATGTAGGCGAGCGTCGTACGGTCCGAGCGGACCGTGTGCTGGTAGATGGTCCGTTGCCGGATGCCCCGGCGCAGATTGCGTACGTCCCTGGGCAGCGACTCCTCCAGCACGTGCACGGGACGGCCGCCGCCGGGATGGGCGGTGCGGACCTCCTCGCGGCAGCCCGCGACGCCCGCTTCGAGCGCCTTGCCGATGACGGCCTCTCCGGAGAGCCGGGTGAGCGCGGGCGGTTCGAGGCGGTGTGCGTCGGCGTACAGGCCCTCGAACACGGTCAGCGCGGCACGCGCCGAACGCAGTGTGCGGCGCTGCCGGGCGATCGCCGCCTCGATGGGCCCGAGCACATCGAACGAGGCGGTCTCGGGCGGTACGGGGATGAGCCGTTCCGGTGCGTCGCGGTCCTCCACCATCAGATGCAGGGCGCTCAGACAGCCGGGCACCTCGCCCGCCGGAAGGCTTCCGTCCGCGAGCGCGCGCCGATAGGCCGCGAGGGCCGGGTCGCAGACGCGGTTCGGCGACGATTCGCGGCAATCACACGCCCGTGGGCCGGAATGATCGTCCTTCACAAGGATGCAGATTACATTCGTGCAATCGCGCGGGCACGGGTGAACGCAACCGCTCGGTGAGTATGGGCCGGTGACGCAGGACATCGAGCAGGCGGACGACCGGCCGGACCGTGCGCCGGAGAGCGACGGGGCCGGCCGCGCGCGCGGGGAGCGCCGCTATCGATTCCTGATCGCCGGATACGCGTTGTCCTCGTACGGCACATTCCTGAACATGGTGGCGCTCAATCTGTTCGTCTACGAGACGACGGGCAAGGCGCTGGCGATGGGCCTGTTCATGGCCGTGCGGCTGGCATCGGGATTTGTCGCCGGGCTGATTGCCGGTGGTCTGCTCGCCCGGTTCGCGGCCAAGCGCGTCATGCTGTGGACGAATGTGGCGCAGGCGGCGGTGATGCTGCTGCTCGTCCTCGCGCCCGAGGGGATGCGGACGGCGGCGCTGATGGCCGTTTCCGTGGTGGTCGGCGGCTGCGGAACGCTTTTCATGGTGTCGCTGCGCAGTTCCATTCCCGAGATGGTCGGCGATGACCGGCGGTCGTGGGCGAACTCCCTTTCCATCACCGGGCGTTCGCTGGCAATGGTGGCCGGTTTCGCGTCGGCGGGCGTGGTGGTCTCACTCGTCGGTTACACCGCCGCCTTCGTGGTGGACATGGCCACCTTCGTGGTCTGCGCCGCGACCGTGGCGCTGCTGCCGATCCCGGGCGGGGGCCGGGGAAAGGACGCCCGGCCGGAATCGGAGGGGGATTCCGGCGGGGCCAGGGGGAAGGGGCGGACCGGCGGCCGGGGGAAGCCGGGCCGGTGGCGGCGTCCGGGCGCGTTCCTCGCGTCGGCGGCCGCGCCGGGCCTCGGTCTGATGGTGGTGCTGCGGAGTGTGGACGCCTTCGGCTCCTCCTCCCACAACGCCGCGCTGCCGGTCCACTCCGCCGCGCTCGACGCGGATCACCCCGCCGTGTTCGTCAGCGCGTTCTGGTGTCTGTGGGCGCTGGGGAACGTCGCCGCGCAGCAGGTGATCCAGCGGTACGTCAAACGCACCGGGCGGACGGTGGGGGCGCCGGGCTTCGGGTACGGCACCTGTCTGATGTCCGGGGCGTTCATCCTGGCGTTCGCCGGGTTCCCCTGGGCGGCGACCGCTGTGATCGCGCTGGTGGCGGGGGCGGCCGACGGGCTCACGGAGGTCTCGTACACCTCCCATCTGCAGACGCTCCCCGCCGGTCTGCGTGCCCATGCCTTCGGGCTCTCCGCGACCCTGGAGAACCTCGGGTTCGGCGTCGGCATGATCCTGGTCGCCGCGGCCCTCGACAGGTACAGCCCGCCGGCCGTCGTGGGCTGGTCGCACGGGGCGGCCATCGTGGTCGCCGTGGTGTTCCTGATCAGGGTGTCCGGGGCGCGCGGGCGGGCCGACGTCCCCGTTCCCCGTTCCGGCGGCGATCGCGGCGGACCGGAGCGGTGAGGATTCCCGTACGACGTTATTCAGCCAATCTCGGGGGCATCGGCGAGGGGCCGGGCGCCCGCCGCACCGTCCCGCACCCTCCCGGTGCCGGCCCCGGCACGCCCCCGCCCGCCCCGGGGCCCGCCGTCGCCGCGGCCCGTACGGCACCGCCGCTTTCACGCAGCGGGCCGCGCCGCGGACTTGCGTCGTACCGGCCCGCTTTGGTGGGTTGTCGGACGTTCCTGAACCACTCGGCCGCGCCCGGCTCCGGGATACCCGCCCCGGAGGACCGGCAGACACTCGCGGGCCCCGGGCGGCCCCACCGGATCGCCCGGGTGACCCGGGACCGGCCGCCACCCCCCGCGCCGCACACCGCCCGCACCGCACCCAGCGGCCCGGCGCGGGTTCCTCCACCCTCACCGTCGAACACCGGAAAGGCGGACGCCCGATGACGCCGCTTCCCCACCGCAGCCACACCGACGACCTGCTGTCCTTCATCAGCAACAGCCCCTCCCCGTACCACGCGGTGGCCAGTGCCGCCCAGCGCCTGGAGAAGGCCGGCTTCCGTGAACTGCGGGGCACGGACGACTGGACGGGCACGACCGGCGGCAGTTTCGTCGCCAGCGGTGGTGCGCTGATCGCCTGGTACGTCCCCGAGGGGGCCCCGGCCCACACCCCCTTCCGGATCATCGGCGCCCACACCGATTCCCCGAACCTGCGGGTCAAGCCCGCTCCCGACACCTCGTCGGCGGGCTGGCGGCAGATCGGGGTGGAGATCTACGGCGGCGTTCCGCTGAACACCTGGCTCGACCGCGACCTGGGCGTCTCCGGACGGCTCGCGGTGCGCGCACCGGGCGGCGGGGTCGCGTCCCGGCTGGTCCAGATCGACGAACCCCTTTTGCGGGTGCCCCAGTTGGCCATCCATCTGGACCGCACGGTCAACGAGGCACTGGCGCTCGACCGGCAGCTCCACCTCGCCCCGATCTGGGCGCTCGGCTCCCGTGCGGAGGGTGCGCTGCTGCGCCGGGTCACGACGGCCGCCGAGGTGGAACCGGACGAGGTGCTGGGCTGGGACCTGATGCTCCACGACATCCAGCCGCCCGGATATCTGGGCGCGGACCGGGAGTTCGTGGTGTCGGCGCGGCTGGACAACCTGGTCTCGGTGCACGCGGGCGTCACGGCCCTGACGGGTGCGGCGACCGCGGCCGACGAGCCGGCGTACGTCCCGGTGCTGGCCGCCTTCGACCACGAGGAGGTCGGCAGCGGTTCGGCGACGGGTGCGCAGGGTCCGCTGCTGGAGCGGGTCCTGAGCCGCTCGGTCACGGCACGCGGCGGCAGCCCGGAGGACTGGTCGCGCGCCCTGTCCGGGGCGTTCTGCATCTCCGCCGACATGGCCCACGCGGTGCACCCCAACTACTCGGAGCGGCACGACCCGGAGCACCGTCCGCTGCCCAACGGCGGCCCCACGCTCAAGGTCAACGTCAACCAGCGGTACGCCACCGACAGCACCGGCATGGCGGTGTTCGCGGCGGCGTGCGAGCGGGCGGGCGTGCCGTGGCAGCCGTTCGTCTCCAACAACGCGATGCCGTGCGGTACGTCGATCGGCCCGCTCACCGCGGCCCGGCTGGGTGTGGAGACGGTCGACGTGGGGGTGCCGGGGCTGTCCATGCACTCGGCGCGTGAGCTGTGCGGGGTCGAGGACCCCGGCCATCTGGCCGCCGCGCTCGGTGCGTTCGTGACCTCCGGCTGACCGGCGCCGGACGGCCCGAGGGGGGCGGAGCGGTCCCGGCCGCCCCGCCCCCCTCGCCACTGCTACACGAACCGCTGCTGTGCGCTGCCGTCGCAGCTCTGGAGCCTCAGCGGGTCCTTCGCCGCCGCCAGCGTCAGGCACAGTCCGGTCGAGGCCGCCGGGCGCAAGGTGCCCGACTGCTTCACGAACTGCTGGTTGGCCGCGCCCGAGCAGTTGTACACGATGAGCGTGGCGCCCGCCTTGTAGTCGGCGCCCGGCACGTCCAGGCACCGGTCGTGGCTCAGCTCGGTGCGGAGGGTCTTCGTACCGGAGTCGTACCACCAGCCCTGGTTGCGGCCGCCGTGGCAGTCCCAGCCGCCGATCTTGGTGTCATTGCGGGTCACCGAGCCGGGGACGTCCACGCAGGTGCCCGTCGCCTCGTTCTTCAGGGGCTCGAAGGAGTCGTCCCACGCCCCGGACTGCAGGACCGGCTTTCCGGTGCTGGCCGGGTCGGCGCAGCTCGCCTCGCGCAGGTTCGAGTTGTAGATCTGGGTCAGGCAGGACGCGAAGGCGCCGTGGCCGCTCGCGTTCGGGTGGTAGGACTGCCGCAGGGAGTTGGAGTCCGGCGGGAAGTGTCCGAGGTCGATGTAGAGACCGCGGGCCCAGGTGGACTCGCTGCACACCTCGTGGCCGTGGAAGAGCCGGGAGTTGTCGAGGTAGACGGCTCCGGTGTCCGCGGCGGCCTTGCGCATGCCGCGCTCGAAGGCGGGGACGGCCACGTTGCGGCCCCAGGCCGCGTCC
This sequence comes from Streptomyces sp. NPDC127117, assembly GCF_042677325.1. Taxonomy (NCBI): domain Bacteria; kingdom Bacillati; phylum Actinomycetota; class Actinomycetes; order Kitasatosporales; family Streptomycetaceae; genus Streptomyces; species Streptomyces sp. NPDC127117. The sequence goes on from NZ_JBHXTM010000007.1 coordinate 100,126, forward strand.
GAGTCGTACCCGGCGCAGCCGCCGGGAAGCTTCCCGGGGAAGCTCGGGTTGTCGTAGAAGTCCGGGCCGATGGGGCTCGGGTAGCCCATGACCACGAGCTTGTAGTCGCTGTCGCCGTACCCGGCGCCGGACATGACGGTCTTCAGGTCGCGCACCGTCTTCTCGACCTTGGGGACGAGTCCGTCGACGCGCGCCTGCCAGCCGCCCTCGTACTTGGGCTGGCAGGTGCCCTGGGAGAGCACCCAGCGCTGGACGCAGTCCGTCATGACCGGGCCGAACTGGAGGTCGTCGTTGGCACCCGCCACCAGCACGATCATCTTGATGCGGGTGTTGCGGGCCTTGATGGCGAGGTTGTCGCTCTGCACCAGCTCGTCGGAGTACTGCTTGGAGCCGCCGATCACGATGTTGCCGGTGTACGCGCCGGAGCAGGAGACGTTGTACGTGACGTCCGCCGGGATGCCGGTGCGGTGGATGGCGGAGTCGGGCGAGCGGTGGCACCAGTTGTCGGGGCCGTTGGTGCCGGCCTCGTACGTGCCGACGCCCTCGCCGGAGATCTCGCTGTCGCCGAGCGAGATCAGCCCGGTCTTGCGGTCGGCGAGCGGCCGCTCGGCCGGGTCGCCGTACAGCTTGGTGGCCTCCGCCGCGCGGATGGCCTCCAGTTCCGGCGACAGGGGGGTGGATGCGGTAGTGCTGGAACCGGACCGGTCCGTCGCGCCGGCCGGTCCGGCGGCTGCGGTCATGCCGCCGATCGCCGCCGCCATGGCTGCGGCGGCCGCGACCGTACAGCGGAGTCTGTGCCTGGTGCGCCTCATTGCGCCTCCCCGGGTTGTGGTTACCCCCGGTATTTACTGGTCGGTAGGCGACTTGGGAATAGACAGAACAAGACAAGGGCTCAACTTTTTCAGGAGGTTGAACGAGATGGACGAGTCACAGACCGCCGGGCAGTCCCCCGCGGGCGGCGGAGATTTCCGCATCGAACACGATTCGATGGGCGAGGTGAGGGTGCCCGCGAAGGCCAAGTGGCGGGCCCAGACGCAGCGCGCGGTGGAGAACTTCCCGGTCTCCGGCCAGCGCCTGGAGCGGTCCCACATCGAGGCCCTGGCCCGGATCAAGGCGGCCGCCGCCAAGGTGAACGCCGAGCTGAAGGTGCTCGACCCGGACATCGCCGCGGCCATCGAGGAGGCCGCCGCCGAGGTCGCCGACGGCCGCTGGGACGACCAGTTCCCGGTCGATGTCTTCCAGACCGGGTCGGGCACCTCGTCCAACATGAACACCAATGAGGTGCTGGCCACCCTCGCCACCGAACGGCTGGGCCGCGAGGTCCATCCGAACGACCATGTCAACGCCTCGCAGTCGTCCAACGACGTCTTCCCGTCCTCCATCCACATCGCCGCGACGGCCGCCGTGACCGGAGATCTGATCCCGGCGCTGGACCGGCTGGCGACCGCCCTGGAGCGCAAGTCCGCCGAGTTCGCGACGGTGGTGAAGTCGGGACGTACGCATCTGATGGACGCCACGCCCGTCACCCTCGGCCAGGAGTTCGGCGGCTACGCGGCACAGATCAGGTACGGCATCGAACGGCTGCGCGCCTCGCTCCCCCGCCTCGCCGAGCTGCCCCTGGGCGGCACGGCCGTCGGCACCGGCATCAACACTCCGCCCGGCTTCTCCGCCGCCGTCATCGCCGAGGTCGCCCGCGCCACCGGGCTGCCGCTGGCGGAGGCCCGCGACCACTTCGAGGCGCAGGGCGCGCGGGACGGGCTCGTGGAGACCTCGGGGCAGCTGCGTACCATCGCCGTCTCGCTCACCAAGATCTCCAACGATCTGCGCTGGATGGCGTCCGGTCCACGCACCGGTCTCGCCGAGATCAACCTCCCCGACCTCCAGCCGGGCTCGTCGATCATGCCCGGGAAGGTGAACCCGGTGATCCCCGAGGCCGTGCTGATGGTCGCCGCCCAGGTGACGGGCAACGACACGACGGTCGCCACGGCGGGCGCGGCGGGCAACTTCGAGCTGAACGTGATGCTTCCGGTCATCGCGAAGAACCTGCTGGAGTCGGTACGGCTGCTGGCCAACGCCTCCCGCCTGCTCGCGGACCGCACGGTCGACGGGATCACGGCCAACGTCGAGCGGGCCAGGGAGTACGCCGAGTCCTCGCCGTCCGTCGTCACCCCGCTGAACAAGTACATCGGCTACGAGGAGGCCGCGAAGGTCGCCAAGAAGTCCCTCGCGGAACGCCGGACCATCCGCGAGGTGGTGCTGGACTCGGGATACGTCGAACAGGGCGACCTCACCGTGGAACAACTCGACGAAGCACTCGACGTACTGCGCATGACCCACCCTTGACCTGCCCCGCAGCCCCGGGGGCGGCGGGCCCCGGGGCCGGAGGCCCTAAGATCCGTCCATGGCAGGTACCGGAGACATCGAGCACTGGGCGCCGGGTGATCAGATCCTGTGGCGCTATCGCCGCAACGGCGCGTCGGCCGGGCGCGGGGCGCCCCGGGGCGTCCCGGACCCGTTCCACATCTGCCGTCCCGTCACCGTGGTCCAGGACACCGGCGAACTGCTCGCGGTGTGGGTGGCGCCCGGCACCGAGTGTGTGAAGCCGGTGCTGGCCAGTGGCCGGGACGTGCATGCCGAGCCGCTCGCCACCCGCTACACCGCACCGCGCACCACCGCCCGTTCCACCTGGCTGGGAAACGGTGTGCTGAAACTCGCCCGGCCCGGCGATCCCTGGTCCGTCTGGCTGTTCTGGGATCCGGTCTGGCAGTTCCGCAACTGGTACGTGAATCTGGAGGAACCGCACACCCGCTGGCAGGGCGGCGTCGACTCCGAGGATCATTTTCTCGACATCTCCGTCCGCCCCGACCGCAGCTGGGCCTGGCACGACGAGGACGAGTTCGCCATGGCACAGCGGGCCGGTCTGATGACCCCGGAGGCCGCGCAACGGGTGCGGGAGGCGGGACGGGCGGCCGTCGAGGTGATCGGGGAGTGGGGTGCGCCGTTCCGGGACGGCTGGGAGAACTGGCGGCCCGATCCACAATGGCGGGTTCCCGCGCTTCCGGATGACTGGGACCGCACCCCCTCGTATACGCCGTCGTGAGACCCTTGATGCACCCCAGGGGGACAACCGTAGGATCGTCCTCCGGAGTGCCGCTCCGCCCCAACCGGGAGGCTCGGCACCCGACCTGACCACAAGTCATCGCACGAGCACCGCGCACTGCATGAGCTGTATGAGCCACATCAGTCGTATGAATCGTATGAACCACTACGAGGGGGTGGAGACGTGCTCGCTGTTGCCCGCCCCGTCGCCGGAAACGTTGTCACCGGCCAACCCCACATGCATCCGGTTTCAGCCCCTCGTTCCGGGGCATCCGGTGACAGCCGTTGTTATCGCCGCTCTTGCCGGGGCACAGTAACGCCCCACGAGGTGATTGCCTCATACAACCGGCCCGGACGGACGGAACCCCACGCGTGACGGAGCACCCCACCTCCCACGAAGGCCGGCAGCCTCTCGCCGCCCGGTCGCAGGAACGCACCCGGCCGCGGCAGCAGGACGCCGCGCCGGCCGCTTCCCCTGCCACCGCCGCGATCCCCGGCCCGGCCGCGGCTCCGGGGTCGGCAGCCGGCCCCGCGACTCCCGCGGCGGGCACCGGCCCCGCAGGACTCGACCCGCAGGCCGCGGCCCGTCGCGAGGGCGACCGGCTGCGTTTCGTCGGGGCAGCCACCCGTCGGATCGCCCGCGGCATAGACCTGGACGAGATCGTGCTGGGTCTGTGCCGGGCCAGCGTGCCGACGTTCTCCGACGCCATACTGGTCTACCTCCGCGACCCGCTCCCGGTCGGTGACGAGCGGCCGGTCTCCCCCTTCGTGCTGCGGCTGCGCCGGTCCGACCGGCTGCGGCTGAGCGAGGAGGAGACGGACAGCTCGTCGGAGACCGAGCGGCTGCGGCTGCCCGTCATCGATCCGCACGGGGACCTGACGCCCGCGGCCGAGCTGTGCGAGGTCCGCTCCGGCGGCGCGCTGGCCGAGGTGCTGCGCGGGGTGCGGCCGGTCTTCGGGGACTCCGCGGCGGCCCGCGCCGCGCTGCCCGAGCTGCTCGGCGCCGGCCGGACCGTGCCCACCGGACACCGCGCCATCCTCGCCCCGCTGCGCGGACGGCGGCGGGTGATCGGTGCCGCCGTCTTCCTGCGCGGGACGGAGCGGCCACCGTTCGAGTCCAACGACCTGCTGGTCGCCGCCCAGCTGGCGACGCACACCGCGCTCGGCATCGACAAGGCAGTGCTGTACGGGCGCGAGGCGTACATCGCCGACGAGCTCCAGCGCACCATGCTGCCCGACTCTCTGCCGCAGCCGACCGGCGTCCGGCTCGCCTCCCGCTATCTGCCGGCCGCCGAGACGGCCCGGGTCGGCGGCGACTGGTACGACGCGATCCCACTGCCCGGCAGCCGGGTCGCCCTGGTCGTCGGCGACGTCATGGGCCACTCCATGACATCCGCGGCGATCATGGGCCAGCTGCGCACCACCGCACAGACCCTCGCCGGGCTCGACCTGCCGCCGCAGGAGGTGCTGCACCACCTCGACGAGCAGGCCCAGCGGCTCGGCAGCGACCGCATGGCGACCTGCCTGTACGCGGTGTACGACCCGGTCGCGCACCGGATCACCATCGCCAACGCCGGGCATCCGCCGCCCGTCCTGCTTCATCTGGGCGGCCGTGCCGAGGTTCTGCGGGTGCCGCCCGGCGCCCCGATCGGGGTCGGCGGGGTGGACTTCGAGGCCGTCGAGCTGGACGCGCCCGCGGGCGCCACGCTGCTGCTGTACACCGACGGCCTGGTCGAGTCCCGGCTCCGGGACGTGTGGACCGGGATCGAGCAGCTGCGCGAACGGCTCGCCGCCACCGCCCGGCTGACCGGCCCGGACCACTCGCCGCCGCTGGAGGCGCTCTGCGACGACGTGCTGGACATGCTCGGTCCGGGCGACCGGGACGACGACATCGCGCTGCTCGCCGCCCGGTTCGACGGGATCGCGCCGAGCGATGTCGCGTACTGGCATCTGGAACCGGAGGAGACCGCGCCGGGCCGGGCCCGCAGGCTGGCCCGTCGGGCGCTCAGCCGCTGGGGGCTGGACGATCTCTCCGACTCGGTGGAGCTGCTGGTCAGCGAGGTGGTGACCAATGCGGTGCGTTACGCGGAGCGGCCCGTGACGCTGCGGCTGCTGCGCACCGACATCCTGCGCTGCGAGGTCGGCGACGACTCCCCGCAGCTGCCCCGGCAGCGCCGGGCGCGTGACATGGACGAGGGCGGGCGCGGCCTGTTCCTGGTGAACCGGCTGGCCAGACGGTGGGGGGCGACGCGCCTGTCGACCGGCAAGGTGGTCTGGTTCGAGATGCCGTCCCGGAGCCAATAGCAGGACCGGCGAAGGGCACGGCGAATGCGTACGGGACGGGCGCGGGGCAGAGCCCTGTACGCACGGTAGCGAAATGTTGCCGACCTCCTGTCGGCGGGTTTGACTTCAGTCGTGAACGAGACGGCCTGACCGAAAACCCCCACCGACGGGAGGACGCTCGTGTCCGAGGAATCGAAGACCAAGAACACCCCGTACACCACGAACAACGCCGGAATCCCGGTGGAGAGCGATGAACACTCGCTCACTGTCGGAGCCGACGGACCGATCCTGCTCCAGGACCACTACCTCATTGAGAAGATGGCCCAGTTCAACCGTGAACGGGTTCCCGAACGAGTGGTCCACGCCAAGGGATCCGGCGCGTACGGCACCTTCAAGGTGACCAATGACGTCAGCCAGTTCACCAAGGCCGACATGTTCCAGCCGGGCAAGCAGACCGCCATGCTGGCCCGCTTCTCCACCGTCGCCGGTGAGCAGGGCTCCCCCGACACCTGGCGGGATCCCCGCGGTTTCGCCCTGAAGTTCTACACCGAGCAGGGCAACTACGACATGGTCGGCAACAACACGCCGGTCTTCTTCGTACGTGACCCGATGAAGTTCCAGGACTTCATCCGCTCGCAGAAGCGGCGCCCGGACAGCGCGGTACGCGACCACGACATGCAGTGGGATTTCTGGACCCTGTCCCCCGAGTCCGCGCACATGGTGACGTGGCTGATGGGCGACCGGGGCATCCCGAAGACCTACCGCCACATGAACGGCTACAGCTCGCACACCTATATGTGGGTGAACGCGGGCGGCGAGCGGTTCTGGGTGAAGTACCGCTTCAAGACCGACCAGGGCATCGACTTCTACACGCAGGACGAGGCCGACCGGATGGCCGGTGTGGACGGCGACGTCCACCGCCGCGACCTGTTCGAGGCGATCAAGCGCGGTGACCACCCGAGCTGGACGCTGTACGTCCAGGTCATGCCGTTCGACGACGCACCGGACTACCGGTTCAACCCGTTCGACCTGACGAAGGTGTGGCCGCACGGCGACTACCCGGAGATCGAGGTCGGCCGGATGACGCTGAACGAGAACCCGGAGGACTTCTTCGTCCACATCGAGCAGGCGTCCTTCGAGCCGTCGAACCTGGTGCCCGGCATCGGTCCGTCGCCCGACAAGATGCTGCTCGGCCGGCTCTTCTCGTACCCCGACACCCACCGGTACCGGATCGGCCCGAACTACGCGCAGCTGCCCCCGAACCGTCCGCGGTTCGGCCGGAACTCGTACGCGAAGGACGGCCCCATGCGGTACGAGCCGAGCCGTACCGGAGCGGTCTACGCGCCGAACTCGTACGGCGGTCCGGCGGCGGACACCGCGCGCTACGGCGACCCGGCCGGCTGGGCCACGGCGGGCGAGATGGTCCACGAGGCGTACAAGCTGCACAGCGAGGACGACGACTGGGGCCAGGCGGGCACGATGGTGCGCAAGGTCCTGGACGACTCGGCCCGCGACCGGCTGGTGTCGAACATTTCCGGCCATCTCCTCGACGGGGTGAGCGCCCCGGTCCTGGAGCGCGCGCTGCAGTACTGGCGCAACGTGGACAAGGACCTCGGCGACCGGATCGCCAAGAAGGTCAATGGCGGCTGACACCGAATATGGCAGTGGCCGCGCGGTCACGCCGCCGCCCCGCGATCCCCCCAACCCCCCCCCCCACCCCCCAACACGAAGCCCGA
>NZ_JBHXTM010000007.1:107253-157546 GCF_042677325.1 Streptomyces sp. NPDC127117
GGGCCCCCGCCCCGGGCCCCCCGCTCCCCCAAGTCCCTTCGGGGGGGCCCCCAATCTTGTGGCGGGGGGCGTAGCTGCCCGGGCCGGATCATCTGCGCCACTGCCATACTCGCGTCGACGGTGACGCGTTAGGGCTCGCAGAGAATCAAGGTGTTGCTTCGCGTGATTCGGCTGGTTGTTGTGCCGCGAGCGCCGCTGATGGGATTCGTGGCCAACCTGCTTTGAGGTTTCGGGTGTTGTTCACACATCTGGGCGAGTGACAGCGGCGGTTGATCACGGAGGCCGAGGCCCTGATTCTGGGGTCCGGCGGAATCCGGGCGGACGCGCGGGTGGCTCCGGTCAGCGAGACGACGGTCCGCAAGAGCATGGACGAGTTGGAGACCGGCGAGGGAACTCTGGGCCGGGTGCGCAGGCCTGGCGATGGTCGGAAGAAGCGCGTGAAACCTTGATCCGAGACTGCGACCCGCACTGCTGGCCCTGGCGGCTGGAGTCCGCCATTGGCAGACCGGTTGCTCATACCGGGGAGACCGAGGCGGACTCGCCAATTTTGATCAGGTACGCCGACAATGTGGTGGCTCTCTGTCACAGCCGTGGCAAGGCCGAGCAGGTCAAGGCTCGGCCTCGCCACGGCTGGCGCCGGGGCTGGTCTTCAACGAGAACAAGGCGCACAGCGCACCTTGATGACGGCTACGACTTCCTGGGGTTCAACGACTGTCAGCGGCTGATCTGCCTCACCACACCGGGCATGCTCTCAGTTGTGTTCAGCGTGTGTTCCTCGCCTTTCGAGAGCGGGAGATCCGGGAGCTGGTGAACGCGTCGATGCTGCCCGCGCCCTTTCCAGGTTGGCTGTCCCAGCTACGGATGCGGTCAGCCAGCGCTTCAAGGCGCCGATCGCCTGGTGGGGTGGCGATGTGGAAGTGGGACTGCTTGAGCGGGTCGAGCTCCCCGCCCCACGCTACGACCTCGCCCACGTCCGCGAGGATGTCCTCCACCACCGTCACCGCCAGCTCGCTCATGCCATTGGCGGCCGTGCCGCCCAGCGGGTAGAGCATGGGTTGAATCGCCACGGCTGTACCGGAAAGGTAGTTCGACTCAAATGCCGCTCCCACCTCGCGGTCGGTGGTGTGTCCGGTCAGCTCTTCGGGCCGGAGCATGTCGATCTCGTAGGCGTAGCGGCGCACCACGTAGAGCAGCACGGTCGCGGCCGGACCCTCCGCGAGCTTCACGGTGAGCCTTTGTGTGCCCTGGACCCGGTGCTCGGTGGCCTCGGCCAGGATGGCCCAGCCGTTCGCGGAAGTCCGTCCGGACCATCTTTTGTCTTCCGGTAGCTCTGTCTGCTTGGCCTTCGGCAGTGGCTTCGGCCGGGCCGCCGCCCGCGCGGGGCTCACGGCGGTGGCGAGAGCTAAACCGGCAGCGGTAGCCGCGCCCGCTCCGAGCAGACTCCTACGGCTGGTTATACCGCTCACGAGGAGACCAACTCCTTTCTGTGGAGGATCGCAGAAGCGATCCGGAAGAGGGCAAGAACAAGAGCGCCGATGGCGAGGACAGCGAGAATGAGGATCGCTGGATTCACCCATGCCGGCACGAGACTGACATGCTCGTTGCACGCATCGGACAACGGGAAGTACGACGTGCCATCCGCACCTGTACGGTCCCGCCACGCCTGGTCGTAGGTGGTGTGGAGGGTGAGCTCACAGGTTTCCTGAACGTCCAGACCGCCCGAGAAGACGCCGAAGCCCCACACCATGGCCGCGAGACTCCCGGAGATCAGAGCGGCACCGAGGAGTGCGACAGGCTGCCTGTGCCACGGTGGAGGCCGCTTCGCGCCACGGCGCAGCATCAGCAGCCCCGCCGGGATAGCCAGGACAAGACCTGTGAAGACGAGGTTGAACATCAGGACTCGGCGCCGACTCTTGCGACGATTGCGTCGGTGAACCCCTGACAGAAGTTCTGCAGCTTGTCGAATCCGCCGATTTCGTTCGACACCGCTATTGGGCTCTTCGCGCCCGCGGCTACGATCAGCACACCGCGCGCGGTATCGAACTTCGGGTGCTGAACCGTCAGATCGTTGTACGCCTGGTCCTTGCAGTCTGCTGCGGTGGAAAAGCGCTTGTTGAAATACTGCGTGAACCGGGTGAGATGGCCGCCACCATTTCCGTAATGCTCCCGCACGATCTGGTTGATCGGGGTTCCGGCAGCGCATGCGCGGGCGATCAGGTAGCCATCGGCATCCTCGATCAGGTCGGTGAATCCGAAGGAAGAGGGCACACCCGGTTTGGCGAGTTTCGCGTCGCAGTACGCCTTGCCGGACGCGTACTTTTCCTCGTCGTTACACCAGTTGGCGTAGAAAGTCATCCAGTCGCCGCCCCATCCAGCGATGTCCCCGCTGTTCACGGACTTGGGGTTCGTGGGCTGGGTGATGAGCAGGTGCCCGTTAGCGGTGGCCATCAGGTGCTCGGCGCCGAGCTCGTAGCCGGAGTTGGGGTCGGTAAACCCTTTCTTCACCGTGTGGCCCTTGCTCTTGGCATAGGCAACCCAGTCCTTGTCATAGGAACCGATCAAGATTTTCCAGTCAACGCCACCGTACTTTGCGTGGCGAACGAACTCCATCACCAACTGGGACGGGCTGCTACTGGTGGAGTGAGAAGCAATATAGTCCTGAGCGGTGCCATATAGCTGGTCAATGTAGACCATGAAGTCCGCCGCAGGCGACGCAACGGCGGTCAGGGAGGACACGCCGGGATCGCTGTCCGGGCGCCACACGTCGTGGTCCAGGTCGATCTTCCCTCCCTCTCCGCCGATCTCGATGCCGCTGATCTCCTTGATCTGGTTCAACGACCAGTTCGCCGGCAGGGGGAAGCCGAGGTTCCCGGAGAAGCCCCAGGACATACCGGAGACGAACGAGTACCGGGCGTAGGTCTTCTCGGTGGCGTTGATGCACACATTCCGCGACCCATACACGCCGTGGATGTACTTCTTGCCCTGGTCCGCGAGGCCGGCCACCACACCGTTGAAGTACTTCACGATGTAGGGGTCCATCTGGTCCTGGGTGGCGTCGTAGTCCACCGCAAAGTAGATTACCGACCCACGCGGAATACCGAACTTGGTCGCCTGATCATGCGCTATCAGAGCGTGCTGGAAACCGGTGGTGTAGTTGTACTCGGTCACGTCCCGGCCATGAACCTGCATAATCGGGAAGAAATTCAGGCCAGCGGCGAGAATGGTCTCGAGCTCGCCGGGCTTGATCTCCTTCTCAAAGTTGGGGTCCGGGCTGTACAGGTACCGGCCGACGATCTCGCAGCGGTTGTTCTTGAGCCACTTGGCGCGGTCGGCGTTGATGACGAACCGAGTGTCAGCGCCGGTCACATCACGGTCGGGGTTGCCCATGGACACAAGCAGCTGGCACCAGGTGTCGTAGTCGCCCTTGCCCGCTTTTTGAGGGAGATACGAGAACTCCTGGAACAGCTTCACGTATTCGGTGATGTTCGAACTGAAGGTGGAGGTGAAGGTGGTACGTACCCCGTCACCGAAAGGCACCGGTTCATTGAACACGCACGCGGCGGTGAACAGGTTCACCATGATGCCAGTCGCACCCTCGGCGAGCGTGTGGTTCTTCAAGGCGGCTTGGGTGCCGGGCCCGAATTGGCCGTTCGGAGAGGCGATGCCCATCTCGTACTGGAGGGCGATCACCAAAGACTTCTGCACATCGCGTGAGTACAGGCCGTCGCACGGGCCTATGTAGTAGGCCGACTTTTCCCAGTAACGGCCGTTGAGCCATTGCTGAATTCCGCGGACCTTCTCCGTACCGCCGGCAATCACGACATAGGCGTCCATCGTGAGCAGGGCCTTGAACACCTTGGCCTGCACCGATCTGTTCCAAGCGTCCTGGCCAGTTTGCCAGATACCCATGTTCTGCTTCATCGATTCAAGCGCGTCGGCATTGAAGGTGTCCCCGGATTCACCCCAGTAGCCCTTGCAGAACAGGCCATAGCGGATGATGTCGCGAATGTTCTTGTTCTGGTCCGCGTCCGATATGCTCTTGTACGCCTCAAGCTTGCTCATGGTCGTCTCCCCGAATGAGGCGACCACGGGACTGATTCCCAGCTCGTGCTGCAGACCCATGATGAACGAGTACATGGTCGACCAGCCGGTCTGCCCATTCTCTGGGCACTTCACGTACCCCGACACCCCGGCATATTTGGCATTGACCCACTTCTGGCCCTCGAGAACCTTCGCATCAGCCACGAACACCCACCCCCTAAACCTTATTCGAATGAATACTCGTACGCCGCGGTCGACAATGGCGAGCGGCCCGACGACCCGGTGACCGTAACTGCTGTGGCCCACGCCGAGCCAGACCGAAGATGGCCAATCTGAACCACCTTGGCCGAAATCAAACCATGGGACTCGGATCTCGATATTCCAGGAATGGACGCCCCGTGGTCATGCAGCACTACTGAAATTGCATATGTGATTTCGGCCCGGTCACGGGCAGTCGTCCGCAGGCAGGCCAGGGCGATCGGGTCGTAGTCCCGCCTGTATTCCTGGACAAATCGAAGTCCGACCAATGCGACCCCAGGTCATAGCCCGCGACGGCCCCCAGGACCAACCAGCCCCTCATCGCACTCGATCGCCCGAGCCAATGGGCACGAACACGCACAAGGCACCTCGGGCGCAATTCGCCAAGCAGGCCTGGCGTGGGTGGACCAATGCCTTCCCGCTCCGAAGCACCGAAACGACCCGTCGCAGAATCCGTCGGACCATCACGAAATTTTGAGGCCGGAGCCCCAAGTGGCGCCGACCGGGTACCGGCGAAGGGGGTCAATCGGGAAGCCGGGCACACCCAAGACGGACTACGAGGCAACGTCGATCCATTCACCAATCAAGAGGAGAGGCTGGGCGCCTGCCAGGACGGCCACTGCGGCTGTATACAGCTGGGGCAGCAGTGAATACTGCCCCCAGCAAGCCGCGCGAATCGCGCACCAAGGCAAGGAAGTGTCACGGATCAGCAGTGCCCCGAGCAGTGATTCAGAACTCGGGAGGGCCCAGAGACACAACCGCCTCGCACACGAGGCAGGCAAACCGAACGAATCACCACTACGCAATAACCCTGGCCATGCTCGGACCTGACGAAAAGACTACGGACACTTCTTGGCCACGTAGAATTTCATCGACCCTGCCACATCAAGTTTCGTTCCACCTTCCGGGTTCTGCGCACACACCCGCCAGTTTGCCAGCGGCCGAGGAGGGACCGACTTCGAGGAATCTCCGATTTTGAATACCTGAAGGCGCTTCGGGTAGTACCCACTCAGCAGAGCCTCGAGGAGGGACTCCTCAACACGTCCCCCGGTGAGATCGGGGGCTTTAGGCACTGAGACGGATACCCCCGGACGAGCAGGGCACCTCTCTGTCACGGGAACGACATATATGTCCACAGCCCGGAACTCAGGAACCTCCTTTTCGAAGCATGCCGAATAATGCTGCACTCGGCCCTCGTATATGTATCTCCCGAGGCTCGTGGCATCCTTCAGGCTGAACCCCTTCCCAGCATCAGCCGTTTCCTTCATGACGGTCATGAGCTCCCTCCCCCCGAGGGAGAAAGTACCTTTTCCGCCATCGCTTGCCGCGCCGACACTGCCCGCATCATGCCCCTCGCCAGGGGCACACGAAACCATCATTACTGCCACCGCAGCGGTAACAGCCAATCTGGCCACAATACGTAATTCACCCATAAATCCCCCGCTCCAGAATAACTGAACAGCAAACCCCGTAAAGGACATCTCCACCGAAACGGGATCCAGTAAGCCCCTCACTAAGCCGTCGCCGCGAAAAGGAACAGTACCTTCCGCGAACACACAATGTTACCATCCGAATGCACAACGATTCGATAGGGAGAATGCCGCATGAGATTACTCGTACGTGCTGCCATCATCGGTACCACGGCCGCAGTGCTCGCCACTACCGCGTCCACGAGCGCCATGGCCGAGGATGCAACCGTTTATTCGGCCGGCCTAGGCGCAAAAGTCAAGTGGGTGGCATATGGGGACCATTTGTACATCACCGATCAGGTAGCGGACGGGAGCTCCGCCGTCGCGACCTACCAGATGGGCTCTGGCACCCAGTACTTCTACTGGAATTCAAAAGGAAAAGGTACTACCCGGCACGTCGACCTCGACGTTCCTGAGAACCGCCTCATAGCGGTCGGAGCCATGTCGGGTGAATGGCAAGGCACACCCACTGGCGGACTGGACTGGAACAGCATTAGCACCACTACTGTCTCGACCTCATAGACGCTGGGAACCAATGAGGTGTTCCTCCATTCAGAAATGGAGATCGAAGGCACCGCAACGCTGGTGGGCAAGGTCCTGGACGACACGGCCCGCGAGCGGATAGTGGGGAGCATTTCGGCCATCTGCTGGACGGTGTGAGCGCCTCGGTCCTGGAGCACGCGCTGTAGCACTGGCACAACGTGGGCAAGGGCCTCGGCGACGAAGTCGCCAAGAAGGTCAACGGCAACTGACCCACAGGAAAGAGGTCAGGGGCGGTGCCGGCCGGCACCGCCCCTGACCCATGTGTTCATCGTCGGCTCAGGCGCTCAGCGCGCGGGTGGAGCGTTGTCGACGATGTTGTTCTCGTTGCCGTCCCCCGGCTTGCCGGCGCCACCGCCGCCCGGCAGCCCCGGGGACTGGCTCGGCGGCGGTACGTCCGGGGACTGGCTCGGCGGCGGTACGTCCGGCGACTGGCTCGGCGGCACGTCGGGCGAGTGGGACTGGCTCTGCGAGGGCTTGTCCGGCGTCTGCGACGGGGTCGTGTCGGTGCTCGCCGACTGCGAGGGCGTCGTCGACGGCGTGGTCGGCACGGTGACCTCGCCGCGCTCGACGTCCTCCAGGTCGAACTGGGCACTGGAGCCGCCGCCCAGCGCACCGAGCGTGTAGTCCGCCCAGATCTGCGCCGGGAAGCCGCCACCGTTGGCCCGGCCGGAGTTGGCCGTGCCGGTCAGGCTGACCTGGGCGCCGCCGGCCGGGGCCTCACCGAAGAGTGCGACGACCGTCGTCAGGTCTGGGGTGTAGGCGGCGAACCAGGCTGACTTGTTGTTCTCCGACGTACCCGTCTTGCCCGCTGCTTCGTACGCCGAGGTATTGGCGGCCTGGCCGGATCCGCTGTCCACGACGCCTGTCAGGACGGAGGTCACGGTGTCGGCGGACTTGCGGCTGATCACCTGGCTGCCGATGCCCTCGACCGGCTCGACCGTCCGCTCACGGTGCTTGGCCGACTTCACGATGAACGGGGTGACCTTCTTGCCGTGGTTGTCGAGCGTGGCGTACGCGCCCGCCATGTCCCAGGTCGAGGCGTTCATGGTGCCGAGCGTGATGGCGGGGCGCTCGGGGAAGTTCTTGTCCGGTACGCCGAGAGCCAGTGCGGTCTTCTTCACCACGGGCGGGCCGACGTCGACGACCATCTGCGCGAAGGCCGAGTTGATCGACGCGTTCATCGCCTTCTGCACGGTGACGTTGCCATAGCTCTGGTTGTCCTCGTTCTCCGGGGCGAACGGGGTGTCGCTGCCCACTACGGGCCGCTTGCTGGTGCCGTCGTAGCGGGTGTTGACGCCGATCAGGTGGCCGTCCTGGGTCTTCGAACCGTTCTCCAGCGCAGAGGCAAGTACCAGCGGCTTGAAGGTGGAAGCAGGCTGGTAGTCCTGGCGGGTGGCGTTGGACCGGTAGTGCTCGACGTAATCCACCCCGCCGTACATCGCGACGACGGCGCCGGTCTTCGGGTCGACGGAGGTGGCGCCCGCCTGGACGGTCGCGTCGACCTTGTTGCTCTTGCGGTCCAGCTTGGACTCCAGCTGGCGGTCGACGGACTGCTCCAGCTGCTTCTGCCGCTTCTTGTCGATGTTGAGCGTGAAGGTCCAGCCGCCGGCCTCCCGCATTCCCGCGGTGATGCCCTGCTTCTCCAGCTCCTGGTTGGCCGCCTCGACGAGGTAGCCGGTCTGGCCCTCCATGCCCTTGGCGGGCTTGGGATTGTCCGGAACCTGGAACTTGAGCTTGTCGCGCTCGGCCTGGTCGAGCCAGTGCATCTCGACCATGTTGTCGAGGGTGTAGGCCCAGCGGTCCTTGACCAGCTTCCTGCCGGTCTCGCTCGCGGTCTGCCAGTCGTACTGGCTGGGGGCCTGGAGCACGGAGGCCAGGTAGGCGCCCTGGGAGACGTTGAGGTCCTTGGCGTCGACCCCGTAGTAGGCCTGCGCGGCGGCCTGGATGCCGCTCGCGCCGCGCCCGTAGTACGCGGTGTTGATGTACCCGGCGAGGATGAATTCCTTGCTCTTCTTGCTGTCGACCTTGAGGGAGATCACCAGCTCCTTGAGCTTCCGGCTGACCGTCGGGTCCTGCGTCAGGTAGTAGTTCTTCACGTACTGCTGGGTGATGGTCGAGCCGCCCTGCTTGCCCTTGCCGCTGAGGGTGTTGAGGATGCCCCGGGTCGTGCCCTTCAGGTCGACGCCCTTGTCGTCGTAGAACGACTTGTTCTCGGCGGCGACGAAGGTGTGCTGCACCTCCAGGGGCACCTCGGCCAGATCCACGATCTGGCGGTTGACCCCCTTGCCGGTCCGGGTCAGCAGCGACCCGTCGCTGTACTGGTAGACGTTGCTCTGCCGCTCGGCCAGGGCGTTGGCCTTCGGGACGTCCACGTACATGTAGAGCGCGACGAAGGCGCCCATGATCAGCAGGCAGAGTCCGAAGAAGGCGCCCAGCATCTTCTTCCAGGTGAAGAGTCTGCGTATGCCGCCGCTCTTCGCGGCCCGCCGCGCTCCGCGCCGCTGGGCTCGTCGCGCATCCGCTCGACCCATCGCTGTGTTGCTCCCGTTTCTCTGCTCGACCAGATCAGCTCAGCCCAGCCAGCTAACACCGTCGGCAAGGACAAAAAGCGAGCGATGCGGTCTTTTACGGACGTGACAATCAGCACCCGTTCCCAAGGGAACCGACTCATGAAGGGCGCCCAAGGTTGCGAACACAGGTAATGTGTAATCACATTGCTAGCACCGAGTCAGTCTTTCGAAACGGGGGATCCCATGTCCGACCACGACATTCCGCACGCCGCGACCACCCTTGCCGCCGACCTCACGCCCGACACGCCGCAGATGCCCGAACCGCAGGTGAGAGAGGTGACGGCGCACAGCATCCCCGGCGGTCTCGGCCTGCTGCTGACCGTGGTCGGTGTGATCGCCGGCATCGGCCTCGCGATCATCGGCGGCGTCGTCGGCTCGAACGGCAACAACGGCCTGGGCATCCCGGTCTGCATCTTCGGGGTGCTGCTCGTCATCGT
Organism: Streptomyces sp. NPDC127117; assembly: GCF_042677325.1. NCBI lineage: Bacteria > Bacillati > Actinomycetota > Actinomycetes > Kitasatosporales > Streptomycetaceae > Streptomyces > Streptomyces sp. NPDC127117. The sequence goes on from NZ_JBHXTM010000007.1 coordinate 116,572, forward strand.
CTCGTTCTTCTGCATGACGGGTGTGAAGATGGTCGCACCGGGCGAGGCCCGGGTGATCCAGCTCTTCGGCCGGTACGTCGGCACGATCCGCGCCGACGGGCTCCGCTGGATCAACCCGCTCACCAGCAGCCGGAAGATCTCCACCCGGGTCCGCAACCACGAGACCGCGGTCCTGAAGGTCAACGACGCCTACGGCAACCCGATCGAGCTCGCCGCGATCGTCGTCTGGAAGGTCGAGGACACCGCCCAGGCGCTCTTCGAGGTCGACGACTTCCTGGAGTTCGTCGCCACCCAGACCGAGGCGGCCGTCCGGCACATCGCGATCGAGTACCCGTACGACGCCCACGAGGAGGGCGGCCTCTCGCTGCGCGGCAACGCCGAGGAGATCACCGAGAAGCTGGCCGTGGAGCTCACCGCCCGGGTGCAGGCCGCCGGCGTACGGATCATCGAGTCCCGCTTCAGCCACCTCGCGTACGCCCCCGAGATCGCCTCCGCGATGCTCCAGCGCCAGCAGGCCGGCGCGGTGGTCGCGGCCCGGCAGCAGATCGTCGAGGGTGCGGTCGGCATGGTCGAGATGGCGCTCACCCGGATCGCCGAGCAGGACATCGTCGAGCTCGACGCGGAGCGCAAGGCGTCCATGGTCAGCAATCTGATGGTGGTGCTGTGCGGTGACCGAGCGGCGCAGCCGGTCCTGAACACGGGCACTCTTTACCAGTGACCGAACAGACTCCGCCGGCCCGCAGGACCCCGCCGCAGCGCAAGCAGATGCTGCTGCGGCTGGATCCCGCGGTGCACGACGCGCTGGCCCGCTGGGCCTCCGACGAGCTGCGCAGCGCGAACGCCCAGATCGAGTTCCTGCTGCGCAGGGCGCTGGCGGAGGCGGGCCGTCTGCCCGGCTCGGCGGGTCCGATCCGCCGCCGGGGGCGGCCCCCGAAGGACGCTCCGGGCCCGCCCGGAACCTGAGGTCCGGGGTTACGGAGGCCGGGGTTACGGAGGCCGGGGTTACGGAGGCCGGGGTTCCGAGGACGGAGCCCCGGTATACACCGGAGGTATACACGCCGTGTACAGTGCTCGGCATGTCAATCGGTCACACCCTGCTCGGACTCCTGGAGTCCGGCCCCCGCCACGGCTACGACCTCAAGCGGACGTTCGACGAGAAGTTCGGTCACGACCGCCCCCTGCACTACGGACAGGTCTACTCGACCATGTCCCGGCTGCTCAAGAACGGCCTCGTCGAGGTCGACGGCGTCGAGAGCGGCGGCGGCCCGGAACGCAAGCGGTACGCCATCACCGAGGCCGGGATCACCGATGTCAGCTCCTGGCTCGCGCAGCCGGAGAAGCCCGAGCCGTACCTCCAGTCGACGCTCTACACCAAGGTCGTCCTGGCCCTGCTCACCGGCCGCAGCGCCGAGGCCCTGCTGGACACCCAGCGCACCGAGCACCTGCGCCTGATGCGGATACTCACCGACCGCAAGCGCAAGGGCGACCTCGCAGATCAGCTGATCTGCGACCACGCCCTCTTCCACCTCGAAGCCGATCTGCGCTGGCTGGAACTGACCGCCGCCCGGCTCGACCGGCTCGCCGCGGAGGTGGCCGCGTGATCCCCGACGGCTCCCTGCTCAGCGCCGACGGCCTGCACAAGGCGTACGGCCGGACGCCCGCGCTCGACGGCGCGTCGTTCTCCATCCACCCCGGTGAGGTCGTCGCCGTGATGGGCCCCTCCGGCTCCGGCAAGTCGACCCTGCTGCACTGCCTCGCCGGCATCGTCACTCCCGACCGGGGCACGATCACCTACGCGGGCCGTGAGCTCTCCGCGATGTCGGACGCCGAACGCAGCGCCCTGCGCCGTACCGAGTTCGGCTTCGTCTTCCAGTTCGGCCAGCTCGTCCCGGAGCTGACCTGCGTGGAGAACGTCGCCCTGCCGATCCGGCTCAACGGCGCCAAGCGCAAGGATGCCGAGCGCACCGCCCGCCACTGGCTGGAGCGCCTGGAGGTCGAGGCCGTGGGCGCCAAGCGTCCCGGCGAGGTCTCCGGCGGGCAGGGGCAGCGCGTCGCCGTGGCCCGCGCGCTGGCCGCCTCGCCCAAGGTGATCTTCGCCGACGAGCCGACCGGCGCCCTGGACTCCCTCAACGGCGAACGGGTCATGGAGCTGCTCACCGAGGCGGCCCGGTCGGCCAATGTCGCCGTGGTCCTGGTGACCCACGAGGCCCGGGTCGCCGCGTACTCCGACCGTGACGTCACCGTCCGAGACGGCCGGACCCGCGACCTGGAGCACACCGTATGACCCTGCTCGACCGCAAGAGCGCACCGGCCGCCGCCCCGCCGGGGCCCACCCCGCCCACCGGCATCGCCGCCTGGTTCCGCGACCTCGGCCTCGGCATCCGGCTCGCCGCCGGCGGCGGACGCGAGGGCTGGATCCGCACCGCACTGACCGCCGTCGGCGTCGGCCTCGGGGTGGCACTGCTGCTGACCGCCGCCTCCGTACCGCATCTGCTGGAGGAGCGTTCCGCGCGCGACCAGGCCCGCGTCGAGAGCCGCATCCCCGGCGGACCCGACGCACAGGCCGAGAAGTCCGACACCTCGGTACTCCGGATCAGCAGGGAGACCGAGTACCACGGCCGCGCCGTCAGCGGCTATCTGATGCGCGCGGACGGCACGCACCCGGTCGTCCCGCCGGGCGTCGCACGCTTCCCCGGCGCCGACGAGATGGCGGTCTCCCCCGCGCTGAAGAAGCTGCTGGACTCCCCGGAGGGGCGTCTCCTCAAGGAGCGGGTGCCGTACCGGATCACCGGCACGATCGCCGACTCCGGCCTGGTCTCGCCCGGGGACCTGCTCTTCTACGCGGGCAGCGACACCCTGACGTCCGCCGACGGCGGTCACCGGATCGCCGCCTACGGCAACCCGGACGGCGGCAAGGAGATGCCGCCCGTCCTCATCGTGCTGATCATCATGATCTGCGTGGTGCTGCTGGTGCCGGTCGCGATCTTCATCGCGACGGCGGTGCGGTTCGGCGGCGACCGCCGCGACCGCCGCCTCGCCGCACTGCGCCTGGTCGGCACGGACATCCGGATGACCCGCCGGATCGCGGCCGGCGAGGCCCTGTTCGGGGCGGTCCTCGGCCTGCTGATCGGTGGGGCGCTCTTCCTGGTGGGGCGTGGCTTCGTCGGTCACATCGAGATCTGGAACGTGAGCGTCTTCCCGTCCGACCTGGTGCCCTCCGCCGGGCTGACGGCACTGGTCGTCGTCTCCGTTCCGGCGGCTGCGGTGCTGGTCACGCTGGCCGCCCTGCGCTCGGTGGTGATCGAGCCCCTCGGCGTCGTACGGGGCGGCCGCAACCGCAGGCGCCGGTTCTGGTGGCGGCTGCTGATGCCGGTCGCGGGTCTGGTGGTGCTCCTGCTGAGCGACAAGGTCGAGCCGTACGCCCCGGTCAACCCGTACCCGATCGCGGGCGGTGCCGTGCTGGTCCTGGTCGGGCTCGCGCTGCTGCTGCCCTGGCTGGTCGAGGCGTGCGTGAACCGGCTGCACGGCGGTCCGGTGCCCTGGCAGCTGGCCACCCGCAGGCTCCAGCTGAGCAGCAGCGCGGCCTCCCGCGCGGTCAGCGGAATCACCGTCGCGGTCGCGGGCGCGGTGGCGCTGCAGATGCTGTTCGCCGCGGTGGGCGACGAGTTCAACAGGTTGACCGGGCAGGACCCTTCGCGGGCCCAGTTCTACACGTTCTCCGAGAAGGTCGACCCGGAGGCGGCCACCCGGACCATCCAGGAGTTCAAGGCCACCAAGGGAGTGACGGCCGTCATCGGCAAGGTCGAGGTGTACGTCACCCGGCCCGGCAAGTACACCGAGGAAGAGGTCCAGCCGACGACCAGCCTCATCGTCGGCGACTGCGGAACCCTGCGCGAACTGGCCCGGATCGGCTCCTGCACGGATGGCGACACCTTTGTGGTCCACCCCAGGAACGACAAGGAGATGTCCGACTGGGTGGACCGGACGGCCCGCAAGGGCAAGGAGGTCGAGATCGACCCGGGCGCCGGGCGGAAACCGATGCGGTGGACGCTGCCCGCCGACTCCCGGACGGTCGTCGCCCGCCACGATCCGCTGGGCGAGGACTCCTGGGGCATCATGGCCACCACCGGCGCGGTCGACCCGAGCACGCTGCCGGGCGCGACGACCCAGACGCAGATCCGGGTCGACGAGAGCGTCGAGGACGTCGCGGAGTACGTACGGAACACCGCGGCCCGGATCGACCCCGGGATGCGGGTGGCGTCCCTCAAGTCGGTGGCCCGTGACGAGAAGTACGCCAGCGTGCAGCGCGGCCTCCAGGTCGGTGCGACCGCGACGCTGCTGCTGATCGCCGCCGCGATGGTGGTCTCGCAGCTGGAGCAGCTGCGCGAACGCAGGCGGCTGCTGTCGGTGCTGGTCGCCTTCGGCACCCGGCGGTCCACCCTCGCCTGGTCGGTGCTCTGGCAGACCGCCGTGCCGGTGGTCATCGGGCTGATGGTGGCCGTGGCGGGCGGACTCGGTCTGGGTACGGCGCTGATCGCCATGCTCGGCAAGAAGGTCACCGACTGGTGGCTGTTCCTGCCGATGACCGGCGCGGGCGCGGCGCTGATCCTGCTGGTCACGCTGGTGTCGCTGCCGCCGTTGTGGCGCATGATGCGCCCGGACGGCCTGCGCACGGAGTGACGGGGACGAAGAGGCTCTGAAGGGGTGCGGTCCTGCGGGACCGCGCCCCTTCAGTCGTTCTGCCGGCCGTCCGTCACCCGTACCGGCAGCACCCGCATCGCCTCCCGCAGCGCCGCCGCGAACTCCTCGAACTCCTCGTGCCGCGCCGCCCCGGTCCGCATCCCCAGCGCCACCCGCCTCGACGGTGCCGGCTCCGCGAAGTACCCGGTGGCCAGCGCCTCGTTGCGGCCGGTCTCCACCGTCACCGCGGTGCGCGGCAGCAGCGTCACCCCGAGCCCGCCGGCGACCAGCTGGACCAGTGTGGAGAGCCCGGCCGCGGTCGTGGTGACCGGCGCGCCCTCGGTGCGTCCCGCCTCCCGGCAGATGTCCAGGGCCTGGTCGCGCAGGCAGTGCCCCTCGTCGAGCAGCAGCAGCGGCAGCTCGCGCAGCGCCTCGCGCGGGATGTCGGCGCGCCCGCCCAGCCAGTGGTCCTGCTCCATCACCAGCACGAAGTCCTCGTCGAAGAGCGGGAGTTCGGTGACCCCCGGCACCCCGAGCGGCACGGCGAGCAGCAGCAGATCGAGCCTTCCCGCGGCCAGCCCCTCCAGCAGCGAGGAGGTCTGCTCCTCGTGCACCTGGAGGTCGAGCTCCGGGTAGCGCTCGTGGACCAGCCGCAGCACCGTCGGCAGCAGATACGGGGCGACGGTCGGGATCACGCCGAGCCTGAGCACCCCGGTGAACGGCGCCCGGACCGCCTCGGCCTCCTCCATCAGCTCACCGACGGCCTCCAGCACCGCCCGCGCCCGCACCGCGAGCCGCTCCCCGGCCGGCGAGAGCAGCACCTTGCGCGTCGTACGCTCGATGAGCTGGACACCCAGTGCCTCCTCCAGGGTCGACACGGCCCCGGACAGCGCCGGCTGACTCATCCCGATTGCTGCCGCCGCGTCCCTGAAGTGGAGATATTCGGCGACGGCCACGAAGGCGCGAAGCTGCGACAGGCTGGGTTGTTTGGGGCGACTGCCCTGATTGCCCTGAGCCACTGATAGGCACCTCCGATCATCACGGCCGAGTGTAGCTATTTCCGTGATCAATGCACTCTGTGCCAAGGTGGACTCCGTCCAACCCTCAGGAAATCCCCCATAAGGGAATTCCTACGCTACAAGGAGAGCGCGTGCTCACTGTCGGTGACAAGTTCCCCGAGTTCGACCTGACTGCTTGTGTCTCGCTGGAGAGCGGCAAGGAGTTCGAGCAGATCAACCACAAGACCTACGAGGGCAAGTGGAAGATCGTCTTCGCGTGGCCGAAGGACTTCACCTTCGTGTGCCCCACCGAGATCGCCGCCTTCGGCAAGCTGAACGAAGAGTTCGCCGACCGTGACGCCCAGATCCTCGGCTTCTCCGGCGACTCCGAGTTCGTGCACCACGCCTGGCGCAAGGACCACCCGGACCTGACCGACCTGCCGTTCCCGATGATGGCCGACTCGAAGCACGAGCTCATGCGTGACCTCGGCATCGAGGGCGAGGACGGCTTCGCCCAGCGCGCCGTCTTCATCGTCGACCAGAACAACGAGATCCAGTTCACGATGGTGACCGCCGGTTCCGTGGGCCGTAACCCCAAGGAGGTCCTGCGGGTCCTGGACGCCCTGCAGACCGACGAGCTGTGCCCGTGCAACTGGACCAAGGGCGAGAACACCCTCGACCCGGTCGCGCTCCTCTCGGGCGAGTGAGCTGACAGCGACATGGCACTCGACGAACTGAAGGCCGCCGTTCCGGACTTCGCCAAGGACCTGAAGCTGAACCTCGGCTCGGTCATCGGCAACAGCGAGCTCCCGCAGCAGCAGCTGTGGGGCACCGTCCTCGCCTGCGCGATCGCCTCGCGCTCGCCGAAGGTGCTGCGCGAGCTGGAGCCGGAGGCGAAGGCCAATCTCTCCGCGGAGGCGTACACCGCCGCGAAGTCGGCCGCCGCCATCATGGCGATGAACAACGTCTTCTACCGGACCCGGCACCTGCTGTCGGACCCCGAGTACGGGACGCTCCGTGCGGGTCTGCGGATGAACGTCATCGGCAAGCCCGGCGTGGAGAAGATCGACTTCGAGCTGTGGTCGCTCGCCGTCTCCGCGATCAACGGCTGCGGCCAGTGCCTGGACTCCCACGAGCAGGTGCTGCGCAAGGCGGGCGTGGACCGTGAGACCATTCAGGAAGCCGTCAAGATCGCCTCGGTGATCCAGGCGGTCGGCGTGACCCTCGATGCCGAGGCCGTGCTCGCCGAGTAGGACCAGCAGTACCCCCTGTACGAGAAGGGCCCCGTGGACGACCGACCGTCCCCGGGGTCCTTCTCCCTTTGTGCCCGTGGCCCTAGGAGGAGCCGGCCTTCGTACCGCCGCCGTCCTCGCCGTCGCCGTGGTCGCCGTTCTCGGGCGGCGAGCCCGGCGCCGGGGTCGGAGCGACGTCGACCGCGGTCGCCCCGCGCGGGGGCGGCGCGTATCTCAGGGCCTGTTCCTGCCCGTACGTGCGCAGATAGCCGACCACCGTGTTGGTGACCGCGACCAGCGGCACCGCGACGACCGCACCGCCGATGCCCGCGATCATGCCGCCCGCGGCGACCGAGAGGACGACGGCGAGCGGATGCACCCGCACCGCGCGTCCCAGGATGAACGGCTGGAGCACATGGCCCTCGATCTGCTGCACGGCGAGGACCACCGCCAGCACCATCAGGGCGGTGAACACGCCCTGAGTGACCAGCGCCACGACCACCGCCAGCGCCCCGGAGATCACGGCACCGACCAGCGGGATGAAGGCGAAGAGGAAGATGAAGACGGCCAGCGGCACCGCCATCGGCACATCGAGGAAGAAGATCCCGAGCCCGATGAAGATCGCGTCGATCAGCGCCACTATGACGGTGCCGCGCACATAGGCGGTCAGCGTCCGCCAGGCGCGCGGACCGGCGCCCGCGACCCCCGGCCGGGCCTGGGCCGGCACCAGCTTCAGCACCCAGTGCCAGATGCGCCTTCCGTCGTACAGCAGGAAGAGCGTCGAGAACATCGCCAGCAGTATCCCGGTGAGGACCTCCACCATCACGGTGACGCCCTCCAGTCCGGCGGAGGTGATCTGCTCGGTGTTGGTGCCGATGGTGTCGCTGAGGTTCTTCGCGATGTCGTTGATCTGCTGCTCGGTGACATGGAAGGGGCTGTCGAGCAGCCAGCGCTTCAACTCCTCGATACCGTCCCGCACCTTGTCGGAGAGGGTGTCGATGTTGTCCATGACCTGCCAGACCACGAACCAGCCGACCAGGCCCATGATGACGAAGCCCAGGATCGCCGTGACGGCGGTGGCCAGGCCGCGCGGCAGCCCGTAGCCGCGCAGCCGCGCGACGGTCGGCTGGAGCATCGCGGTGACGAGCAGCGCGGCGACGAACGCCAGCACCACCAGCTGTACGGCGCTGATGACCCGCATCAGCACCCAGAGGGTGCCCGCCAGGACCAGCAGCCGCCAGCCCGCCTCGGCCGCGACGCGCATCCCCCAGGGGATCGCCGCGACCGGATCGGGCCGCGCGGCGACGGAGGGGGCGTACGAGGGCGGCGGCGGCACATGGTCGGCCGGGGCACCGCGCCGCTCGCCCGCGTCCCGCACGGCTCCGGCCGGAACGTCCGCGGCGGCCGTGGCGGAGGCGGGCACGTCCGCGGCCGGCCCGGCGTCACCGGACCCCGGCAGCCCGGCCGGCCCGGTTCCGTGGCCGACGGCCTCGTCCCTGCGCTGCTCCAGCCGGTCGCCCAGCTCGGTCAGTTCGGCGCCCAGCCGGCCGAGCCACCCCGGAAGTTTCGACATGATCGTTCCTCTTCCCCCGTCTTCTCTCCCCACCGCTCCCCCACTGGACGGTTCGGACCGACCGTACACGCGCGAAGCCCCCCACCGTAGGACGGCGGGGGGCTCTGCGCGAGAGGAACGCGAACCTCGGGAGGTGCCGGGTTCTAGTACCAGTGGTTGGCCTGCCAGAAGGACCAGGCACCGCACGGGCTGCCGTAGCGGCTGTCCATGTAGTTGAGGCCCCACTTGATCTGGGTGGCCGGGTTGGTCTGCCAGTCGGCACCGGCGGACGCCATCTTGGAACCGGGCAGCGCCTGGACGAGGCCGTAGGCACCGGAAGACGGGTTGCTCGCCCGGTAGTTCCAGGTCGACTCGTGGTTCACGATGTTGCTGAAGCACTGGAACTGGTCGCCAGGAACCATCTGACGCGCCATCGCCTGGACCTCGGCGACGGTGTACGAGCTCTGCGTGGCGAAGGCGGAGGCGCTGCGGACGGAGGAGCGGCTCGCGCGCTCGGCGCGGTCCTTCTTCTCCTGGCGCTCCTTCTCCAGCCTGTCCTCGGCCGCCGCCTTCTTCGACTTGGCGTCCTTGGCGGCCTGGATGCGGGCCGCTTCCTCCACGGACTTCTTCGCGGCAGCATCGGCCGCGGAGGCCTGGGCATCGGCCTGCTGCGTCAGCGAGGCGGTCTGCACCTGGGCCTGCTGGCCCGCGGGGATGTCTGCGAGCAGCGTGGTGTCGGCTGCGGTCGCCTCGAAGTTGTTGTCGTCGACAGCAGGGGTGCTGCCCGATGCAACGCCTACGACGGCGCCAACGGTGGTCACGGCAGTGGCAGATGCCACGGCGAACCCCCGGACCGAGATCCGGCTCACACGGTGTCCTTCCAGCATCGCCCGCTTAGGTGACCTCGCGGACGCAATCGTGCCCCTGGCGCTGGCCTCCCTACTGCTTGGGTCACGGGAGGCACGGGCCCGGTGGGCGACTCCCCGGAGGGAGCGCCGCGTGGTGCTCGCGGGCGGCATACGGACGGCGTTTGTTGAGTTGTGTGGTGCGTGGCACCTCTGGAGGTGCGGGTGTGCCGTATGCGGGGCCTGACGGAAGCAAGACTCTGCCGGAACGGCACACCGGGAAGCAATTCTCTGTTGCGTGTGAAAGCTCACACCTCGTTTGGAGCAAGTGATTTACGGAAATGGTGCCGCAGCACAGTGCCGCCCGGCTAAGCTGCTTCGCTCGCCGGGCGGCACCAACTGTCGTATCCCGTATCAGATCTGGCCTTCCTCCAGCATTTCGGTCACCAGTGCGGCGATCTGCGAGCGCTCGGAGCGGGTGAGGGTGACATGCGCGAAGAGCGGATGGCCCTTCAGCTTCTCGACCACGGCGACGACTCCGTCGTACCGGCCGACCCTGAGGTTGTCCCGCTGCGCCACGTCATGCGTGAGCACCACCCGGGAATTCGCCCCGATCCGGGACAACACGGTCAGCAGTACGTTCCGTTCGAGCGACTGTGCCTCGTCGACGATCACGAAGGCATCGTGCAGCGAGCGGCCCCGGATGTGGGTGAGCGGCAGGATCTCCAGCATCCCGCGCCCCAGCACCTCCTCGATGATCTCGCGCCCGGCCACCGCCGAGAGCGTGTCGAAGACGGCCTGAGCCCAGGGGCTCATCTTCTCGGCCTCGGTGCCGGGGAGGTAGCCCAGTTCCTGCCCGCCGACCGCGTACAGCGGGCGGAAGACCATCACCTTCTGGTGCTGTCTGCGCTCCAGGACGGCTTCGAGGCCGGCGCAGAGCGCCAGCGCCGACTTGCCGGTGCCGGCCCGGCCGCCCAGCGACACGATGCCGACGTCCTGGTCGAGGAGCAGATCGAGGGCGATGCGCTGCTCGGCGCTGCGGCCGTGGATGCCGAAGGCCTCCCGGTCGCCGCGGACCAGACGCACATTGCCCTCGGCGGTGACCCGGCCGAGCGCCTTGCCGCGCTCGGACTGGAGGACCAGTCCGGTGTGCACGGGCAGTTCGGCGGCCTCGGGGACGTACAGCGTCTCCTCTCCGTAGAGCAGGTCGACCTGCTCGCCGGAGAGCGGGACCTCCGACATGCCGGTCCAGCCGGAGTCGGTGATGGCGAGTTCGGCGCGGTACTCCTCCGCGAGGAGGCCGACCGAGGACGCCTTGATGCGCAGGGGCAGATCCTTGGAGACGACGGTGACGTCGTACCCCTCGGCCTGGAGATTGCGCGCGACCGCGAGAATCCGTGAGTCGTTGTCCCCCAACCGGTAGCCGGCTGGCAGTACGCCGGGGTCGGAATGGTTGAGTTCGACGCGCAGCGTCCCGCCCAGATCCCCGAGCGGGATCGGGGCGTCCAGCCGGCCGTAGCGGACCCGGAAGTCGTCCAGCAGGCGCAGGGCCTGCCGGGCGAAGTAGCCGAGCTCCGGATGGTGCCGTTTGGCCTCCAGTTCCGTGACCACGACGATCGGGAGCACCACTTCGTGCTCGTCGAACCGGGCCATGGCGTTGGGATCGGCCAGCAGGACGCTGGTGTCGAGAACATAGGTGCGCCTGTCGGGCATGCGGCGCTTTGTGCTGGTCACCACGGAAGGACGTACCCCCTCGGACGAGGTTGGGGTGCGACGGTGTCGCGGAGCATCCCAATGGGAGAGGACGGGCCGGGTTCGGGCCCCGAAGCACGGGCCGGGTACCGGCCCTCCGCGTCGGCCGCGTTGTTCGTACGGTCCTTCGTGTGCAAAGGGCCTCCCGGGCGAGCGGACTCCATGCCGCTCACTTGGACACGACGTCCGCCTGGTTTTTGACCGGACGTCGACCTGTCAGGGGTATTCCCTCGAACACGCGAAGCCATGCCGCCCGGGGCGGGCGGGGTGAGCTGGGATTTGTGCCCCGGGGCACGTGGGTTCGGGCGTGCCACCCGTCCGGTTCGGTCCTCGAACGCCGGACGGGCCGGGAGCGGTCGCCGGACGGACCGCGCGCCTGCGGGGAGTCAGCCGCCGTAGCGGCGGCCGCGGGCCGCGTAGTCGCGCAGTGCGCGCAGGAAGTCGACCTTGCGGAAGGCCGGCCAGAAGACTTCGCAGAAGTAGTACTCGGAGTGCGCCGTCTGCCAGAGCATGAAGCCGGACAGCCGCTGCTCGCCGCTGGTGCGGATGACGAGGTCAGGGTCGGGCTGGCCCCGGGTGTAGAGGTGCTCGGAGATCATGTCGGTGGAGACGATCTCCGCCAGGTCCTCGAACGAGGTCCCCTTGGCGGAGTGGTCCAGCAGCAGCGAGCGGACCGCGTCGGCGATCTCCTGTCGGCCGCCGTAGCCGACGGCGACGTTGACCAGTATCCCGTCGATACCGACCGTGGCCTGCTCGGCCTCCTTGAGCACCGTCTGGGTGTGGGCGGGCAGCAGGTCGAGCGTGCCGACGTGGTGGACCCGCCAGCGGCCGTCCGCCGCGAGGTCGCGCACGGTGTTCTCGATGATCCCGAGGAGCGGCTTCAGCTCGGACTCGGGCCGGTCGAAATTGTCCGTGGAGAGCAGCCAGAGCGTGACGACTTCCACATCCGTCTCACTGCACCAGCCGAGAAGTTCCTTGATCTTGTCCGCGCCGGCCTGGTGCCCCTGCGCGGCCGTGCCGCCGGACGCCTTCGCCCAGCGCCGGTTGCCGTCGAGGATGACACCGATGTGCTTGGGCACCTGGGTGTGGTCGAGGCGGGCCTCCACCCGGCGCGCGTAGAGCCCGTACACCAGGTCGCGCAAGTTCACTGAGTTCACCTCTCGGTTCCGTGCGGGCCCGCCCGCCCCTTTGCCCGGGGTCCGGGGTCGTCCCCCTGGGGATCGCCGCACAGGTCCACAGAGTCCGTCGCCCCGCCGTGCCGTGGCAGTCCCCGAAGCCGCCACATTACTGCGCAGGCGGCTTACCGGCCCAACCCGGCCTGTCACAAGTCCGTGATAAGGAGAGAAACGTGACTGATTCTCCTCTCTACTACCAGGCCGACCCTTCGCGCTACGACTCGATGGAGTACCGCCGCACCGGCCGCAGCGGCCTCAAGCTCCCCGCCGTCTCCCTCGGCCTCTGGCACAACTTCGGCGACGACCGCACGCTGGACTCCCAGCGGGCGATCCTGCGCCGCGCCTTCGATCTCGGTGTGACCCACTTCGATCTGGCCAACAACTACGGGCCGCCGCCCGGCTCCGCCGAGCTCAATTTCGGCAAGCTCTTCCGCCAGGACTTCGCCCCGTACCGGGACGAGCTGATCATCTCCACCAAGGCCGGTTACGAGATGCACCCCGGCCCGTACGGCGAATGGGGCTCCCGCAAGTATCTGCTGTCGTCGCTCGACGCCTCGCTGAAGCGGATGAGGCTGGACTACGTCGACATCTTCTACTCCCACCGCTTCGACCCGGAGACCCCGCTGGAGGAGACGATGGGGGCGCTGGCCTCCGCCGTCCGGCAGGGCAAGGCGCTGTACGTGGGGGTGTCCTCGTACAACGCGGAGCAGACCGCCGAGGCGGCCGGGCTGCTGCGGGATATGGGCGTACCGGCGCTGATCCACCAGCCGTCCTACTCGATGATCAACCGCTGGATCGAGGACGACGACCTGCTCGACACCCTGGAGACAGCCGGCATGGGCTGCATCTCCTTCGTGCCGCTCGCCCAGGGCCTGCTCACCGGGAAGTACCTGACGGGCATCCCGGAGGGTTCCCGCGCCACCCAGGGCAAGTCCCTGGATCCCGGTCTGCTCTCGGACGAGGTGGTGCGCCGGCTGAACGGGCTGAACGACATCGCCCGCCGGCGCGGTCAGTCGCTCGCCCAGCTGGCGCTCTCCTGGGTGCTGCGCGACAGCCGGATGACGTCCGCGCTGATCGGCGCGTCGAGCGTGAAGCAGCTGGAGGAGAACGTCGCGGCGCTCGCCGGACCGCCGCTGTCCGCCGAGGAGTTGAAGGAGATCGACGTCTTCGCCGTGGACACCGCGGGCACCAACATCTGGGCCGGGCGGAGCTGACGCACGGGCGGCCCCCCGGGGCCGCCGCGGGCCCGGCACCGTGGCCCGGACGAAAAACGGGCCGGTCCGTGGGGGGGGATACGGACCGGCCCGAGGGGGGGTTTCCACCATAACCCTTCGTAAGTGATGCTGGGCGCCACGCCACTCCACAATCACTCTCCGGATTCACCGGACTCCGTTGCGCACATCACCGGGTTGACGTCTCAGTGCCCGCCGACCGGCTTCACACAGCCGGTTCCTTCGAGGTATTTGCCGTGCGCCTCGGCCGTGACCAGGCCGTTGACCATGCCGTCCAGCGAGCCTTCGACGCAGATGTTGCCGAGGTCGAGCACGAAGGTGTTGCGGTGCGGACCGAAGGTGCCGGTGGTGATGGCGCCGGAGCTGTAGCCCAGGCCGGCGAGGACCGCCCGGATCCGGGGCTCGGTGGTCCTGCGGCCCTCCGCCGGCCCGGCCAGAGCGGCCTTGACCTTCTCCACCTCGGCGTCGCCCCTGGCCCGGTCGGCCGGGGACAGTTCGGCGGTGGACTGGAAGGCGTGGTTCTCCCGGTATTTCGAGGCGTCGCTGCCGTCGACCGAGGAGTCCCCCCGGACCGGCGGGCCGCCGTCGGCGCTGGGGGTCGCGTCCCCGGCACCGGTTCCGGCCCGCTCGGTGCCGCAGCCGGCCAGTGCGGGAGTGAGGGCGAGCGCCGCCACTGCGGCGAGTATCCGGGCTGTACGTCTCGCAGAGGTCATGGGCCGAGTATGGGACAGGACCTGACCTGATGGGCCGATAGTTTTCCCGCCATGACGAGCCGAACCGCAACCGTGACCTGGACCGCCGCGAACGCCCGCCGGACGGCGCGCCAGGGGCTCACGTCCCCCGGCCGCCGCACCCCCGCCGAAGTGGTGGCCACGCTGCCGGCCGCGCACGCCCAGGTCCTCTCGGCCGCCGAGCTCTCCGTCGGGCTGCGGGCCACGGAACTGACCCGTACCGATGTGCGCGGCGCGCTGTGGAAGGACCGCACGCTGGTCAAGACGTTCGGGCCGCGTGGCACCGTCCATCTGCTGCCGATGGACGAACTCCCGCTGTGGACAGGAGCGTTGTCCGCGCTGCCGGCCGGGCGCACCCCGTTCGCCAAGGACGCCCGGATGACGCCGGAGCAGACCGAGACCGTGCTCGCCGCGATCGAGGACGCGCTGACCGGGACCGAGCTGACCGTCGACGAACTGTCCGGGGCGGTGGTGGAGCGGGCCGGGTCGTGGGCGGGGGATCCGGTGATGCCGGCGTTCCAGGGCATGTGGCCGCGCTGGCGGCAGGTGATGCATCTGGCGGGTCACCGCGGGGTGCTGTGCTTCGCGCCGGATCGCGGCCGCAAGGTCACCTACACCTGCCCCGGCGTCGTACCGCTCGACGGCCCCGAGGCGCTCGCCGGTCTCGTGCGCCGCTATCTGCACGCGTACGGACCCGCGACGCCCGCGCACTTCGCGAAGTGGCTGGCGGCGGCTCCGGGTTGGGCCGGGGAGCTGTTCGCGGGGGCGGCGGCGCGCGGGGAGATCGAGCGGGTGACGTACGAGGGCGGCCCGGCCTGGGTGGTGGCGGGCGACACCGACTTCTCGGCGGAGCCGGTCCGCGGGGTGCGGCTGCTCCCCTACTTCGACGCCTTCCTCATCGCCTCCCAGCCGCGCGAGAGGCTCTTCCCCGGCGCGGCGTACACGCGAGCGCTGGCGGGCGGCCAGGCGGGGAACTTCCCGGTGCTGCTGGTCGACGGCACGGCCGCCGGGGTGTGGCACCAGCGGCGTTCGGGCCGCCGGATCGCGGTGACCGTGGAACCGCTGGCACCGCTGACGGCCGGGCAGCTGCGGGAGCTGGAGGCGGAGGTGGCGCGGGTGGGGGCGGTGCTGGAGGGGAACGCGGAACTGACGGTGGGCAAGGTGACGGTAGGGGCCCACGCGTAGGGCGCTCGGGCGGTGGCCGGGGGCGCCCCTCCGGTGACTGCGGTGAGGCGGGGCGGGTGCGGGGGAGGGCGTTCAGGTGGTGGCCGGGGAGCACTCGTCCGGTGGCCGCCGATGAAGCAGGGCGGTGCGGGGGCGTTCAGGCGGTGGCCGGGAGCGCCCTCCCGCGTGGCCACGGGTGAAGCAGGACGGTGCGGGGGCGTTCAGGTGGTGGCCGGGGCGCCCTCCCGCGTGGCCACCGATGAAGCAGGACGGTGCGGGGGCGTTCAGGTGGTGGCCGGGAGCGCCCTTCCGCGTGGCCACGGGTGAAGCAGGGCGGTGCGGGGCGTTCAGGTGGTGGCCGGGGCGCCCTCCCGCGTGGCCACCGATGAAGCAGGACGGTGCGGGGGCGTTCAGGTGGTGGCCGGGGCGCCGCGGTGGCCGCGGGTGAAGCGGATCGCGACGGTGTCGCCGCCGATCACCACGAAGCTGCCGCCCTCGCAGCGGATGACGGCCTCGCGGACCTGGCCGTTCTCGTCCCCGCGTTCCTCGGTGCGGGTCACCGTCCAGCCGCCGTCGGGCGGCTCCGGCAGGGTCGACACGGTGGCGAACTCCCACTGCCCCGACGGTACGCACCAGTCGGGCAGCCGCGGCCAGGCGCCGGGGCCGACGCGCAGGGTCCAGTCGGAGGCGCAGGTCAGGAGCACCGACTGGCCGTCGGCCAGCAGGAATTCGACGGCTTCCGGCTCGCCCAGCCGTCCCTCCGGCCGGTAGAAGACACCGGCCACCCCGATGATCCGCGCGCCCCTGAGCCAGTCGGCCCTCCCCTGTCGCGGGACGCGCGGTGCTTCCTCTTCGTTCCCCACCCTCATGGTCAAGTCCTTCCCCAGGCGCTCACCGTCCAGGGTCGCATCCCCGGGCCGGGAGCGGCGGGGGCGTCTCAGACCTTGGCATCCGGCTTGCGGGCCTCGATCAGGAATCGGGTGGTGTGGGCGACGAACGGCCCCTCGGTCTCGATCCGGTGGTGCAGTTCGGCCAGTCGCGGCCGGTACTCCTCGACGGTGAAGCCCGGCACCATCCAGATCACCTTGCGCAGGAAGTAGACGACGGCGCCGATGTCGAGGAATTCGGTGCGCAGTCGTTCCGTCCGCAGATCGACGACCTCCAGGCCGGCCGCCTCGGCCGCCTCCCGGGCCTTCCCTGGGTCGCGGGCGGTACGGATGGCCGGGGGCTGCGGACCGAGGAAGAACTCGACGAGCTCGAAGACGCTGGCCGGGCCGACCTGTTGCGAGAAGTAGGTACCGCCGGGGGTGAGCACCCGCGCGATCTCCTCCCACCAGGTGGTCACCGGATGCCGGCTGACCACCAGGTCGAAGGCGTTGTCGCCGAACGGCAGCGGCGGCTCGTCCGGGTCGGCGACCACCGCCGCGCCGAGCGGGTGCAGGAGCGCGGTGGCGCGGGCGACGTTCGGCGGCCAGGACTCGGTGGCGACGGTGAGCGGCGGCAGCTTCGGTGCGGAGGCGAGGACCTCGCCGCCGCCGGTCTGGATGTCGAGCGCGGCCCGCGCCCGCCCCATCCGGTCCGCCATGGCGCGGGCGTACCCCCAGGAGGGTCGCTCCTCGGTGGCCCGGCCGTCGAGCCAGGAGAAGTCCCAGCCGTCGACGGAGACGGCGGCCGCCTCCCGGACAAGGGCTTCGAATCGTGCGCGCTCTGCTTCGGCTGCCGCTTCTTCGGTGGTTCCGGACATACGGGAATGGTGTCAGCCGGGTGCCGGGTGGCGCGACTTCAATACGGCGGGGCCGCAGGTACGACGGGGTCAGGCGGCCAGTGCGCCCAGCAGCATGCCGAGCAGCGCGCCCGTGATCATGAACGGGCCGAACGGGATGCCGGTCTTGCGTCCGGCCCGTTTGAGGACCATCAGCCCGAACCCGTACACCGCACCGAGCAGGAACCCGGCGAAGCCCCCGGCGAACACCACGGCCCAGCCGTACCAGCCCAGCGCCATGCCCAGCGACAGGGCGAGCTTGACGTCGCCGAAGCCCATTCCGTTCGGGTTGATGAGGAAGAGCAGGAAGTAGAAGCCCCCGAGCGCGGCTCCGCCGAGCAGCGCGGAGGTCCAGGATCCGCCGTGCTCGGGAAGGAGCGCGGCGGCGCCGAGGAGCACGGCGACGGCCCCGGCGGCGGGCAGGGTCAGCCGGTCGGGCAGCCGGTGGACGCGGCGGTCGATGGTCGCCAGGAGTACCGCGACGGGTGCCACCAGCAGCCAGACGGCCAGTTCGGGGCGGAGCCCGGTGGCCGCCGCGAGGACCGCGCAGGAGAGCGCGGTGACGACGGGGACGAGGACGCCGGGGGCGTAACGCGCGGCGAGCCGCGGGCGGTCCGCCTCTTCGCCCCGGTCTTCCGGCTCGGCGCCCGCGGTCGTGGGCACCGGCACGGCCGCGCACCGCGCGCACCGGGTGGAGCCGAGCCAGCCGCGGGCGGCCCCGGTCAGGGCGTGCCCCTCGGGGCAGGCGTCCCGCCAGGGGTCCTCCGGTTCGACGGAGAACCGGTAGGCGGCGCGCGGGACCAGCAGTCCGGCCGCTGCGCCCCAGAGTGCGGCGAGCACTGTCAGCATGGCGTCCACGGCCCGACCCTAGGCGGGTGCCGGGCCCGGGTCATGGGTCCTGGGGCCCACTGCCCACCGTCAGGGGCCCATGGGCCGTCACCTGCCGCTACCTTCATGGCCATGGCTCAATGGCGCAATGGCACAGGTACGTTGACGGTCACCGACGCACAGGGAGGGCAGGAGAAGGCGATACCGCTGCGGATCGCGGCCTCCTACCGGGCCCGGAGTCGCGGGCTGCTGGGGCAGGACGGGATCGACGGCGCCCTGCTGATCACCCCGTGCGGGAGTGTGCACAGCTTCCGGATGCGGTTCACCATCGATGTGGCTTACCTGGACCGGAAGTTCAAGGTGGTGGCGGTCCACACGATGAAGCCCGGCCGGCTGGGGATGCCCCGGCTGCGGGCCCGGCATGTGATCGAGGCGGAGGCCGGGGCGATGGAGAAGTGGGGGATCCGGCCGGGGGCACGGGTGACGATCGTCCAGAGCGGGACCGACGGGAAGTGAGCGGCCGGGCCCGCGCGCACCACCGGGGTCTTTCGTTCGTACCGGGCCGGATCGGGGAGCGGGGTCCGGTGTAGTGGATCGCAAGGCGCAGGAGGGAGTCAGGGCGGCGCCCTGACGATTGGCGACAACGCTGCGAGGTGCGGCACCGGGGCGCGCGGGCTCAACCTGGGGCGAAAGACCCTGGAACCCGCTCCCCTCGCTCCAGGGCCCTACGGCCGGAGCTTCGTGCGGGAGCGGGGCAGGGCGGGGGCGATCGACCAGAGGACCTCGGCCTCGTCCTCTCCTGGGTTGTCCCAGGCGTGCGCGGCCCGCGCCGAGAACGTCGTGGAGTCGCCGGCCTCCAGGAAGCGTGGCTCGCCGTCCACGCTCAGCCGCAGCGTGCCGCGGACCAGATACGCGAAGACCGTCTCGGCCTCCAGGCTGTACGCGCCGCCGGAGCCGCCGCCGGGCCGCAGGATCGTCCGCATGACCTGGACGTGCCGTTCCTCGGCGGGCGTCAGCAGGAACTCCTCGATGCCGTGGCCGCCCATCTCCAGCTTGGCGCCCACGCCGCCCCTGACGACGTCCTGGTCCGGGTAGTCGAAGAGCGTGGCGATGCCGGTGCCCAGGGCCTCGCAGATGCGGATCAGGGTCGGGACTGAGACCGAGGTCTTGCCGCGCTCGGCGAGGCTGACGAACCCCTTCGTCACGCCCGCCGCCTCGGCCACCTGGGCGAGCGTCAGGCCCTGCGCCAGGCGGAGCTCACGCAGCCTCGGGCCGATCGTGGACATGTGGCTGTCGGGAGCTTCGGGCATGGCGGACACGCTACCTGTCGGCGGGGTCACGGGCGGTGGCCGGGGGAAGACGCAGGTCGGAAGGGTTACCAGAAGGGTCTTTACCCACCGAGTTTAGTGCTGTAAAACTTGACGAAAGTTTAATGGCGCTAAACAAGGCGCCCCGGCGGACCGCTGTGCCGCCCCGCGGCCGTGCCGCACTCCCCCACCCCTTCCGCACCACCCGAGGAGTAAGCCGATGAGCTCCCCGTCCTTCCAAGAGAGCACCGCGCGCACCGTGCGCGGCGTCGTCTTCCGCTCCCCGGGCCAGGAGGTGACCGTCGCCGACATCACCCTGGCCCCGCCCGGCCCCGGTGAGGTCGAAGTGGCCGTGACGGCGGCCGGGGTCTGCCACTCCGACCTCCATGTCATCCGCGGCGAGTGGGACCACCCCACCCCGGTCGTGATGGGGCACGAGGGCTCCGGCGTGGTCACCGCGCTCGGCGCGGGCGTCACCGGGCTGGAGATCGGCGACCACGTCGTACTGTCCTGGGTTCCCTCCTGCGGCACCTGCCGCTTCTGCCTGGCCGGCCGCCCCGCCGCGTGCAGCCTGGTCGCCGAGGTCGTGGCGCCCGGCGGGGTGCTGTACGACGGCACCAGCCGGCTCTCGGTCGACGGCGAGCCGGCCCACCACTACCTGGGCGTCTCCTCGTTCGCCGAGCGCGTCGTGGTCCCCGCCTCCGGCGCGATCAAGGTCCGCGAGGACGCGCCCCTCGATGTCATCGCCCTGGTCGGCTGCGCCATCGCCACCGGGGTCGGCGCGGTCCGCAACACGGCGGGTGTCGAGGCCGGGGCCACCGTCGCCGTCATCGGCTGCGGCGGCGTGGGCCTGTCCTGCGTACAGGGGGCCCGGCTGGCGGAGGCCGGCCGCATCGTCGCCGTGGACGTCGTCCCGGAGAAGCTGGAGCTGGCCCGCCGGCTCGGCGCGACGGACGCGGTCGACGCCCGGGACGGCGATGTCGTCGAGGCGCTGCGCGCCCTGGTCCCGGAGGGCCTGGACTACGTGTTCGACGCCATCGGCAAGATCGAGACCACCGAGCAGTCCATCGCGGCCCTCGGCCAGGGCGGCGCCGCCGTCATCGTCGGCCTCCCGCCCACCGGCCGCACCGCGCGCTTCGACCCGCTGGCGCTCGCCGAGGCCGACCAGCGCATCCTCGGCTCCAACTACGGCTCCGTCGACGCCGCCCGGGACATCCCGGCACTGGTGGACCTCGTGGTGTCGGGCGAGCTCGACGTGGAATCGATGATCTCGGCACGGCGTCCGCTGGACGAGGCGGGCGACGCACTGGCCGACCTCGCCGCCGGCCACGCCCTGCGTCAGCTGCTGATGATGGAGGACCGGACATGAGCACCGCCGGAAAGCAGTCCACCGCCGAGAAGCCGGCCGACGGCCTGGCGCACCGCTCCGTCTCCACGTTCGAGGTCGGCGCGCAGAGCGTCGCCAACGTCGCGCCCAGCGCCGTCATCGCGTTCGCCCCCGCCAGCATGGCGGCGTCCGCGGGCAACGGCGCCTGGTTCTCGTTCTTCCTGGCCATGGCCGCCGTCCTCGCCATCGCGTACTGCATCTGCGTCTTCGCCCGCAGGCGCGCCGGGGTCGGTTCGCTGTACGCCTTCTCCCGGCTCTCGCTCGGGGCCCCGGGCTCGTTCGTGACCGGCTGGGCGCTGCTCATCGGTGCGGTCTGCATCGGCTCGGGCTCGCTCGCCGGGGCCGGCTACTACACGGCACGCGCCCTGGACCAGATCGGCATCGGGCTCTTCACCGGCGTCCCCGGCCAGATCCTGCTCGATGTACTGCTGGCCGCCGTCGCGATCCGGCTGACCATCGCCAGTGTGCGGACGGCGGCCCGGGTCGCCTCCGTCCTGGAGGTCGTGTCGATCGTCCTCATCGTCGTCGTGCTGGTCCCGGCCTTCTTCAAGAGCGGGAACATCATCGACACCGAGCAGCTGAGCCTCAGCGGCTCCACTCTCGACGGTGTCGTCTTCGCCGTGGTGCTGGGTGTGCTCGGTTTCGTCGGCTTCGAGGGCGCCGCGTCGCTGGGCGCCGAGGCCACCGATCCGTACAGGGCGATCCCCCGCTCGGTGATGGGCAGCGCGGTGCTGGCCGGTGTGCTGTACATGTTCGCCACCTACGCACAGGTCGCCGGGTTCGGCGGGGCGGACGCGCTGGCCAGGAGCACCGACCCGATGGACGAACTGGCGGAGTTGTCCGGACTCGGCTTCCTCAAGTTCTTCCTGCACGCGGGCTTCGCGGCATCGTTCGTGGCCGTGGTGATGGCCTGCGTCACCGTCGCCGCCCGGCTGCTGTTCGGCATGGCGAAGGAGGGAGTGATGCCGGCCCGGCTCGGCGTCGCCCACCCCCGCCACCGGACCCCGTCCGCGGCCATCTGGGCCGTCGCCCCGTTCGTCGCCCTGCCCGCGGTGCTCGTGGTCGGCGCCGGGACCGAACCGCTGAACGCGACGACGTACATCGACACCATCGGTGTCTTCGGCTACATGCTCAGCTACACCCTGGTGTGTCTGGCCGCGCCGCTGTTCGTACGCCGGATCGGGGCCCGCGGCCTGCTGCTCACCTGGGGCCTGGGGCTGATCGGCGCCGCGGCGATGGTCTACGTCTTCTACCGCAACCTGTGGCCCGCCCCGGCCTGGCCGCTGAACGTGCTGCCGTACGTGTTCGTCGGCGCGCTGGTCGTCGGCGTCGTCGGCTTCGCCGTCCTGCGGGTCCGCAGACCGGAAGTCGCCGAGCGCGCCGGAACGTTCGCGGACGACCTGGACTGACCCGGCCGCGCCCCGCTCCCGATGCCCCGCTCCCCCGCACCTCGCGGCGGGGCGGGGCATCTCCCCATTGGGCCCGACTTTGGGGCCAAGGGCCCAGGTCACCCGGCTCGTACATCCGTACGCTCACGTCCACACCCGAATGCAGAACTGCGGGCACAGGCATGGCAAGTGGGCGTCGGAGAGGAAGAACCGTGACTGGTGGCGGGGGCTGGGGAAGCGGAGGCGCGGGCCACATACCGCCGGGGAACCGGGGCAGATCCGGCGCGAGCGGCGGCGTGTTCTTCGCGCTGACCCGCAGCTGGGCCGCCGGCGCCCTGGTGTACATCGCCGCCGGGTATCTGGTCTCGCGCGGACTGGTCGAGCTGCTGGCCACCGACGAGCGGCTCACCAGCTTCGGCTGGCGCCTGGCCCTGCTGCACGTCCCCAACGTCATCACGACCATCCTCACGGTGCTGGCCGCCGCCCGCGTACTGCCCGACGAGCACCGCGAGTCCCGTCCGCTGACGCTGCTCGCCTCGCTCGGTGTCCCGGTCGCCGCGCTGGTGTACGGACTGGTCGTGTCCTGGCATCTCGTGGGCTTCGAGGGCACGTTGATGCCGATCGTCTCGCTGGTGACCGGTGCGACCGCGGGGCTCGCCGTCGACCGGCTGCTGGACGACCGCGCGGACGAGCCGGAGCCCGCTCCGTACCGGCCGTACTCCTGGCGGGACGGCGGCGCCACCGCCATGGAGTACCTCGGGGTGGTCGTCCTCGTCGTGACGCTGATCGGCGCGATGTCGATGGCGGGTGTCGGCGGTCAGATCGGCGAGCGCATCCGCTGCGCGATCAGCGCCATGGGCGGCGGCGGTGGCAGCTGCTCCACCGGCGGCGGGGAAACCACCGCGAAGCCGAAGACGGACGCCGACTACGAGCCCAAGATGTGCCAGGTCTCCAGCATCTCCGACACCGTCGGCGACAAGGTCAAGATCGGCTGGTTCGAGTGGGGCAACGAGTACGGCTTCCAGCAGAAGGTCAGCCAGGCCAAGACCGATGTGAACGAGGACGGCAAGGTCGACGAGAACGACAAGCTGGTCTACATGACGTTCACCGACGCCGCCTCGGCCGGCGCCACCGCCAGCACCCCCGGCGTGAAGCTCGGCAAGCTGGGCAAGGCCGATGTGGACGTCGGCGGCGGCATCAAGATCACCAACGGTGACACCTGGGTCTTCAAGAGCGAGGAAGAGGCCAAGAAGATGCGGGACGACATCGAAGAAATGAAGATGTGGGAGACCTCCACGAAGTACAGCGGCGGCTACGGCGGCGGCTGGTACTCCGGGATGAAGTGGGCCGACAAGAAGAAGGACGTCGAGAGCAAGATCGGCGACAAGAAGATCTCGTACTCGACCATCGGTCTCAACGCGTACGCGGACGGCGGCCTCTCCATCAGCGCGGGCGACGAGTCCAAGCTCGGCGCGAAGCTCGGCGGCAAGGCCAAGTTCTCCCCCGAGGTGACCATCACCAAGGACGACGTCAACGGCAACGAGTCGTACACGTACACCGCCAAGCTGGAGCTGGAGGGCAAGGTCAGCGGTTCGGCCGGCCCGCTGGGCGGCGCGGCCTCCGCGAAGGACAACCGGACCGGGGCGGTCACCGTCACCCGCGACCAGAAGACCGGCAAGATCGTCCGGATCGACATGACCCAGACCATCGAGAACGGCTCGACGTCCAACAAGGGCGACATCAGCGGTGACAACGGCGAGAAGGGCAAGGACAAGCGGGGCGGCAAGGTCAGCGGCTCCGACTCCTCCGGCGAGACCGGCATCGAGGTCCTGACCAACTCGATCGTCTTCGGCAAGGACACCGACAAGGCCACCGAGGACAAGCGCGCCATCGCCGAGCAGTGGCTGGACGGCTCCGGCAACAACACCGCCCCGTTCGAGTACATGTTCGGCGACCACTCCCTGCAGGACAAGCCCACCGGGACCGACCCCTTCGACCAGCTGATGTACGAGGACGGTCTGTCCAGCAAGATGAACTACAACGGTCAGACGGACGCCCAGGAGTTCGGCTTCGAGGTCTCGCTCGGGATGAGTCTGGGATTCTCCATCTCCGACGAGCACAAGAAGGAGACACTGACGGACGCGCAGTTCCTCGGGGCTCCGCAGGGCGACAAGCGCTCGTACCTTCCGTACAGCTACTGCGCGAAGTAGCCGTACGGAAAGCACCGACCGAGCACGACGAAGAGGCGATAGGCGATGACGACGAAGAAGACGTACCGGACGATCGGCGCGACCGCTGCCGCCGCCATCGGCCTCGCCCTGCTCACCGGATGCGGCGGGGAGAGTGCCGCGCTCCCGCAGGGCTGGGAGAAGCTCGACACCAAGAGCCTCTCCGTCGGCTACCCCGGGAAGAAGGGCTACAAGGAACAGCCCGCGGCCGACCGGGCGAAGGCCAACGCGGCCGTCGCGCTGAAGGAGGAGGGCGGGCTGCGCACCGGCATGGTCTCGGTGCAGCTCGACTTCGCCACGGGTGTGGACGACGCCGACGAGGCGGCGTCCGCGGCGGGCGCCGGCATCGGTCTCGGGGCGACCCGCAAGGGGACCGAGGAGGTGCGGCTCGCGGGTGCGGAGAGCGCCCGTGAGGCGCGCCGGATCGACTACGAGTTCACATCGAACGGCGACGACCGGACGCCGGCGCAGGGCACCCGGATGACGGGGGTCGTGGTGGCGGGCGTCGATTCGAAGGATGTGCCGTTCGCGGTCCGGATCAATGCGGTGAAGGGCTCGCTGAGCTCGCAGGACCTCGACGCGTTCGTCGATTCGATCACGGTCAAGTAGCGGACCGGGAGCGCTCGTTCATGCAGATCCTGCCCGGCGGCACGGCCACGTTCCTGCTGCTGCTCGGCCTGCTCCTCGGCGCGTTCGCGGTCCGCTCCGCACTGCGGCTGAACCGGGTGCTGCGGCTGGTGCGGCACGGCGAACACGCCGAGGGGCGGTGCTCGGACCGCCGGACGGTCGACCGGGGGCCTGGCTCGGACCGGGGTTACGCCACCGAGTACGTCTTCGCGTTCCGTACCCGCGACGGCCGCGACATCGAGTTCACCGACCATGCCCCGGGCCCGTTCGGCTTCGAGGTCGGGGCGGCGGTCCGGGTCAGCTACGACCCGGCCGACCCGGAGAAGAAGGCGACGGTGGCCGGGCCGGGGGCGTGGGGCCCGGTACTGATGCCCGCGGTGCTCGCGCTCGGGCTCGGGGTGTTCGCGGCGGGGCTGCTGCTGGGGTTCGTGGCGATGCGGGGCTGGGTCTGAGGGACGCGCCCCGCGCACGGGCGTACGGAGATCAGAGCGTGGCCCGGTCGAACGGCACCGGGAGCTTTTCCAGCGCCCCGGCCGCCCGCAGCCGGGTGTTCGCCTCGATGACCGTCTCGATGCCCGGAGACTCCGCACCGCCACGGGTGAGGTCGATGACCAGTCCCCCGTGCGCGGTGCGGACGTACGTCCCGGGCAGTTCCCCGGGGGCGAGGGCGGCGCGGCCGGCGGAGAGATAGACCGCACGGCCGCAGCGGGGGTCGCTGTTCGCCAGGTCGAACCGCTCGGCCACCGCCCGGTACTGGGGCCTGTCGTACACCTGCCCGGCGTCGAACTCCCAGTGCTCCGCGAGGAGGCGCAGGATCTCCGGAGCGCGCCGGATCACCTCCGCCGTCTCGTCCACCTCGCGCGACCGGAAGGCGAGCGAGACGGAGTTCACCGCGTACTGCGAGGTGCTGCCCGCGTGAATCGCCATGGACACGTGCGCCGCCGCGGGGTTCCGCGCCCACAGCGACGCCGTGTAGCCCACCACGTCGAGGTCGGGGCCCGTGTTCTTCCGCTCGATGTACTGCGCCAGTGCGGGGGCCGAGGGCTCCAGCACGGGATCGGACGGGAGGTCGTCACCGGCCTCGTGCCATACGTCGAACGTCGGGCCGTCGATCTCCCCCAGCGCGGTGAGCGTACCGGCCCAGCGTTCGGCGACGGCCGGTACGGATTCCCCGCGGAGGCCCCAGAAACCGTTGACTACGACGTTCAGCACGACACGTTCTCCTCGGGCTCCGGTCTGCGGTTCCACACCCCGTCCGGCGGTCAGCCGGTCACGTCCCCCGGGGTGTGGATCACCTTAACCGGGATGCCCCGGTCCTCGAACATCTCTCGCGCCGCCTCGGCGACGTCCGGGTCGGACAGGTGCCACTCGACCGGCTTGCCGCGTGCCGCGTCGACCTGCCGGGTTGCCTGGTCGGCCCACCGGTCGGCGACCTTCGGGGTGAGCGTCCCGGTGTCGGCGTTGTAGAAGTCCTTGCCCTTGTACCCGTACTTCGCCTCCAGGTAGGTGCCCCGCGAGGCGTCCCAGCCGTCGAAGTCGACCGGCTTCCCCGTGAGCTTGTCGAGCGGAACCCGGTACTCCTTGCCGCGGCCCACCTTGGAGATCTGCTCCTGGTAGCGGGCACCCATTTCGGTGGGGTAGTTCCAGACGCCGGGCTTGATCTCCTGCCAGTTGCCCTCGCCGCCGTCCTTGGCCCCGGCCGGCGGGTCCTTGAGGTCCTTGTACCAGGCCGGCTTCGGCTGGTTCTTGGCGTCCTCCAGGGCCTTCCGGCGCTTGGCCGCGTCCGCGGCCTTCTTCGCCTCGTCGGCCAGGCGCTGGGCCTCGTCGGCGGCGGCCTTCTTCTCCGGGTCGACCTCGTCGCACTTCCCGGCGAGGAACCCGACGGGCACGGATGTGCGCGCCCCGGCCATGACGCCGGTACCGGAGCCGGGCAGTCCGACGCCCGCACCGCTGCCGTACGGGACACGTACACGACCGCCCATGCCGACGGTGCAGCCCTTGAGGCCGGCCTGCTCGGCGGCGTCGTCGGCGTGCTGCTGCGCTTCCTTGGCGGCCTTCTCCGCGGCCGTGATGTCGCCCGCCTTGGCGGCCTTCTTCGCCTTGTTCGCGGCCTCCCCGGCCTTCTCGGCGACCTCGCCGAGCTTGCCGAGCTTCCCGAACTTGCCCAGCTTTCCGAACTTGCCGACGAGCTTGGCCTCGCCGTAGCCCGGGATGAACAGCGAGCCGATGTTCCAGAGACCGGTGCCGATCGCCTGGCCCTCGTTGCCGTTCTTCCACATGTCCCGGACCTCGTCGCCGATGAACATGTCGTCGAGGACCTTGAGGCCGGTGCCGCCGGACGCCTTGGTCCAGTCCCAGACCGCGCCGAGGTAGTCGCCGTCGGACCACTTGTCCCCGGCGCCCTTGGAGTCCTGGCTCCACTTGTCGCCGAGGCTCTTGCCGTAGTCCATCAGGCCGTCCCAGGCCTTGATGGGGTGGAAGATCGTGTCGATCGTGCCGGTGATGTCGCCCCACAGCCCGTCGCCGATCAGGCCCTTGAAGAACCCGCCGGTCTGGTGCGCGGCGCAGGAGAAGAACGCGCCGACCCCCGAGGTGCAGCTCTCGCCGGGCTTCTCCTCGTCGCCGCCGGAGCCGTCGTCCTGGTCGTCGCCGCCGTCCGGCTCGCCGGAAGTGTCCACATCGTCGCCACCGTCGTCGACCTGGATGACGGTGTCGTCCCCGCCGGAGCTTCCCGAGCTGCCCGAACCGTTGCCCGCCGAACCATTGCCCGCCGAGCCGGTTCCGCCGGCCGTGTCGGTCCCGCCGGCCGCGTTGGAGCCCCCGGCCGTGTCCGACCCGCCGGAGCCGGAACCGGACCCCGCCGGCCCGTTGCCCCCGGAGTCCGTGCCGCCGGTGGCCACCGATCCGCCCGCGTCCGCACCGCCGGCGTCCTTGCCGCCGGACGTGGTCGACCCGCCGGAGTCCTTGCCGGGCCCGGCCTCCACATTGCTGCCGGGTGCGGGGCAGGCGCTCCCGGTGAGCCGGCAGATCGCGTCCTGGAGCCCGCCGGTCAGCTGGGCGCCGATCCCCGTGACGACGAGTCCGCCGATGAGGGCCACGACCACCAGGACCATGCCCAGGTATTCCATCGCGGTCTGACCGGCGTCGTCCCGGCGCCACTTGATCATCCGCGCGATGCTGAACCGCCGGTGCGGCAGGCGCTGTTCGAGCGGCAGCTCGAACCATGCGCGGGAGCTCGCCCGGAACAGCAGCACGACGACGGCGACCGGCATCACCAGCTGGGTGACACCGCGCCCGCCGCCGTCCTGGCCGAGGGTCGCCAGCGCGCCGAGGGTGAGCCAGACGTGTACGGCCAGCAGTCCGCGCCAGACCCAGACACCGCCGGTGCGCAGATACAGCGAGAGCACGAACCCGATCACGCCCGGCAGCGCCGCGTACAGCAGCAGCCCGAACAGCTGGCCGTCGACCTCGTCGACCGCCGATGCCACGGTCATCACACCGACGCCGCCGACAACCGCGGCGGCGAAGAGGAGCCGTACGAGGATCAGCACCGCCTGCAACGGGCGCGGCAGGGACTGTCTGCCCCGTCCACCCACGGCGACGCCCCCGCCCGCGCCACCCGAAACCGCAAATCCGCCTATGCCAGACACGACGAGTCCCCCACCTTGCCGGTGTACGGCCACAGTTCAGCCACTCCACGCATCGGACCACACCGGCACCCATCGGGGCATGGGCCTCAGGACCCAATGCAAGGCTCAAAGTCGGCGCTACCGGGCGGGAATCCCGCTACCGGACGGGTACCTCGCTGCCGAAGAGCATCCAGGGCGACTGGTCGAACGAGGCCACCCCGGCCAACTGCGGCTGCATGGCGGCTATCTCGTGCCGCACGGCCAGGGTGTCCGGCCAACTGTCGAAGAACGTGGTGCCGTTGATGACGACACCGCTCCAGTCCGTCGCCACCGAGGCGCCCTCGCGGTCGACGACGAAGCCGATGCAGAGCACCGATGCCCGCCCTATCGCCTCCCTGATCGCCCTGGCGGCGACCTCCTGCTCGTCCCGGGTCAGCCGGCCGAAGCCGAATTCGAGCGCGACGACTCCGTCCCTCATCCGACGGATACGTGCGGGTACTTCGGTTCCGCTGTTCATCCACAGTACGAAGTCGACGCTGTCGAGCCGCTGGAGTCCGGCGAGGAGCACGAGCTGCTCCCTGGTCACCCACGACGGAGTGCCGTGCGGGCCGGGCCCCGGGCCGAGCAGTGTGACCCGTCTGGTGACCGGGTGGCTGAGCCGGAGCCCCGCCGCGTCGAGATCATTGAAGAGCGACTCGGAGTCCGGTCGGCTCCAGCCGAGGTGGTACGAGTAGAAGAAACCGTCACTCATCGACACATCACCCCATGCGAGACAGGTGGAGCGTGCAGTTCCAGATATCTGCGGGCACGCCGGACAGGCGCTCGTGGCGGGCGCCGGTCGGGTGGCTCACAGTTGGTCGTGCACGAGCGTAATGAGGCCGGATCGCCGGGGCGTGGGCCCACGGACCCAGGGGCGGGCCCCATTGGACAATGCGGTGGACAGGGGACGGCCCGTCGCACATCGTGTACGACGATGACACGTACCGATTCGCCTCCCGCCTGGGACGAGCGCACTCAGCTGGCCACTTTTCTCGACTATGTCCGCGACACCGCACGCGCGAAGTGCGAGGGCGTCTCGCCTCAGGACGCCCGCAGGGCGCCGCTTCCCGGCTCGCCCCTGATGACGATCGCCGGCCTGATCAACCACCTGAGCTGGGTGGAGTACCACTGGTTCGAGGTGATCTTCCTCGGCGGCCCGGACGAGGGTCCGTGGACCGACGAGGACCCGGACCGCGAGATGCGCATCGCGGTGGACATGCCGCTCGCCGATGTACTTTCGCTCTACCGGGAACGGACCACCCGCTACAGCGAGTTGGTCGCCGCCACCGACCTGGACACCCCGGCCGCGCAACCGCGCCGCGACGGCAGGCATCCGGATCTGCGCTGGATCGTCCTGCATCTGATCGAGGAGACCGCCCGGCACAACGGGCACCTCGACATGATCCGGGAGATCGTGGACGGCACCACCGGCGTGTAGGCCCGCCCGTTCCGACATGGCGCGTGGCGCACCCGCCGGTGGCTATCCGATCCCGGCGACGGCGGGTGCGATGCGTTCGGCGATCTGATGGGTGAAGCTGACCGGGTGCCGGTCGGGCAGCACCTGGATCTCGCTGATGCCCAGGCCCGCGTACGCCTCCGCGTCGGCGAGGAACGCGGCCGGCTTGTCCAGCACCGGGCCGCCGTACATCACGGTCTTCGTGATGGCGTCGTAGTCACGGTCCTCCGCCTCGCAGTGCGCCCGCAGCACATCGAGCTTGTGGGCCACTTCCTCCTGGCCGGTGGCGAAGAGGTTGCACGCGTCCCCGTAGCGGGCCACCAGGAGCAGGGTCTTCCGCTCGCCCCCGCCGCCGATCATGATCGGTGGGTGCCCGCCGATCGGCTCGGGTACGCACAGCGTCTCCGTGAGCCGGTAGTGCCGGCCCCGGAAGGGGCCGTTGTCGTCGCTCCACATCTGGAGACAGATGCGGATGGTCTCCTCCAGCCGCTCGAACCGCTCGGCGACCGGGACCACCGGCACGCCGAGCCCGTACTGCTCGCGCTCGTACCAGGAGGCGCCGATGCCCAGCCTGGCCCTGCCGCCGGACAGCACGTCGAGGCTGCTGACGATCTTCGCCAGCAGTCCGGGGTGCCGGTACACCACACCCGTGACCAACAGGCCGAGGGTCATCCGTTCGCTCACCGCGGCCACGTACCCGAGGGTGGTGTACCCCTCCAGCATCGGTTCGTCGGCGACGCTCTGCCCGGTCTCCATCTGGAAGTAGTGGTCCATCGCACTGAAGGACGCGATCCCGGCCTGGTCGGCGACCCGCACCGATTCCGCGAGGGTGGGGGCGATGAGCGCCGGGTCGGCCGGTGTCGAGTAGTTCCAGTAGTGCAGGCCGAGTTTCATGTCCGCCCTCCGAAGGCCGAGGGGGCTCGGGCGCGGGACTGTGGCGCCGTCGCGGCCGGGGATTTCACGCTACGCGCGGCGGGACTCATCGGCATGTCGAGCGGGCGGGCGCCGTCGAAGCCGGTCACGGCGTACGGCGTCATTGCCACGCGATCACGGCGTGGCGTTATGGCATGGCCGCCGGTGCCGCCGGAACCGCCTCGGGAGCGAGGACCGGAGCTTACTACGATTTCAAAATATCCGAATCGGAACTACTGCTCCTATGCTGGAGCCATGGAGACCACCCGCGAGCCGGCCCCCGGCAGCGACTCGATCGACCGGCACATCGCCCGATGGCGTCGGGAGGTCCCCGACCTGGATCCGCTGGTCGAGGGTGCCGTCACCCGGATGCAGATGCTGGTCCAGTACCTCCAGGGCCGCAAGGAGGCCGGGCTCGCACGGCGCAGGCTGAAGATGTGGGAGTACGAGATCCTCTGGCGGCTGCGCTCCGCCGGCGAGCCGTACCGGATGACACCGACGCAACTGGCCGAGGGCCTGGGCACCCATCCGGCAACGCTGACGAACCGGGTGGACCGCCTGGCGAAGTCCGGCTACGTGACCAGGCAGCCCGCGCCGGAGGACCGCCGGAGCCTGCTCGTCGTGCTGACCGACAAGGGGTGCGACGCCTGGTCTTCCACGATCGGCGAGCAGATGGAGACCGAGCGCGCCCTCCTGGCCCCGCTGGACGAGGCGGAGCGGGAGCAACTCGTGGTCCTGCTGCGCAAGATCGCCTCGGCGGCGGAGTCCGACGGCCCGCCGCTCATGCCGTCTCCCGACCGGGCGGACGCTCCGCAACGACGAAACGGCTGATGCCGAGAGGAAACGCCCGCGTACACCCACGGCTCATCGCGACTCGGCACCACGGGTTGGATACCTCAACTATCTTGCTGCCGTGGACCAGTTGACCGCAGAAGATCCGACGCACATCGGCCCCTACCGCCTGATAGCCCGACTGGGCGCGGGCGGCATGGGGCTGGTGTATCTCGGCCGTTCCGAAGCCGGACGGACCGTGGCCGTGAAGGTGGTGCAGGCCGAGCACGCCCAGCACCCCGAATTCCGCAGGCGGTTCACGCGTGAGGTGGCAGCGGCCCGCCGGGTGGGCGGGACCTGGACGGCGGCCGTGCTCGACGCCGACACCGAGGCGCAGGTGCCCTGGGTCGCGACCCAGTACATCCCCGGGCCCGATCTGACCACCGTGGTCGCCAAGGACTTCGGACCGCTGCCCGAGCACTCGGTCCGCACCCTCGCCAACCGTCTGGCCACGGCCCTGGAGTCGGTGCACGGCGCGGGCCTGATCCACCGCGACCTCAAGCCGTCCAATGTGCTGGTGACGGTGGACGGACCGCGGGTGATCGACTTCGGGATCGCGCGGGCCATGGACAGCCTCGCCGGGGACAGCCTGCACACCCGCACCGGAATGCTGATCGGCTCCCCCGGGTTCATGTCTCCCGAGCAGGTGCGCGGCCTCGAACTCACCCCGGCCAGCGATGTGTTCTGCCTGGGTGCCGTCCTCGTCCACGCCGCCACCGGCCGCCTCCTCTTCGGCGCCACGGAGACCGGTCTGAACGCGCACCTCTTCCGGATCGCGGAGGAGGAGGCGGACCTGACCGGTGTACCGGAGTCGCTCGTCGACCTCGTACGCGCCTGTCTGCACAAGGACCCGGCGCAGCGGCCCACGCCCGCCGAGGTGGTCGCCCGTACGGCCGGTGACCAGGGCGGTGAGTGGCTGCCCGGTTCGGTGCTGGCCCAACTCGGGCGCCATGCGGCACAGTTGCTGGACTTCGCCCCGGAGACGCGGGCCCCGCGGCCGGATCCGCGCGTGCCGGTTCAGGCCCGGCCGGTTCCGGCGCAGCCCGCGTACAGCCCGACGACCCCGGTGGGCCACCACCCGTCACCGGGGTTCGCGCCGACCGTGGGCGCGGCGCCCGGCGGCATGCCGGTGCCCACCGTCCCGCCGGGTGCGCCTGCTCCGAATCCGAGGCGGTGGTGGGGGCTGGCCGTGGCCGCGTCGGCGCAGCTGCTGATACTGACCGGCACGGGGGTCACGAACGCCGCGCTGCCGTCCGTCCACGCCGACCTGGGCATCGCCGCCGACGACCTGGGCGGTACCTACACCGCCTATGTGCTGGCCTTCGGTGTGACGCTGCTGCTCAGCGGGCACATCACCGATCTGTTGGGCCGCAAAAGGGTGTTGATCACCGGCCTGGCCGGATTCGCGGTCGCCTTCGCACTCGGCGGCCTGGCCCCCTCGTCCGCCCTGCTCACCGGCTCGGGTGTCCTCCAGGGCGTGACCGCCGCGCTGATCTCGTCGTCCGCGCTGTCCCTGGTGGTCAACGGCTTCACCGAGCCGAAGGAGCGCGGCAGGGCCTTCGGTGTCTACGGTGCGACGGCCGCCGGTGGTGTCGCGTTCGGGGTGTTCGCGGGCAGCCTGCTGACCGAGAACCTGAGCTGGCGGGTGGGCATGTACGCCGTCACCGCGCTCGCCGTGATCACCGCGATCTGCGCGGCGGGCCTGGTGCACGACCGCTCGAACCGCGCCCCTGCCCGTCTCGACGTACCGGGCCTGCTGCTCGGCTCCGCCGGGTTCGCCGCACTGGTCCTCGGCTTCCGGGCGGCCGAGACCGCCGGCGCGTCCGGGTCCGGCGGCTGGACCACTCCCCGGACCCTGATCCTGCTCGTCGGCGGGATCCTCCTGCTGCTGGCCTTCGTGTGGTGGCAGACCAGGTCCCGCGACCCGCTCCTTCCGCCGTACGTCTTCAGGGACCGCAACCGTGTCGGTTCCTTCCTCGCCCTGGCCTCCATCGGTCTGGTGCTGATCGTCACGTTCATGATCCTGACCAGGTATCTGCAGGGCGTCCGCGGTTACCCCATGGGCCGGTCCGGTCTGGCCCTGCTGCCCATGGCCGGCGCGGGTGTCGTCGCCGCCACCCAGGTCTCCGCCCGCCTGTACCACCGGCTGGCGCCCCGCAATCTGATCGTGCCGGGCCTGTTGCTCGCGGCGGTCGGCCTGGCGATCCTGGCCGGGATCGACGCCGAAAGCTCGTACGCCGCCCAGGTACTGCCCGGCACGCTGCTCATCGGCTTCGGTGCCGGTATGGCCTTCACCCCGCTCTTCGCCACCGCGACCGAGCGGGTCGCCCCGCGGGATTCCGGCGGGACCTCGGCGGTGGTCAGCGCGGCCCAGAATCTGGGCGACTGGGCCGGTGCGCCGCTGTTCGGCAGCATCCTCGCCTCCGCGATCTCCGCGCGGCTGGCCCATGCGTCGGACGTTCCCGCCCCGCTGGTCGAGGCGGCCGGAAACGGCTTCGTCATCAGCCCGCATAATCTCCCGCCGGCACTGTCGGGCACTGTGGACAACGTCAACACCGCGGTCATGGGCGGATACTCCGTCGCCTTCTGGTGGGCAGTCGGTTTCACCGTACTGGGGAGCCTGCTCGCCGGCCTGCTGATCACGGCCAGGGCCCCGAAGGGGTGAGCCGGGGGCCGCACCGGCGATCACCCCGGTGCGCCAACGATCAACCCCCGGGGCCGAGTTACGCGTCACAGGCACCGCAGGGGGGCGACACCACGCCCCCTCGGTGACCCGGAGGCAAAACGTATGAGGCAACGGACCGCGCGTATCTCCTCGCTCGCCCTGGCGGTGGCCGCGACCGTGGGAGCGGCCGCATTCGCCCCTTCCGCACAAGCGGCCCCCGCGTTCACGGCACCCGGGCACGAGGCGACCCGTGCCGCGTTGCGGGCCGTGGTGGAGAAGGGCGAGCTGCCCGGCGTGGCCGCCATGACACGGGACGGCAAGGGGAGTTGGTACGGAGCGGCCGGCTACGCCGACACCGCGACCGGCCGCGAGCGCTCGCCCGGCGACCACTTCCGCGGGGCCAGCATCACCAAGACGTTCATCGCGACCGTCCTGCTCCAGCTGGAGGCGGAGGGGCGGCTGAGCCTCGACGACACGGTCGAGCACTGGCTGCCCGGCCTGGTGCGGGGCAACGGGTACGACGGAGACCGGATCACCCTGCGCGGGCTCCTCAACCACACCAGCGGAATCGCCGACCACGCCTCGGACCCCGCGTTCGTGCACGACGCCGCGGGCCCCGGCTTCCCGGAGCACCGGTACGACACCCATACGCCCGAGGAGCTGGTGGCGGTCGCGCTGAAGCACCCGCCGGTCCCCGACCCGGAGAGGACGCCGCTGTACTCGAACACCAACTACGTCATAGCCGGGATGGTCATCGAGAAGGCGACGGGCCGTTCGTACGCGCAGGAGACCACCCTCCGCATCATCCGGCCGCTGAAGCTGCGCGGGACGTCGTTCCCCGGCACGGCGCCGCAGATGCCCGCCCCGCATCCCGTCGGCTACTCCCGTTTCCACCAGGAGGCCCCCGACGCCGAGATCCATGACGCCACCGAACAGAACATGACCTGGCTGGGCGCGTCCGGCGACGTCATCTCCACCGGAGGCGACCTCAACCGCTTCCAACGCGCCCTGATGGGCGGCAGGTTGCTGCCGCCCGCGCAGATGGCGGAGATGCTCGACGAGGTACCGCTGGGCGACGGGACCGGGTACGGACTCGGCGTCGAGTTCGCGCGGCTGTCCTGCGGTGTGAAGGTGGTGGGCAAGAGCGGCCGTACGAACGGTTCCCTGTCCGCGATGGTCGGCACTCAGGACGGGAAGCACCAGCTGACGTTCAACATCAACGGTGACTGGTTGCGGAGCGGGGCGGTCTACGTCGATGTGATCGAGGCGGAGTTCTGCGGCAAGACCCCGACGCCGTAGGACCCGCGGCGGTCGCCGCTACTCGCCTGGGACGTCCTTGACGAACACGATCCCGTCGCTGTCCGCCAGACGGGCCGGGTCGAGCGGAGCGTAGCCGAACCAGGGCGACACGCGGGCAGCGGGCGGCGTATCGCCGAGCGCGGCGGCCAGCCGGCCGGCGTCGAGGACGTACCGGTCCTCCGGGAGCGCGTACAGGAGTCCTTCGACGCTGTCCGGCGGCGGGGTGTCCACCCCCTGGTGCCGGATCGTGCCGAGGGCCGTCGCCACGAAGGCGTACTCCTCCCCCAGCCGGGCACTCACCAGCGCGCCGGCGCCCCACCACTCCAGCGGCGCCCCGCCCATCCGCATCGTGCTCCTCCCCCGCTGGAGATGAGAGTTGTGGGCGTGGACGAGTACGGGGCCGCGTTCGGCGAGGGCGAGGAGGTTGCGGGCCATCATCTGGTCCCGCAGACCCACCAGCCGAGTCAGGCGGGCCGGCGAGGGGTCGGCCATCCAGTGGTGGTAGCGCAGCAGGCCGATCGCGGTACGCCCGTACAGGTGCGCCCGGTCCCGGTCGTCCCGGGAGTCCGTCGCGATCAGGTGCGGTGTCTGCGCGTCGAGCAGCGCCACCAGGTCGTCGGCGAGCAGCCGCAGCCGGCCGGCCTCGGCCGACTGTCCCACGGACCGGGAGGGGTCCATCATCGCGGCGGGCTCGGTCCACCGGTCGTCTGCGCCGAGCAGGTCGTCGAGCGTCTCCGCGGTGCAGGGGAGCAGGTCCGCGTCCACCCTGGCCGCGAGGTGACCGTGGAGTGCGGTGAGGGCCTGCCGGGGGCTCGCGGCGTGGGTGATCTCCAGCGGGCCGTCGAACCCGGCGAAGCGGAGCCGCTCGGACGCGGGCCGGCCGTCGTCGTCGGCGCGGATGTTGTGGGCGCGCATCCGGCGCACCAGTTCGCGGTTGCCCTCGGCGGCGCCCCAGCCGTGGCTGAAGCCGTGCTCCATGACCTCGTCGAGTGTGCCCGTGCCCGAGGTGACGTAGTCGTCCACGATCCGGCCCATCAGGCAGTCGCTCTCGATCGCGACGGTCCGGTAGCCCTCCTCCTCGACGAGCTGCCGGAAGAGCTCGTTGCGCACATCGAGCAGGGTGTCCTCACCGTGGGTGGGCTCGCCCAGGGCGAGCAGCCGGGGCCGTCCCGGGAGCATCCCCATGACGGCGGCGGCCTCGACGGCCCGGGCGATGTCCTTGATGTCGGTAGCCATGCCTTCAACGCTATCGTTGAACCTTCGGTTGAAACTTTCCCGCGATACCGGCAGGACCATGGGGCTGAACCTTAAAAACGGCGATCGGCTCAGGCCGGTCGATCTGGCGCGCGAGCACGGTCTGTCCACGCAGGCGGTCAGGAACTACGAGGAGGCCGGCATCCTCCCGGCCGCGGATCGCACCCCCCACGGCTACCGCGCCTACACCTCGCTGCACGCGGGGGCCCTGCGCGCCTTCCTCGCCCTGGTCCCCGGCCACGGCCACCGGACGGCGACGTCGATCATGCGGGCGGTGAACCGGGGCGCGGTGGACGAGGCGCTGCATCTCGTCGACGAGAGCCACGCCCAGCTCCTCGACGACCGCCAGACCCTCCGTGCCGTGGAGCGCGCCCTCCGGGACCTGGGCGGCGCAGCGGCGCCCGGCCCGCCTGCGGCATCCGGGCCGGGGCCCGTTCCCGCCACCGGGCCCGTTCCTGCCACCGGATCCGTTCCCACGGCCGGGTCCGGCGGGACCTTCATCGGGCCGCTGGCCGGGAAGCTCGGAATCCGGCCCGCAACGCTGCGCAAGTGGGAACGGGCCGGACTGGTTCACCCGCGCCGCGACCCGGGGACCGGCTACCGCGTCTACGACGAGGCAGCCGTACGGGACGCCAGGATGACCCACCAACTCCGCCGGGGTGGCTACCCGTTGGAGCAGATCGCCCCGCTGATCGCCCAGGTGCGTGCGGCGGGCGGGCCGGAACCGCTGGAGTCCGCCCTGCGCGACTGGCACGCCCGGCTGTCGGCCCGGGGGCGCGCGATGCTGTCCGGGGCCGCCGGGCTGGATGCGTACCTCCACGAAACGGCATCCCCGAGCCGGACCGAACCGGACTGGACCGGACCGGACCGGACCGGACCGAGCCGGGCGGGCACGGGCCGGCCAGGAGGACAACGGCAGGTAGGGCGGGTCCGGCGGATGCCCTGTGATGTGATTGTCCCGTGAACCGCGCCGTGGAGGAGACCAACCGCCGCATGCTCCGGGCGCGGGACGCGATGGACCGCGCCTATGCCCAGCCGCTGGACGTGCCGGCCCTGGCCAGGATCGCGCATGTGTCCCAGGCCCACTTCACCCGTACGTTCCGGGCCACGTTCGGTGAGACACCCCACCGCTACCTGCAGCGCCGCCGCGTCGAGCGGGCGATGTTCCTGCTGCGGGAGACCGACCGCAGCGTGACGGACATCTGCTACGAGGTCGGATTCGGCAGCCCGGGGACGTTCAGCCGTACGTTCCACGACATCGTCGGCCGCTCGCCCAGGACGTACCGCAAGGAAGCGACGGCCACGGGCGTCCCGACGTGCTTCACCATGACGTGGATGCGCCCGAGCAGCTGAGCAGTTCTGGATAAGTTTTTTTCGAGCGCGCCCCGTAGCGTGATGCACATGTTCAACGCCATCACGCAATCGCAGATTTACGTCCTCGACCAGGACGAGGCCCTCGACTTCTACGTCGGCAAGCTCGGCCTGGAGGTCAGCGCCGATGTGAGCCTGGGCTTCATGCGCTGGCTGACCGTCAGCGTCCCCGGCCACCCCGAACGCCAGATCTTGCTGGAGAAGCCGGGCGCCCCGGCCATGTCCGAGGAAACGGCCCAGCAGGTACGCGAGTTGGTGACCAAGGGGGCGATGGGCGGCTGGCTCATCCTCACCACGGACGACTGCCGCAAGACGTACGAGACGCTGCTGGCCCAGGGTGTCGAGTTCACCGAGGAGCCCACCGACCGCCCGTACGGAACCGACTGCGGCCTGCGCGACCCCTTCGGCAACCGCATCCGCTTCACCCAGCCGAAGGGCTGAACACCTTCCCGATCGCGCAGTGGGGGCCGGAGCGGGAACGCACCGGCCCCCGCGTGCGTGTGACGGGCGCAGGCGCGGACGTCCACCACTACGGCCTCGCACGGGGCACCGGCCGATCCGCTCACCGGACAGCTCAACGAGGCAACTCGACCCACGACTTGATGCCTCGCTGCGGCGGCTCGGCCTCGCCGCATCCCCATTCCCCGCCCCAGTCGTCCACAACGGCCGCGAGCAGCCAGAGCGCCCGCCGACGCCGAGTTTCACAGAGCGTGGCCAGGTCGGGTTCCGCGTGATGCGGATGCTGATCCCAGACGAGGAGCCGGACCGCGTCGTCCCGGTGGCGCAGGGATACGTAGAGCTCCTTCCCCGGGCTCATTCCGGCGGTGACCGCGACCAGTTCGCCCACGGCATGCGTGGCGGGCCAGACGTACGGGGCGAGCCCGTGCGCCTCCAGGGCAGTGGCCACCACGGTCCGGCCGATGAACGCGCTACGGGCGTCACCGGGGAGCGTGAAACTCAGCGAGACCCCACGCCCAGGATGGCCGTTGGAACGCAGACAGGGCCGGGAGTGCGCCTGCGCGGGGTCGGAGCGGAGGGCGAGATGGGGATGCGGGGTGGCCTGCGGACCTGTCCCGGCGGTGACGGCCGGACAGAGCGCGGCGAAGGCGGATACGTGCATGACTGACTCCCCTGGTGCGGATGGCGAGTTGGCGGCGTCTCTCTTTCGCGTGGGCGCGCACGAGTGGCTCACGTTGTTGTGTTGTGGACGAGCAGTGGCCTGTCTCCCTGACGCGGCACCGCCCCTCCCAGGGCAGGAGGCTGAGGGCAGGACCGCGTGATGCACTTCCGGCTCGTCGGCGCTGTGTGAGCGGTGCGTCACCCAAGGTAGTGCAGCGATGGCACTCATGTCACACGCTTGGAGGCAATTGCCTCCCGCTTGTTGGACTGGGCGACCCGTGCAGCGGCAGACTGTGCACACAGTCCGCGGAAGAGAGGGCCCATGCCGAGCAGCGCCACTCCGACAGAACGCCAGAAGCGACTCGGTGCCGAACTGCGCAAGATGCGCGTAGCAGCCGAGGCAACCACCGCCTACGCGGCAGGACTGCTGGGCGTCGACCGTACGAAGATCTCGAACATGGAGGTCGGCGTTCGCCCGATCACTCCTGCACGCATCCGCACCTTGGCCTGCAACTACGCCTGCGCAGAACCACCTTACGTGGATGCCCTCGTCGAGATGGCCGAGCAATGTGAGCGCGGCTGGTGGGAGCAGTACAGAGGCACACTTCCCCCGGGCCTTCTGGACATCGCCGAACTCGAATGGCACGCCACACGCATCCGCACGGCCCAGACCGTCCATCTACCCGGCCTGCTTCACACTGATGGATATGCCCGCGCGGTGTTCGGCGCTGTCCTGCCCGAACTGTCCCGCCTGGAGATCGAGTTGCGAGTGGCGCAGCGGATGGAGCGGCAGCAGGTACTCGACCGCGAAATTCCCGTCGCCTACGTGGGGTACGTACATGAAGCCGCCCTACGCATGCAGTTCGGCGGCCGGGAGGTCACCCGTGAACAGTTGCACCACCTGTGCGAGATGTCGGAGCGCGAGCACATCGATGTACGGGTGATCCCGGTCGACCGAGGAGCATTCCCCGGAGCCGGGCACGCACTGCTCTACGCCCACGGCGTCGTACCCCAACTCGACACCGTGCAGCTCGATTCGGCTCACGGACCCGAGTTCATGCACGCTGACGCTCAGCTGACCAAGTACCGCGCGCACCTGGACTGGATGGAGGACGCGTCACTGTCCTCCGTCGCGTCCAGAGACTTCATCCACGCCATCTCCGGCCAACTCTAGGGACGTTCAGCATGTCGGACATCA
Source organism: Streptomyces sp. NPDC127117 (assembly GCF_042677325.1). Classification (NCBI taxonomy): domain Bacteria; kingdom Bacillati; phylum Actinomycetota; class Actinomycetes; order Kitasatosporales; family Streptomycetaceae; genus Streptomyces; species Streptomyces sp. NPDC127117. The sequence goes on from NZ_JBHXTM010000007.1 coordinate 157,233, forward strand.
ACTGGGAAGAACCCAACTGCGGCGAAGGAAACAACTGCTTCAGGCTCGGCACAGACACCGAAGGCCACGGCTACATAGCTGTCGCCGGCGCGGAGGAGAACTGCCTCACCGACAGCCGCGAAGCACTCCAGCAACTGATCCGCGACATCAAGGCGGGCAAGGCGGACCACCTGCTGTAGCCGCACAACGACAGGGGCCCGGGGCCCCGGAGGGGGCGCGGGTGGCGGGCCCCAGGGGGGGGGGGATCCGAACGAAGTAGGGCCCCGCGGGGAGGGGAACCCCCCCCCCCCGGGGTTGTGGGGGGGCCCGTACCG